>NZ_DBHIXS010000002.1:0-323483 GCF_057270515.1 Pseudoleptotrichia sp. | reverse complement strand
CATTTTTCTAAAAATAAAACTAATAAAATAATGCAAGAACTTAAAAAAGATAACTTTATAGATACTTTTAATAATACTAAAGGTAAATATATTGTTAGTGATAAAGGGAATAAGGTTATTAGTGTGATTGAAAGGAAATATTGAAAATGAAAAAATTAGAATTTACTAAAGAAGAATTATTTTATATAAACCTTGATTCAATCGAAAAAATTTGTTTAGCGATGGATTGTAAAATTGAAGATGTGGTTGAAATAATAAAAGATGAGGAGAATGAATAGAATTATGAAATGTAAATTAAACATTGAAATTTTAAAAATGGAAGCTAAAAATTTTTGTGAAAAACAATCGAAGATAAATCATAGATTATTAATAGGAATCACTGATGGAAAAGCAGTTGGAACATATGTAGAGCATTTGTTTCAAGAAGAAAGTATGATTTACAAATAGGAAATAGTGCGAAAGGAATAGATTTACCAGGAGAAAACATAAATACAGATATAAAGGTGACATCAGTAAAGCAACCTCAAAGCTCTTGTCCATTTAGAAGTGCAAGACAAAAAATTTTTGGGTTGGGCTACAATTTATTAGTTTTTGTTTATGAAAAGATTGATACCGAAGATACTTGTACATTGAATTTTTTGTTTTGTACATTCATTGAGAAACAAAAAACTGCTGATTACACAATTACTAAAAGATTAATAGAGATGAAAAAGGATGGAGCTAATATGGAAGATATTATAGGGTATCTAAATGATAAGAATGTTCCAGGTGATGAAATAGTATATAATGACTTGGCAATAGAGATATTATCATCTTGTGTACAACAGGGATACCTAACTATTTCTAATGCTTTGCAATGGAGACTCCAATATGGAAGAGTTATACAATTAGATAATAAGATTGAAGGGATTACTAATTATGTATGGAAGTATTAAAAAAGAATTAGGAGATTATCAGACACCAATAAGATTTACGGAAGTAATAACAAATTTTGTAAAAAATAATATTCCATTTTCTCCTAGTAAAATTTTAGAACCAACTTGTGGAGTTGGAAATTTTTTAGTAACTTCTAGTAAAGAATTTAAAGATACAGATATTATAGGTATTGATATAAATAGCGATTATTTGAAAGTGGCAAAAGAAGAATTAGATAAATTGGGAAAATCAAATTACAAGTTGATTAATCATAACATTTTTGAGTACGAATATGGAGATATACATTCTAAAGATAAAGTGCTTATAATTGGAAATCCACCATGGGCAACAAACTCGAATTTAACAAATGGCAAACTTAAAAATTTACCAAACAAAACAAATTTTAAAGCTTATAGTGGTTTTGAAGCCATGACAGGTTCATCTAATTTTGACATATGTGAATACATAATATTAGATGTTATTAGAAGGGTGAAAGTAAATAGTCTTTGTTTGGCTATATTATGTAAAATAAATGTTGCCACTAATGTAATCAAAGAATTAAGGCATCAAAATATTCCAATAAAAAAAGTTGTAATTTTAAAATTCGATGCCAAAGAAGTTTTTAATGTTTCAGCAGATGCTTGTTTGTTATATATTGAGAAATATGGAAATGACAACGATAATGTAGACAGATTTAAAGTATATAATTTAGAACATAATAACATTCAATATGAAACGCAGATGGGGTTTATAAATGGAAGATTTGTGATAGATTGCGATTTTTATATTAGTGAATTAGATGGAAAATCACAATTTGAATGGAGACAAGGAGTTAAGCATGATTCGAGTAAGGTAATGGAGTTAATGTTAAATCAGAACAGAGAATATGTTAACGGATTTAATCAAGTTGTTGATATAGAAGATACTTTGGTTTATCCTTTGTTAAAGAGCAGTGATATAAAAAAATATAAAAATAGTGATAAAACAAGGAAATATGTAATAGTTACACAAACGAAGGTAGGAGAAAATACAGAGTATATCCAAACTGAAAGTCCAAAGTTGTGGAATTATTTAAATAGCTATGAAAAAAGTTTATCATCAAGAAAAAGCAGTATATATAAGAATGCTCCTAAATTCTCGATGTTTGGAATAGGAGACTATTCGTTTAGCAAATATAAAGTGGCAATATCTGGTTTTTATAAAGATGCTATTTTTGTAATGTTAAAATCAAATAAACCTATAATGTTAGATGATACTTGTTATTTTTTGAGTTTTAATGATGAAAAAATAGCAATGATAACCACTATTTTACTGAATAGTGATGTCGTAAAAAAATTTTTGTTATCTATAACTAATATAAACTCAAAAAGACCATATACAAAAAAAGTGTTGTCAAGAATTGATTTAGAAGAAGTTTCAAAAATATTGGATTTCAATTATATATCAAACATGGAGAAATATATATTCGAGACAGAAAAAATCACTGTAGATGATTATAAAGATTTTGTTAATAGTTTTTAATAAGAGTTTACAAATTGGGAGATAGCAGAAATGTTATCTTTTTTTCTATGCACAAAAATTTAGAAAGAGATGAAGTTGAAAAAGAAAAATATGAAAAAAACTACCTCAGCTTAAAAAATAGAAGAAGAAAATCAGAAAGAGAGTTAGTCTTGAAGAACGAAAAAATAGAAATCATCGGTTGATAGAGCAAGGGGAAATATTAGAAAGTTTCATCGAGGGAGTAAAGAAATTAAGGAGAAATTATAATAAATAATTCGAATCATAGAAGAATAAAATTTGAAAAAAGTTCACAGTCTCTCATTCTTCTTTAACAACTCTATCTTTTAACATAACCTTATACAACATAGTATTAATATCACTTTGTTTTAATAACAGACTAGCTAAACACCATTTAGCTAGTTTTTTATATTTATGTATTTTATAATACTTAGCTAGTTCATATAACTTATATTTAGGTATATTTAATAAAATTTCTCTTTTATTAAATGTAGCAACATTATCTTCATCATTAAAAGTAAATGTATTATTAGTTAATATTTGTAGTTTTTCTGTTTCTTCTTTTAACATAGCCATATATTTACCAGTAGGCTTTGGTAAATCTAATTGTTTATTGTTTATATCGTTTATTGTATAGTTTACTTTTTGAGTTAATATCTCAACAAATATCTTTTCAACATCTTTTTTAGAACTAGGATAATTACCATTTCTCACTTTATAATTTCTAATGTAATTAAAAAATAAAATGTAATAATTCAAGTATTTTTTAGATACATTTGTTTTATTTACATTTATAAACTTTTTAATCTCATTGTGTAGCTCATTAACTCTTGCAAGGCTTAATCTATTTTTAGATTTTAATTCTTTAAATTCTAAATAATTTAATCTACCTTTATTTAAGATTTTATCTATTTTATCATCATTATATAATTTTAATAATATTTTTTCTCTTTGTTCGTTAGTTTTATTAGATAAATCGTATTCATCTAATAATTTATCATAATTAGATGGTTTAATATAATGAGGTATATTATTTATTTCACAATATTTATTGTATATAGAGTTAGAATCGGTACAAATATATGAAGGAGATTCTAAATACTCATCAAATAAATCAACAAATAACTCACTTGATAATTTACCTAAACAAGATACAAAGCATACAGAATAACCTTTATTGTCAATAGCAGTAGTTATAGTTGCAAACTCACTACCCATTATTCCATATTTAGATGGATTAAGTCCATATCTTGCAATTCTTTCTTCTCCTTTTATATAACTTACTAAGTTTCTACTCCCTTTTTGACTTTCTCTTATAAAAGTTTCATCTATTTGTATATTACCTGTTAGTTTAGGTTGTGGTAAATTAGCTATTGCATGAATAAGTTTCATTCTCCATAACCAAACTGTTTTTTCATTAATATTAGTGCAATCATAATCCTTTTCTAATACATTAACCATTTTCTTAATAGAAAAGTTATTAATAGTCATTTCTAATACTTTAACCCATATATCCCAATGCCATCTAGTTTTTTCTAATATAGTATTTGTAAATTTAGTAAACTTAGTTCCACAATCTTTACATTTATATTCTTGTATTCCATTGGGTCTTTTACCATTTTTAACTATTATAGATGATTCACATTTAGGACATTGACAATTTACATTTAATTCGTTTAATTTAGATTCTAAACTATTAGTTACCATAAGTTCCATTTGTGTATTGAATGATACATTATTTTTAGTAGAGTATTCATCTACAATATGTTTAAAATTAATGTATGATAAACTATTTAAAAAATTACTTAAATCACTTATATTTGGAATATTTTGCAACATAGTATCCTCCTTAAATAAAATCTATAATAGTATTTATATTTACGCTATAATTATAACATAAAATGATTTTTAATTCAATAAACTTTTTATGATTTTAATAATAAAATTACCAATAAATATAGTAAATATAAAGAATAAAGTTATCCCTTGATTGTTGGAATATATAAAATATTTCTTATGTTATTGACAAGAAAGAAAATATGTGCTATCATAATACTAAAAATACCTCTAAAGTTAAATTTGAATTGTTTTGAATTAAAAAAACGTTAAAAAAGACTGGACAAGTTTCAGTCTTTTTTAGTATAATATTTATATTGAATTCGTTTCTCACAAAACAGTTCAAAATTTTTCATATTTTATCTTTTTTTTTCGTTTAAATTGTGATATTATTAAATGTCAAAAATTTAAGATTAGAACTAAAAATTTTAAAATGGAGGAAGACAGTGGCGGAAGCAATGACAATTAATTATCAGCAAATGATATTTGCTTTTTTAGGTGGATTAGGTTTATTCTTATTCAGCATAAAGTATATGGGAGAAGGTCTTCAGATAATGGCTGGAGATAGATTGAGGTACATTCTTGATAAATATACAACTTCTCCATTTTTAGGGATATTAGTGGGAATAGTAGTAACTGCATTAATCCAGTCGAGTTCAGGTACGTCAGTCATAACGATAGGACTTGTAGGGGCAGGACTACTCTCTTTAAGACAGGCAATAGGAATTATAATGGGAGCAAATATAGGGACTACGATAACTACTTTTATAATCGGATTTAATATTACTGATTATGCACTTCCTATTTTATTTTTAGGTGCGGCATTTCTATTTTTTACAAAAATAAAAGTAATAAATAATTTAGGAAGAATTTTTTTTGGATTTGGAGGTATATTTTTTGCTCTTACTTTAATGTCGGGGTCAATGCAACCTTTAAAATATCTTCCTGAATTTAGACAGTTAATGATAGATTTAAGTCATAATTCGATATTGGGTGTGTTTATTGGTACAATTATAACAGTTCTTGTACAGGCTTCAAGTGCTACAATAAGTGTTTTACAGAATATTTATAAAGAGGGACTTGTAACTCTTCAAGGGGCTTTACCTATACTGTTTGGAGATAATATCGGTACTACCATTACAGCCGTGATTGCTGTAATAGGTTCAAACACTGCTGCAAAAAGATTGGCTGCTTCTCACGTTATGTTCAACGTATTGGGAACTGTAATTTTTATGATTTTTTTAGTACCGTTTACCGCATTTATAGAAACTATGCAAAGTATCTTACATTTAAATCCAAAAATGACAATAGCTTTTGCTCATGGAGCATTTAACACTGCTACTACAATTTTACTCTTTCCTTTTATAGGATGGCTTGAGTTTTTAGTAGTAAGAATGATAAAAAGTGATAAAAAAGAAAGAGAATATAAGACAAAACTCGATATTGCACTGTTGACAGCACCTGCAGTAGCTTTAGGTCAAATCAAAATGGAAATGATAAATATGACATCCTTAGTTTTGGAGAATTTGAAATCTTCAGTTGAATTTTTTCATAATCATAATGAAAAGATTGCTGAAGAAGTTGAAAGTGCAGAGGAAGGTATTAATAATATAGATCAGGAAATAACTAATTATCTTACTCTTTTATCAGGAGAAAATTTTAATGTAAAAGAAGGAGAAGAAATAGGGCTTTATCTTGATATGTGTAGAGATGTTGAAAGAATTGGAGACCATGCGGCAGGAATTATAAGAGATGTAAATTATGAAATAAAGAAAAAAATGAAATTTTCCGAAACTGCCCATAAGGAAGTGGACAGTCTGCTGAAAACATCAGTTCAGATGATAGAAAACGCTATAGAAGCATTAAAAAATTCTGATAAGGAAAAAGCTATAGAAGTAGTTGATTTACATAATAAATTATATGCTCAGGAGAAAAAGATAAGAAAAAATCATATTGAAAGAATGAGAACACAGGAATGTGAGCTTCGTGCAGGATTGTATTATATTGATTTGATTTCTCACTTTACGAGAGTGGGAGACCATTCAAGAAATATGGTTGAAAAAATATTGGAAAATAGAGTTTAGAAAAACGTTCTTGAAAAAATCAGGAAAATCTGATATACTTTTTTTGTAATCGGAAAAATTGAATAATAATTACTTATATATTCTTTGAATACGGCAAAGAGTTTCTACAAGCGACCGGAAATTGCTAACTATAAGTGAAGATAAATATATAATATCTGTTTTATTGCTTCACTTTTATAGTGTAATTTTAAAACAGATTTTTTATTTGGAGGAAATAATGAAAAAACAGTTATCCATTATTTTACAGATATTATATTTTAGACAATTCAGTTTGTCTTATTTGTTTGCGGTCTTTTTAGCCGAAAAAGTATATATAAACTCAAAAGTTAATAAATCAAGCTACAAATTTATTTATAATCTAAGTGTATAATTCTGCTTAGATTTTTTATTTTTATATAAAAATTAAAGGAGTGAATAATGAACTATAGAATATTTGTAGAAAAAAAGGAAAATTTCAGAGTTGAAGCACAAAATCTATATAATGAACTGAAAGAAAACTTATCAATTGAAAATCTTGAAAATTTAAGAATATTAAATATATATGATATTTTTAATTTGAATGAAGATGATTTGAAAAAAGTTGTAACTTCGGTATTTTCAGAAGTGAATACTGACAGAGTTTATTATTCTATCGAAGATGTATTAAATTCAGCAAAAAATATAGGAAATATTAATGTTATTGATAATAACAATGGCATAAACATAAATGTAAATAATATAGACAATGCAAGTAATCGTAATAATATACTATATTTTGCAACAGAGTTTTTACCCGGACAGTATGACCAAAGAGCAGATTCGGCGGTTCAGTGCATAAATTTAATTTCCGATAGTAAAGATATAACGGTAAATAGCGGAAAACTGATAATTTTATATGGAAATATTTCAGAAGAAGAGCTGAAAAAGATAAAAAAATATTATATAAATGAAGTCGAAATGAGAGAAAAAAATTTAATGGTATTAAATAAAAATTCCGAAAAAGAAAATAAAGAAAAGGTCTTTATTTATAATAACTTTACGGATAAATCAGAAAAAGAGATAGAAGATTTTAAAAATGAGTTGGAGCTTGCAATGACTGTAAAAGATTTGCAACTTATTCAGAAATATTTCAGAGATGAAGAAAAAAGAAATCCCACGGAAACTGAAATAAGAGTTCTTGATACGTACTGGTCGGACCATTGCAGACATACAACTTTTGAAACTGTAATAGACAATATAGAAATAGAAAAAGGAAAGTATAAAGACATTATAGAAAAAACTCTAAATGAATATATTAAGAGCAGAGAATATGTTCATGAGAAAAAAATTGATAAAAAACCTATGACTTTAATGGATTTGGCGACTATTTTCGGAAAAGAGGCGAGAAAAAAAGGACTGCTTTCTGATTTGGAAGTATCTGATGAAATAAATGCCTGTTCAATTTATATTGATGTATCTGTAAACGAAAAAACAGAAAAGTGGATTTTACAGTTCAAGAATGAAACTCACAATCATCCGACAGAGATAGAACCTTTCGGGGGAGCATCCACATGTATAGGCGGTGCCATAAGAGATCCTCTGTCGGGGAGAACATTTGTATATCAGGCTGTGAGAATAAGCGGTTCGGGAGATCCGAGGGAAAAATTGGAAAATACAATAAAAGGAAAACTTCCGCAGAAAATCATTACTCAGAAAGCCGCTCACGGATTTTCTTCCTATGGAAATCAGATTGGACTTGCTACTACCTATGTAAATGAGATATATGACGAAGGATACAAAGCCAAAAGAATGGAACTGGGACTGGTAGTAGGTGCAGCTCCCGCGAAAAATATAATAAGAGAAAAACCTGATAAAAATGATGTAGTTGTACTTTTAGGAGGAAGAACGGGAAGAGACGGAATAGGAGGGGCAACAGGTTCCTCTAAAGAACATACGAGGGAATCGTCTGAAAAATGCGGTGCCGAAGTACAAAAAGGAAATGCCATAACTGAAAGAAAAATTCAGAGGTTATTTAGAAACGGAGATATAACAAAACTAATAAAAAAATGTAATGATTTCGGAGCAGGAGGAGTATCGGTAGCTATCGGCGAACTCGCAGACGGACTGGAAATAGACCTAAATAAAGTAAAAGTAAAATATACGGGTCTCACAGGTACGGAATTGGCTATATCTGAATCGCAGGAAAGAATGGCGGTAGTTATTCAGAGAGAAAATCTTGAAAAATTTATCAAATATGCCGAAGAAGAAAATCTGGAAGCATATAAAGTTGCAGAAGTTACAGATAAAAATAGACTTGTAATGAAATATAACGATGAAATAATTGTGGATATATCAAGGGATTTCCTTAATACTAACGGAGCAAAAGCAAATATAAATATTGAAATAGAAAACTCAAAAAAATTAGAATTAGCCAAAGAGGTTTCAGGAGATACATTGAAAGAACAGTTTATCAACAATATGAAAGAATTAAACGTATGTTCTCAAAGAGGACTTGCTGAAACTTTTGATTCTTCAATAGGCTCTACAACTGTATTGGCAATGTACGGAGGGAAATATCAGCTGACTCCGTCAGAGGTTTCCGCACAAAAAATCTCTGTTGCAAACGGAGAAACAGATACAGTGTCTATAGTAAGTTACGGTTATAATCCTTTTATTGCAAAGCAGTCAACTTTTCATGGAGGAGCTTTCGCGGTAATAGAATCAATGTGTAAAATTGTTGCTGCGGGAGGAAATTATAAAAACATAAGATTTACTTTTCAGGAGTATTTTGAAAAATTAGGAAATAATCCCAAAAAATGGGGAAAACCGTTATCTGCATTATTAGGAACGCTCCATATACAAAAAGAATTTGGATTGCCGTCTATAGGAGGTAAGGATTCTATGAGCGGCACTTTCCATGATATTTCTGTTCCGCCGACATTAGTTTCTTTTGCTGTAAGTATAACAGATGCGGAAAATGTTATTTCAAGTGAATTTAAAAAAGAAGGAAATAATATATACCTTGTAAATACCGAGTATAATGAAAATGATTTACCTGATTTAAAATGCTTAAAAGAAAATTTTGATTTTATAACTGAAAATATAAAAAATAAGAAAATAATATCAGCAAGCGCCGTAAAAGGAGGAGGAATATCAGAAACACTGGCAAAAATGTGTTTTGGAAATAAAAAAGGAATTGGTATAAATCTGAAAAAAATAAATTCTGAAAATTTATTTAAGATAAATTACGGTGCTTTTATCCTTGAGACAGAAGAAAATTTGGAATATAAAAATGCTGTTTTAATTGGAAAAGTATCGAATGATAAAAATATTGTTTTAAACAATGATAATGAAAATATAGAAATTAATTTGGAAGAATTGATTTCCGAGTGGGAAAAACCTCTAAAAAAAGTCTTTCCTACAAAAGTGGAAAATGAAAATAAAACAGCAGATATTTCTCAATCTAATTCAGACAACAGTGCAATGTATTTTGAAAATAGTGATAAAATAAATAGAACTTCTAACAATGTGATGAATGACGGAAAAAATTATAGCAAATTCCAAAATAAAGATTATTCAACACATATAAGTTCAGCATATATAAATAATAATGAAAAATTCGGTAAACCGAGAATATTTATACCCGTATTTCCGGGAACAAATTGCGAATATGACCTTGAAAGAATATTTAATAAAGAGGGTGGAACTGCTGAAATAGGTGTATTCAATAATCTGTCTTATGAAAAAATATTGGGTTCTATTGACGATTTTGTAAAGAGAATAAATAATACTCAAATACTGATGTTTCCCGGCGGATTTAGTTCGGGAGATGAGCCTGACGGGTCTGCAAAATTCATAGTTGCAGTTCTTAAAAATAAAAAAATTATGGAAGCAGTACATAAATTTTTGGAAAGAGACGGACTAATTTTAGGAATATGTAACGGATTTCAGGCACTCATAAAATCTGGACTTCTTCCTTATGGTGAAATAAGGGAGTTAGACGATAATTCTCCAACATTGACATATAACTCAATAAACAAGCATATGGCAAAAATGGTAAGAACAAAGATTATAACTGATAATTCTCCATGGTTTGCAGGAATGGAAGTGGGGGAAATACATACACTTCCTATGTCTCACGGAGAGGGAAGAGTAGTTATTACGGAAGAAGAATACAAAAAATTATATGCAAATAATCAAATCGCAACAAAATATGTAGATTTTGAAGGAAATCCAAGTATGGAAACGGAATTTAATCCTAACGGTTCTTACTACGCAATTGAAGGAATGTTGGCATATAACGGAAGAATATTCGGAAAAATGGCACATTCTGAAAGAATGGGGAAAAATTTATATAAAAATATTTATGGTAATAAAGAGCAGAATATATTCAGAAATGGTATAAAATTTTTCCTGTAGCGTTTAAAACTGTTAAAAAACTGTTTATATTAAGATATAGAAAATACAGAAAGGAGTTAAGAATGTACAAAATAAATATTTTGTACAGACTTAAAAATAAAAATGAAAGTAGCAATATTTTTTGGAAGTAAATCAGACATTGAAAAGATGAAAGGAGCGGCAAACTGCCTCAAAGAATTTGGGATAGAATATGAAGCATATATTTTATCGGCACATAGAGTACCTGAAAAATTGGAAGAAGTTTTAAGTGAAGCAGAAAAAAAGGAAGCTGAAGTAATAATTGCAGGAGCAGGGCTTGCAGCACATCTACCCGGAGTAATAGCTTCAAAAACTGTACTCCCTGTAATAGGAGTGCCGCTAAACGCAGCGTTAGGAGGAACTGACTCACTTTATTCCATAGTACAGATGCCGAAATCAATACCCGTAGCTACCGTAGGAATAGATAATTCCTATAATGCGGGAATGCTGGCTGTAGAAATACTGGCGATAAAGTATTCGGATATAAAGGAAAAGCTTATAAAATTCAGAAAGGAAATGAAAGAAAAATTTATATCTGAAAATGAAAACAAAGTAGATTTTTAAGAAAAATAATTATAGAAAGGAATTAATCAAAATGCAGAAAAAAGATTTTATTTATGAGGGAAAAGCGAAACAGGTATATTCGACAGATGATGAAAATTTAGTGATTATCCATTATAAAGATGATGCTACGGCAGGAAATGGAGTAAAAAAAGGAACTATTAAAGACAAAGGGATTATAAATAACAAAATTACCGCAAAACTTTTTTCGGTGTTGGAAAAAAACGGGATAAGAACACATTTCAGAGAAATGTTGAATGAAAGGGAGCAGCTTTGTGAAAGACTTGAAATTATTCCCCTTGAAGTAATTGTGAGAAATATAATAACAGGATCTATGGCTAAAAGAGTAGGAATAGCTGACGGAACAGTACCTAAGACAACAATATTTGAAATCTGCTATAAAAATGATGAATACGGAGATCCTCTAATTAATGATTATCATGCGGTAGCTATGGGACTGACTACTTTTGAGGAATTAGGGCAAATATATGAAACAACTCGAAAAATAAATAATTTACTGAAAAAAGTATTTGATGAAGAGGGAATTACTTTAGTAGATTTCAAAATAGAGTTCGGAAAAAACAGTAAAGGAGAGATACTTCTTGCTGATGAGATAACTCCTGATACGTGCAGACTTTGGGATAAAAAAACAGGAAAAAAACTGGATAAGGACAGATTCAGACAGGATTTGGGCGGAATAGAGGAAGCGTATATAGAGATTTTGAACAGATTGGAGGCATAAAGAATAATGGCAAGTGTAAAAAGTGCAGATAAAATCGAAGAAGGAGGAATTTTTGCCCTTTATTCCAAAGAATTGAGAACGGATTTAGTAGGATTGGCATATTACGGAATGTACGCATTACAGCACAGGGGGCAGGAAAGTGCAGGTTTCAGCATAGCGGATACTATATCTGAAAACGAAATGAAACTGAAAACAGTCAAAGGAAAAGGACTTGTAGCGGACGTATTTTCATTAGATGATTTACAGTCATATACAGGAAATATATTGATAGGACATCTAAAATATGCTACCGAAGGGGGAGCGTCTTCACATAGTTATCAGCCTTTACGGGGAGAATCAATAATGGGAAAAGTTTCCATTGTACATAACGGAAATTTGGTAAATATGAAAGAAGTAAAGGAAGAACTTATGGAAAACGGTTCGCTTTTCCAAACCAAGACTGATACTGAAATAATTCTGAAACTTTTAGGTAAGAATGCAAAATACGGATACAGACAGTCAGTTCTGAACACATTAAAAAAATTGGACGGAGCATTTGCCATTGGAATAATCGCAGAAAATAAACTGATAGGAGTGAGAGATCCTCTTGGAATAAGACCTCTCTGTTTAGGAAAAAGAAATGACGAAGTTTATGTTTTAGCTTCGGAATCCTGTGCTTTAGACGCTATAAATGCAAAATTTATAAGAGATATAGAGCCGGGAGAAATAGTAATTATTGATGAAAATGGAGTAGAGTCAATAAAATATGATATAAGGGAAAAAAAATCCTATTCATCTTTTGAATATATTTATTTTGCAAGACCTGACAGTGTAATTGACGGAATAAGTGTATATGCTTCAAGGCATGAAGCTGGAAAACTGTTATATGAACAAAATCCTATAGAAGCCGACCTCGTCATAGGGGTACCCGATTCGGGAGTTCCTGCGGCAATCGGATATTCTGAAGCGAGCGGAATACCTTATGGAGTAGCTTTACTAAAAAATAAATATATTGGAAGGACGTTTATACTGCCTACACAGGAATTGAGGGAAAATGCAGTAAAAGTAAAATTAAACCCTATGAAGAGCCTCATTGAAAATAAAAGAATTGTCGTAGTAGATGACTCCCTCGTGAGAGGTACAACTTCTAAAATACTTATAAAGATACTGTTTGAAGCAGGAGCAAAAGAAGTACATTTCAGATCGGCATCTCCCGTAGTAATAAGCGAGTCCTATTTCGGAGTCAATATCGCAAGTGAGAAAGAACTGATAGGAAATATTATGACAGTAGATGAGATAAGAGAATATATAGGAGCTACAACATTGGATTATCTTTCTATAGGAAATATTAAGAAAGCATTGCAAAATAAGGATGTAAATTTGGATTGTTTTAAGGATAGCAAGAAATAATTTATTTTATATAATATTTAGTGAAATTTTTTTACTAAAGTTATTTGAAATTATCGTTAATTCAGAAAAAAACTAAGAATTTTTATTCCAGCTATAAAACTTTAGATATTAGGAAACAGGATAATAAAACATATAAAAAAGAAAGGAAAAATGAGATGACTATTTCTTATAAAGATTCAGGTGTGGATAAGGAAGAAGGATATAAAACAGTAGAAAAAATAAAAGATAAAGTAAAAAGTACATACAATTCCAACGTTTTAAATGAACTCGGGAGTTTCGGAGCGTTGTACAGATTAGGAGAATATAAAAAGCCTGTCCTTGTGTCAGGAACTGACGGTGTAGGAACAAAACTGAAAATCGCTTTTGAAACAGGAATTTATAACACAGTCGGAATTGACTGCGTGGCAATGTGCGTAAATGACATTTTATGCCATGGAGCAAAACCTTTATTTTTCCTTGATTATCTTGCCTGCGGGAAATTAGATTCAGATGTTTCATCAGAAATAATAAGTGGTGTAGCCGACGGTTGCAGACAGGCGGGAGCTTCTCTCATAGGCGGAGAAACGGCAGAAATGCCGGGATTTTATACTATAGGAGAATATGATATTGCGGGTTTTGCAGTAGGTGCAGTTGAAGAAGATGAAATAGTGAATGGAAGTGATATTACGGAGGAAGATGTAATTATAGCCATTTCATCAAGCGGTGCTCATAGCAACGGATTTTCCCTTATAAGAAAACTGTTTACAGATTTAAATGAGAAATATGAAGGAAAAACGATAGGAGAATATTTGCTGACACCGACTAAAATATATGTAAAATCAATTCAAAAACTTATGGAAAATATCAAAATAAATGGAATGGCACATATAACAGGCGGAGGAATTATTGAAAATGTTCCAAGAGCTATTCCTGAGGGATTTTGTGCGAATATCCATAAAGATAGAATAAAAATACATCCTTTATTCAGAAATGATAAATTTAAAAAAGTAAATGAAAATGAAATGTGGGGGACATTTAATATGGGAGTAGGATTTACTGTTATTGTCAATAAGAGAGACAGTGAAAGAGCTGTCGAAATTCTCAAAGAAGCAGGAGAGGATGCATATGAGATTGGATATATAAGTAAAGGAGATAAAAAATTATGTCTGAAATAAAACAGAAAATAGCAGTTCTGGTATCAGGTTCAGGCTCAAATTTACAGGCAATTATTGACAGTATTGAAAATGGGGAATTGGATTGCGAAATTTCATATGTGATAGCCGACAGGTCGTGTTATGCCCTAAAAAGGGCTGAAAAACATAAAATAAAAAATATAATGGCTGACAGAAAACTTTTGGGAGAAAGACTTTCAGATGAGATAGATAAAATTCTCGAAAATAATAATGAGAAAACTTCATATATAATATTGGCAGGATATTTGTCCATATTATCGGAGAAATTTATCAGAAAATGGGAAAAAAAGATAATTAATATTCATCCGTCTTTATTGCCTAAATATGGAGGGAAAGGAATGTACGGACTGAAAGTACACGAGGCTGTATTAAAAAATGGAGAAAAAGAAAGCGGATGTACAATTCATTATGTAGATACCGGAATTGATACAGGAGAACCTATAATGAATATGAAAGTAGAAGTTTTAGAAAATGACACGCCTGAAACTTTACAGAAAAGAGTTCTTGAGAAGGAACATCAATTATTAATAAAAGGAATAAAAAAAATATTAAAGAATTAAATATATTCAGATATTATAATTCTAACTGAACAAAATATACGGATACAGAATATCGAAAAGACAAAAAATAAAAAAAGTATGTGAGAGTTTAAAAAATAGGGGAATAAAATATTATCGAAAGGAATAAAAATAATGAAAAAAAGAGCTTTAATTTCAGTATATGACAAAACAGGTATATTGGAATTTGCAAAATTTTTGATTGCTAAAGGGAATGAAATTATTTCCACAGGAGGAACTTATAAATATTTGAAAGAAAATGGCTTAAAAGTAACTGAAATCTCGGAAGTTACAAAATTTAAGGAAATGCTGGACGGCAGAGTTAAGACTTTACATCCTAATATACATGGAGGAATACTGGCCATAAGAGAAAATAAAGAGCACATGGAAGCTATCAAAAAAGAAAATATCGAAACGATAGACTATGTGGTCGTAAATTTATATCCTTTTTTTAAAGAAGTTCAGACAGATAAAAGTTTTGATGAAAAAATAGAATTTATCGACATAGGCGGTCCTACAATGCTAAGGTCGGCAGCAAAATCATTTAAAGATGTAACTGTAATATGTAATCCTGAAGATTACGAGAAAGTAGCTCAGGAAATTGAAAATAAAGGAGATGTTTCATTTGAAACTAAAAAAAGGCTGGCAGGAAAAGTGTTTAATCTGACTTCCGCTTATGATGCAGCAATATCGAATTTTCTGCTCGAAGAGGAATATCCGAAATATCTGAATATATCTTATGAAAAAAAATCTGATTTAAGATATGGTGAAAATCCACATCAAACTTCAGCTTATTATGTTTCTACGACTGAAAATGGAAGTATGAAAAATTTTATCCAGTTAAATGGAAAAGAATTGTCATTTAATAATATAAGAGATATGGATATTGCTTGGAAAGTCGTAAATGAATTTGATGAAATTGCCTGTTGTGCGGTAAAACATTCTACGCCGTGCGGTGTAGCTATCGCTGATGATGTGTTCACGGCATATGAAAAAGCTCATGATAGCGACCCTGTTTCCATTTTTGGAGGTATTGTTGCGATTAACCGTGAGATAGACGTAAAAACTGCTGAAAAACTGAATAAAATATTTCTTGAGATAGTAATTGCCCCTTCTTATTCAAAAGAAGCTCTTGAAACATTGAAAAATAAGAAAAATTTGAGAGTAATAAAATGTGAGATACCAAAACCGCAAGACAAACTTGAATATATCAAAGTAGACGGTGGAATACTTGTTCAGGAAACGGACAGAAAAATAATAGACGATATAAAAGTAGTAACTGAAAAACAGCCGTCGGAATATGAAAAGAAAGATATGCTTTTAGGAATGAAAGTCGTAAAGCACGTAAAATCAAATGCAATAGTAATAGTAAAAGACGGAGCAGTCATAGGTATAGGAACAGGTCAGACGAATAGAATATGGGCCACTGCTCATGCTTTAAAACAGGCAAAGAATAATCTTGGGTCATTGGACGGAGCAGTTCTTGCCTCGGATGCTTTTTTTCCGTTCAGGGATTGTGTGGATGAGGCTGCCAAGTATGGCATTGGAGCTATAATTCAGCCCGGCGGTTCGATAAGAGACGAAGAATCTGTGCAGACTTGCAATGAATATGGAATAAGTATGGTATTTACGGGGATAAGACATTTTAAACATTAATTAAATTTGGGATATATTTCTATTTACACCGCATATGGAAGTAGTAAGTCGGTTAGTCAGAGAATAAATAAATTTTCACATTTATTTTGTTATTTAAGTGAAAAATATTATTTAAGTAGAAAATAAAAAAATTTGTTTGAAAAATCAACAAAAGGTATCGAAAATATTACTATAAGCAAGATTTTACTAAAATTTGACAAATTTATAATACCTGTGTTATTCTAAATATTATATTATTTTAAAATAAAATAAAAATTCCAAAAATAATTAATATTTTAAAATATAAAAAAATATAGAAAAGGGGAAGATTATGGCTATTGCATTAAATAGAAGTAAAAACGATTTTACAAATAATCCATTTTTTAAAGCAGTAAGTAGTGTAGCAGGTAATATAATTACAAAGACACAGGAAGTAACAAGTAATGTTGTTAATGAAACTAAGAAAATAGCAGGAAATATTGCAAGAGGAACTAAACAGGTAGCGGGAAATGTAGCAAAAAGTACTGTAAAAATAGCAAAAAATATAGCTAATGAAACAAAAAAAATAAGAAATAATGTAGTTAGTGAAACGAAAAGAATAGTCAACAATGTTAAAAGAGAAACTAAAAGAGTGGCCAGCAATGTAGCCAAAGGGACAAAAAAAGTAGCAGAAAATATATCAAAAAGTACAGTTAAAGTAATAAGCGATATCTCAAATGAAACAAAAAGAGTAATCCGCAATGTAAATAAAGAGACAAAAAGAATAGCGGGTAATATAGTAAAAGGGACAAAACAAGTAGCAAGTAATATAACTAAAGGAAATTTTGCAGTTCTAAATGGTGTAGTAAAGGATATAGCAAAAGAAACCTCAAAAATAGTAAGAGGTGTGGCTAAGGAAAGTTACAGGATTGCAACTAATGTAGCCAAGGGGACATCAAAAGTAATAAGTGGTATAAGCAAAGAAGCAGGAAAAATAGTAAAAAATATTGCAAGGGAAACGAGTAGAATAGTAAGGGATGTAACTAATGAAACTAAGAGAATAACAGGCAACATAATAAAAGGAACAGCGGGAGTAGCAAAAAACATAATTAAGAGTACGGCTAAAATAGCAAATGATGTAAATAAGGAAACAATAAAAATAGTAAAAGACGTGGCTAAAGAAACAAACAGAATAAAAGATAATGTCATTAAAAATGTAAAAACTGTCTTATATAACGCTTCAAAACTTCCCATTATAGGTTCTAATGCAAGGGACTTACATGCACTTCTACAGGAAGCGGAAATAGAACAGATAAATAAAGAACTGGATGCACAGGAAGAAGAGCAAGATAAAAAGACTTTTTATGATAAAATATCCAATATGGAACTTGATGAATCAACAATATCAAATATAGTTGGAGCAATAGACGGTTCTGCTGATAAATCTATTTATAATAACTTTAAGGAAAGTAAATTAAAAGTAGGAATGGAGATCACTATTGGTAGCGGAAATGGAGAAAAAAAACTTAAAATCCTTGAAATAATGGATAAGACAAAATCAGGAATTAGAGGGATTGCAGTAGGAAATCTAAAAACAGGAAAAGTAGAAATTATTTTAGAGGGAAGTACACCACCCGACAAATTTTTTGAAAATCCAACGAAAGTCACTAAGCATTGGCTAAATAATATGCAGGGTAATATGAGAAGAACTTCATCGGGTTTACTAAAAGGAGCAACATCACTAAATCTTCCTAATTTTAGTGATGTATACAGGTCTAATGAAAATGGGACACCATTAGATTATCAGGAAGCTTTGGAATTTTCAAAAAAAATTCAGAATGAATATAAAAACGGAAAAAATGGATTTAAGGGATTAGTAAGAGTTAGTGGACATTCGAAAGCAGGAGGAGCCTCAATTTATATAGCATCACATCTAAATATAGAAGCAATAGCAGTAGACCCTGCACCGGTAAGTAATCCTGGAAGATATTTATATAATAATAAAATTCTTACAGTTATTCCAAATAATGGAGATGCTCTTTTAAACTATACAAGAGAGAATTCTAAAGGTGCAACAACTTCTATTTCTAAAGTATATGGGATAGGTGAGCTTGAAGTAAAAAAAGTATTTGAGAGCTTAAATCCACTTTCTATATCATATGGAGTAGACAAATTGGAAGAAAATATTAAAAATATTATGAAGCCTCCAAGAACAAGTCATTTACCTGCAGTGAAAGTAGCTGCATTCAAAGATAAAAATGGGAAAATTGATAATCATAAAACAGATCCTGATGATGTTAGAAAAAAAGAAATAGAAATGTTGAGAGATATAAAAATCTATAAATCTAACAAAAATAGAGGAAGATAAATATGAAAATAAATAGAAAAACAAAATGGATACTATTTATAGTTATCATCATAAGTGTATGGATTATAAACCATAAGGTATTTATACCCAAGAGGGAGAGAGAAGAATATCTTGATAATACAACAGAAACTCTATATAAAAATTT
This sequence comes from Pseudoleptotrichia sp., assembly GCF_057270515.1. Taxonomy (NCBI): domain Bacteria; kingdom Fusobacteriati; phylum Fusobacteriota; class Fusobacteriia; order Fusobacteriales; family Leptotrichiaceae; genus Pseudoleptotrichia; species Pseudoleptotrichia sp. The sequence goes on along the minus strand of NZ_DBHIXS010000002.1, from coordinate 304,187 downwards.
CAAACTCAAAATAAATAAAAATGACTATAAAGCAAAAATTTTTCATGATACAAGAAATTTAATAGAACCTTTTCATTATTATTTTTTAGAGAAAAAAAATAATAATATAAAATATACCCATTTTATTGAAAAATGGGATGAATGTGGTCGTCCTTATTTTGATATTGGAAATGAACATACAAGTTTTTTTTCAAAAAGTGAAATAATAGAACTAATACGTTTATTAAAAATTTATGGATTTGGACCATATTTTGTAAATGAATTTATTTATGATAAAAGTAAGGGAAATGATTTTGAAAAAATAGAACAAATTCTTTCAAAATATGAAAAAAAATATAATTTGTCTTCCGATACAGGTGGATATTCTTGTATTAGTTTCATAAAAACAAGTAAATTTGTAAGTTCATCTATTTTAAATGTGGATGCTGATTCTGAAGATTATTATGAAGTATTACAAATTGAAAAAAAATTCATCTCATATTTCTCGATTGAAAGGGATTTTGATAAAATAGACTGGTATGAGTTTAAAAAATATTTAAATATAAAACCAATTTTATCTTTCTATTCAGATGCAAGTAAAGAAGAATTACAAAAATTATTAGAAGAAATAAAGCCATATTATAATAAAAATGAGTATATTATAACTTTTTCAAGTAAGAAAGGTGAAGATATTTGGTAATAGAGCTATTATGATTTTATTGAAGAAAAATTTGATTATTATCTGAATTTAAAAAGACAAATTTTTTGAAAATCTAACGAAAGTCACTAAGCATTGGCTAAATAATATGCAGGGTAATATGAGGAGACCAACATTAGATTTATTAAAAGGAGCAACAGTTATTCCAAATAATGGAGATGCTCTTTTAAACTATACAAGAGAGAATTCTAAAGGTGCAACAACTTCTATTTCTAAAGTATATGGGATAGGTGAGCTTGAAGTAAAAAAAGTATTTGAGAGCTTAAATCCACTTTCTATATCATATGGAGTAGACAAATTGGAAGAAAATATTAAAAATATTATGAAGCCTCCAAGAACAAGTCATTTACCTGCAGTGAAAGTAGCTGCATTCAAAGATAAAAATGGGAAAATTGATAATCATAAAACAGATCCTGATGATGTTAGAAAAAAAGAAATAGAAATGTTGAGAGATATAAAAATCTATAAATCTAACAAAAATAGAGGAAGATAAATATGAAAATAAATAGAAAAACAAAATGGATACTATTTATAGTTATCATCATAAGTGTATGGATTATAAACCATAAGGTATTTATACCCAAGAGGGAGAGAGAAGAATATCTTGATAATACAACAGAAACTCTATATAAAAATTTCAAACTCAAAATAAATAAAAATGACTATAAAGCAAAAATTTTTCATGATACAAGAAATTTAATAGAACCTTTTCATTATTATTTTTTAGAGAAAAAAAATAATAATATAAAATATACCCATTTTATTGAAAAATGGGATGAATGTGGTCGTCCTTATTTTGATATTGGAAATGAACATACAAGTTTTTTTTCAAAAAGTGAAATAATAGAACTAATACGTTTATTAAAAATTTATGGATTTGGACCATATTTTGTAAATGAATTTATTTATGATAAAAGTAAGGGAAATGATTTTGAAAAAATAGAACAAATTCTTTCAAAATATGAAAAAAAATATAATTTGTCTTCCGATACAGGTGGATATTCTTGTATTAGTTTCATAAAAACAAGTAAATTTGTAAGTTCATCTATTTTAAATGTGGATGCTGATTCTGAAGATTATTATGAAGTATTACAAATTGAAAAAAAATTCATCTCATATTTCTCGATTGAAAGGGATTTTGATAAAATAGACTGGTATGAGTTTAAAAAATATTTAAATATAAAACCAATTTTATCTTTCTATTCAGATGCAAGTAAAGAAGAATTACAAAAATTATTAGAAGAAATAAAGCCATATTATAATAAAAATGAGTATATTATAACTTTTTCAAGTAAGAAAGGTGAAGATATTTGGTAATAGAGCTATTATGATTTTATTGAAGAAAAATTTGATTATTATCTGAATTTAAAAATTAAGGAAGGAACAGATTATGTATAAATTAAATAAAAAGAAAAAACTAATACTCATATTTTTATCGATTATTATATTATTTTTCTTAATTATTATATTCTATCCTATAATAAAAAGAGAGAAATATTTCAATAAAACTTTTGATAACATATACTCTAATTTTAATGTTAAAATAAATAAAAATGATTATAAAGCAATAAAGTATAAAGGTTATGATTGTTATAGTTTAGAGCATAAAAATACTGAAATCTCAAAATTAAAATCAAAATATATAACTATTTATAGTTCACCTTACTGTTATAAAGAATATATAAATCGTTATATATTTGATTCTGATAAATTATTTGAAAAAAAAGGAGCAAAAGAATTATTTTATTTCATAAAGCATTATGGCTTTGGACCATATTTTATAAATGAACTTATCTATGATAAAAGCAAAGGAAATGATTTTGCGAAAATAGAAGAAATTTTTTCAAAATATAAAACAGAGTATAAAGACACTGTAGATAATTATCTGACTTTTGTAGAAGTGGATAAAGCAGGAGCCGGAGGAATTGTAAATATAGATGCTAATCCTAATGATGAGTCTAAACGATCAGAATATCAGAAAAAATTTGCCTCGTATTTCTCAGTGAAAAGAGATTTTGAAAAGATAGACTGGTATGAATTCAAAAAGACTATGAATATAAGACCTGCATTAGCATTTTTTATAGATGTGAACAAAGATGAGATGAAAAAAATATTTGAAGAAATAAAACCGTATTATAATAAAAATGAATTTATTATTGTATTATTAAGTAACGATGGAGAATCAATCTGGTAATATTTATTAAATAGATGATTTTCATTAAACAAATAATTCTATATAATAGTAAATAATAATATTACAAATATAATTTATGTTTCCTGTAATCTAAAAAAATTGGTTCAAGATTTAATAACTTTTTAAAATAATAGTTATGAAGTAAAAAAAGATTGTTCTGTAGATATGTTTCCATTTACAATAAATATAAGTAATAAAAATATCTGAAAGTATATATCCCGAATGTCGGCTACGATTAAACCCACTAATATTACTAAAAATAATACTTGATAAATTTTTTAAAATATGTTAGGTTAATTAGGACATAAGCGGGACTGTAGCTCAATTGGTCAGAGCAACCGACTCTTAATCGGTAGGTTGTGAGTTCGATCCTCACCAGTCCCACCAGTTCAAATAATACTTTTACAATAAGAGAGCCGAGTCTCTTATTTTTATTTTATGAATTTTAATAACTTTTAATTAATAATTTTTAAAAGAAAAAAATACGATATAATAAAATACGATATAATTTTATTAAGAAAGAAAAAATATCATACAGAGATTTATAGTATTGAAAATATGATAAAATATATAGCCCTTTTTGGAGAAATTTCCAATGATGAAAATGGATTGGAAGATTATGAAAGAAGTAAAGTGCGGGAATATTAAAATAGAATATTATAGGGAAATATGATAAGATATACTTGAGAAATTTAAAAAATAGAGGTTAATCGGAAATAGTAAGATATCGAAGGAGGAGAGATAATGAAAATATTAATAGTAGGAGCAGGAGGCAGAGAACATGCGATTGCATGGAAACTGGTCCAAAATAAAAATATTGAAAAAATATATATTGCTCCCGGAAATGCAGGTTCTGAACTGATTGATATTGCGGAAAATGTCGTGCTTAGAAGTATAAGAGAGTATATTGAGTTTGCAAAAAATAATAATATTGATTTGACGATTGTGGGAAGTGAGGAATTGCTTGTACAGGGAATAGTTGATGAATTTAAAAAAAATAATCTGAAAATATTCGGCCCTGATAAAAAAGCTGCAATACTTGAAGGAAGTAAAGTATTTTCAAAAGATTTTATGAGAAAATATGGAATTAAAACGGCAGATTATAAAGTTTTTGACAATCCTGATGAAGCCGAAAAATATTTAAAAAATTGTGAAAAAGAAAAATTTCCGATTGTTATAAAAGCCAGCGGATTAGCTGCGGGTAAAGGAGTCATAATAGCACAAAATCTGAAAGAAGCGGAAGAAGCAGTAAAAGAAATAATGATAGATAAAAAGTTCAGCTCTTCAGGAAATGAGATTGTAATAGAAGAATACCTTGAAGGGAAAGAAGCTTCTATTCTTTCGTTTACTGATTGTAACGTCATTTTGCCTTTATTATCTGCAAAAGACCATAAAAAAATTGGAGAAAATGAAACAGGACTGAATACGGGAGGAATGGGAGTAATTTCTCCAAATCCTTACGTTACCGATGAAATATTTGAAGAATTCAAAAAAAATATAATGGAGCCGACACTGAGAGGTATCCGAGAAGAAGGAATGGACTTTGAGGGAGTAATATTTTTTGGATTGATGATAACTAAAAAAGGATTGTATCTGCTTGAATATAATATGAGAATGGGAGATCCGGAAACACAGGCGGTATTGCCTTTAATGGAAACTGATTTACTTGAGTTGCTGGAAAAAGCATTCGACAAAAGATTATCGGAAGTAAAAATAAAATGGAAACCGTTACACTCATGCTGTGTGGTAGCAGTTGCAGGAGGTTATCCCGAAAAATACAATAAAGGAGATATAATTTCAGGAATAGATAATATAGGAAAAAATGGAGAATTAATATTTATATGTGGTGCAAAAAAGGAAGATGATAATTTTGTTACATCGGGCGGAAGAGTATTAAATATTGTAGGTTTCGGAAAAACTTTGGAAGAAGCACAAAATTCTGCATATAAAGCAATTAAGAATATAAATTTTGAAAATATGTATTACAGAAAAGATATAGGAAAATAGTAGATTAATTGCATAACAAAAAATTATTTTAGGAATAGAAAAATAGAATAGAAGAGTATAAAAATATATTTATTTATTTAGTTTTACAAAATTTATAAATATATTTTTTATATAATAATCTATAATATTGATAAAGTTTAAATATAGATAAAAAAAATATAATTGGGTTTTATATATATTTTACTTAGGTTGTTTATGTTTTTCTATTTTTAAATTTTTTTCTTATTTTTTCAACAGTTTAAAATTAGATTTTTTTTAGAAAAAAGGGTATTAAATTATTAGAAAAAATGTTATACTAATATACTGTTATTTTTCTATACAAATATGTTATAAAAATATAATAAAAATAAGAAGAAATTATAATAATAAAAATTTTTTATAAGTAATTTATAATAATTGAAAAATTCAGAACAAGCTAATTTAAGAAATATTATGACATTTATAAAGGAGTGAAAAAATTTGACTAATGATTTAAGAAAAATGGAAAAAGATTTGAGAGCATTGGCTAAGAGATGTAAAGACGTCAAATACACAAAAGGTTTATTATTAAGTTTTCTATTGTTAGGTTCTTTGGCATTTTCAGAAAGTTTGACATCATCTGAAGTAAAAAATACGGAAAATGCTATAAATCAAACAAAAAAAGAACTAAATAATTCGATAAATGATATGCACACAGTTTTTAAGCGAGCAAAAAAGGAAAATAACAAACTGCTTAAAAATGCGAACTTAGAGTTAATACAATTAATGGAACAGGGAGATCATGTTGTAAAATCTCCTTGGAGTTCATGGCAGTATGGAATGAACTATTTTTATAATAATCAAAGAGGAAGTTATGAAGGATATGGGGACAGAAAGGAAAAATATCCTTTTCAAGGGAAGTATGCGAGAGCCTCATGGATGGAGAGAAGTACACTTGTTACGAATGACAGGTCATTAAGTGAAATAGCTCCTTTTAGACTTACGGCATCGGGAGTGCCTTATTCTACAAATAAAAGTTTGGATTATGGATTTATACCTTTAAGAGATATTACCGAACCTGAAGTCGAAATACAGGTTTTGGCTAACGTAAACCCAAAGTCTGTGAATAAACAGGAGATAAATATTAATCAGCAGATTGATACTCCAAGAACTGTAGTCAGACCAGAAGTCAGAATAAGCGTAAATTCACCACTGGAAGCACCAAGTATAGCATTTCCTCAGGTAACTCCGGTAAGCATAAGTGTGCAGAACCCTGCCAATCCTGATACACCTGCATTGGCAACTGCACCGACTGTAAATATCAGTTTAAATAAACCGACAGTTACGCTGAATATTACGCCGCCGTCATTAAATATGGCTGTTTCGGCACCAAGTTCACCAAATATAGGCATAACAATAGAAGCACCGGGTGTACCGACGGTAAATGCACTGAATGTAACTGCACCTGCACAGGTAACGGCACCAAATATAAGTTTTACAGCTGTAAATCCTGTTGATTTTACATTGTCAACATCAGGATTAAGCGGAATTGGTGCACTCAAATTTATGGATAACAGTTCTTATAATGTTAATAACAGAACTATCAATGTAAATCAGAAGAACGGTTTTATTTCCACATGGGGAAAAGTTTCAAATCTGAATAATGTAAATACGAATGTCGAGGTAAATGTTCAGGATACAAGAGCATTTATGATAGACGAAGGAGTAGACGGAACAATTAGAGCTCCTTTCAGATATATAGGAACTATAAATCTGAATGAAGGAAAAAATGCGGGAATTGACGTTCAGGGAACACATACTCCATATTCAGGACAGGTTCTCAATCCCGGATTTAATACAATGACAAAAGTTGCCAATATAAAAGTCATAAATGCGGGAACAATAAACGGAAATGGCGGAGTAGTAGGCGGAAGACTTATAAAGAATCAGGTAGCTTTCGGATTCAACAACTTTGACAGCTCAAGTAACAATACGAGAAATGAAATGATAAATGATACTCAAGGATTGATAACACTGAAAGCTCCTGAAAGTGCGGGAATACAGTTGAGACCTGAAAATCCTAACGCTTCAGGATCTGACAACCGTTTAGGATTAAATATGATGGCTGCAGAGAATAAAGGAATTGTAAATCTGAACAGCTATGGAAGTTTCGGAATGCTGACAGTAAAAAATATAAATGCTCCGAATACAAAAACATATAGTAATTATGGAATAACTACAACGGTCGGAGGTCAGATAGCCAGTCATTTTGACCAGACTTTTGAAAGTAAAATGGAAAATAACGGAACTATAAATATTTCAGGTGATAAATCAATAGGGATAGGACTGATACACAATATACAGGGAGTGTATGCAGGAGGAAATATAAACATAGGAACTGAAAATCCTTCATCCTACACTTATGCAAATTCAGGTTCGGACACAGGAAAAGTAGAAGAAGCTGTGGGAGTGTATGCGGAAGTGGAAACGAGACCGGTAAAAAGAGGCGAACTGGATGATTTTGCCCAGATGAACAGTACGAGGGATATTGTAGGAACTGACGGAATAAATCTCACAGGAACGGTAACTATCGGAAAATATTCCCAAAAAGGTTCAGGAGCCAGAGTTAAAAATAGAGGAGCTATAACTGTAAGCGGAACAATAGATATCCAGTCGGGAGCGGAAGGAAACTACGGTATTGTAACAGAAGGAACGGATTATAAAAGACGTTACAGAAAAGTAGCTGCTACGTGGCTTGAAGAAGACAAAACAGGAAGAGTGGATATAACAGGTACAGGAAAAGTTAATGTAAACGGAAACAATTCGGTAGGGTACATATTAGTCCAGGGAGCAGGTTCAAATGCAGGAACTATAACAGTAAATGCTCAAAATTCCTTGGGATTTTACGGTAAAACAGGAAAATTTGAAAATACAGGAACTATAACTTCTACAGGTACAGGAAGTAATGCCGTAGTTCTTGAAAAGGGAACGGGTACTTTAACATTTAATAATACAGGAAATCTGATTACAAATACTGAAGGAACAGTTGCATTATATGTAAAAGACGGTGCGACATTTAACCATACATCGGGAAAAATAACGGCAGGTAACGGAGCTGTAGGTATATATAGTGTAGGTACAGGTACTACAGGAACTATATCAGCTCCTATCGAAGTAAAAGGTTCTACAGCATCCAAAACGGGGATAGGAGTATATTCTGACGGACAGTCAGTTAATACTTTCAATACAGGAGCAGAATTAGTGTTAGGAAATGGAACGGTAGGACTGTTTTCAGCAAAAACAAGTAAATTTAATAATACTTTTGTTATAAACGGCTTAAAGGCGAGCCTTGATGATAATGCTGTACTGGCTTACTTTAAAGGAGATTCGCCTACAGCTTCCGAAAATGAAGTTACAATTTCGGGAAACAGTATAAATAATCTTACTATTACTAAAATGGGGAAAAATTCTGCATTATTTTATGGAGCGGCAGGTTCAAAAGTAACACTGGGAGAAAATGTAAATCTTGTCGGAAATCCTAAATTTTCCAATATCAGTACTGATGCCCAGCTTCTTGTAACCAAAGATGGTACTGCGATAGTAGATACAGGAAAAACTGTAACTTCAAACCTCAAGACTACAATATCGGCACTGGGAACTAACGGAGGAACGAGAGGAAATGCTGAAAATAAAGGTACATTGAATCTCACAGGAACACAAAAGGCAATAGGAATTTATCTTTCGGAAGCTACAGGAAAAAATACTGCCGGAGCAGTTATAACAGCTAATGAAGATTCTTCTATAGGGATATTCGGAAAAGAGAATTCTACTATTGAAAACAGCGGAACTGTAGATATGAAGAAACAGAAGTCAGTAGGTCTGCTGGCTCAGAAAACTACAGTTACAAACAAAAATGGAGGGACTGTTACAACCGAGGGAACAGGTTCGGCAGGAATTTATGGTTCGGAAAATTCCACAATAAACAATGAAGGAACTATAACTGCAAAAGAAACAGGTTCAGCGGGAATTTATTCCGACAATAGTAATGTTGAGAATAAAGCTTCAGGTATAATAACAGCGGAAAAAGGAACATCGGCAGGAATTTATGCTAAAGTAAAAGATACAAAAAGCATACAAAATGCAGGAACTATAAATGTAGGAACTGCTGCAAATACTACTGATACTCAGGGAGCAGGAATTTATGGAGAACTGATTTCTACAGGAACAGGTACTTTGACAATAGGAAATACTTCAAATATAAACATTGATTTAAACGGTTCTGTAGGAATTTTCGCTAAAAATGGTACAGGAGCAGCAGGAAAATTGGTAGTAAACAATACGGGAACTATAACTGCTAAGAAGCAGAATTCTGTAGGGATTTTATCTGAAAAATCTACGGTAACAAATTCAGGAACAGTTACATTGCAAGGGAAAACTTCAGTAGGGATATTTGGAAAAGAAAATTCTGTAATAACAAATTCGGGAAATATAAATGCAACCAATAATGCAACTGATTCAAAATCAGTAGGAATAATATCCGATAAAGGAACTGCTTTGAATACGGGAAATATTGTAATGGCAGGAGGAGGATCCGCAGGAATACTGGGACAGAATGGTGCTGTTGTAACAAATAGAAATATAGTAACAATGAATGGAGAAAAATCAGCAGGGATATATACCGAAAACAGTACGTCTACTAATGAAGGAACTGTAACAATAACAGGAGCCGAGTCGGCAGGAATGTTCGCAAAAAATTCTTCATCAGGCAGTTATAACATAACAAATAAAGGAACAATAAATCTGAATACAGTATCAGGAACACCAAATAAAAGTGTAGGTATGTATGCAGAAATTGCAGCCACTGCTACAGGAACTACAACATTGAAAAATGAGAATACTATAACTGTAGATCAGGGAAATTCAGTAGGAATGTATATACTGAACAATTCGGGTGATAAGTCGAAAGCTGTTGTCATAAATGATACAGCAGGAAAGATAGAAACAAAAAAAGCAAACTCTGTTGGAATACTTGCAAATAAAGGAACTGTTACAAATTTGAATATACTGAATATTTTGGGAACAGGTTCAGCAGGAATTTACGGAAAAAATGACTCGATTATAACAAATTCCAAAACTATCAATATATCAGAAGCAAATTCGGCTGGAATATACGCTGAAAATAGTGAAGCTTTGAATGATGCTAATGGAATAATTACAGTATCTAAAGGAAGTTCAGCTGGAATATTCGGAAAAGTTGACGCAAATGCTGTAAAAGATTATAAGTTGACAAATAATGGAAATGTAAATCTGACAGGAGGTACATCGTATAACCAGAGTGTCGGTATGTATGGAGAACTGGCTACAGGAGCAGGACATAAACTTGCCCTTGAAAATACTAAAAATATAAATGTAGGAACTGCAAGCTCTGTAGGAATGTATGTTGCAAATAACACAAGTACTGCTGCAAATCTCACAGCAAGCAATACAGGAACAATAACCGGTACACAGGCTTCATCAGTAGGAATTCTTTCAAATAAAGGAATTATCACAAATGACGGAACTATAAATATGAATGGAAATACTTCAGCCGGAATATTTGCACAGAACGGTTCGGAAGTCTCAAATAATAAAGTAATTACAATGAACGGAACAGGTTCAGCAGGGATATATACTGAAAACAGTAATGCAGCCAATACAGCAAACGGTAAGATAACTATTTCCAAAGGCAGTTCGGCAGGAATGTTTGGAAAATATTCCGATGCAGGAAATTATACATTGAAAAACAGTGGAAACATAAAATTATCATCAACTTCTTCTTCTGACAATCAAAGTATAGGAATGTACGGTCAGTTGGAAAATACAGCTACAGGAACGGCTACATTGACCAATGATAAGACTATAGATATAGATATGGAAAATTCGCTTGGAATTTATGTAAAAAACAGTACTTCTACTAAGACTAAATTGAAAGCAACAAATAATGATATAATAACAGGCAATAAAAATAAGGCTGTAGGAATATTTGCAGATAATTCAGTAGCTGAAAATAATAAAACTATTGATATTAAAGGTAAAGAATCGACAGGAATATTCGGAAAAAATGGTGCAGAAGTAAAAAATGCAGCTACAGGAACGATAACTTTATTTGATGTTTCGGGAATTGACAGTAAATCGGCAGGGATATATGTTGACGGTTCAGGAACTAAAGGAACAAATGAGGGGAATATACTTCTGAACGGTAAAACAACTACGGGAATGTCAGCGACAGGCGGAGCAACTGCCTTGAATTCACTGAATATAACTGGAAGTAAAGATTCGGTAATAGGTATGTACGGAAACGGAAGCACTGTAGAAAACACTTCCAATGGTGTAATCACACTAAAAGGAAATACTTCTACAGGAATATTTGCGAAAAACAGTACGACTGCTAAAAATGCAGGAACTATAAATCTTGAAACAGAAAACGGTTCAAAAAAATCCGTTGGAATGTACGGAATAACAGATAATACAACTGATACGATAAATCTTTCCAATACAGGAACTATAAATCTAAATTCGGAAGATTCGGTAGGAATATTTGCAAAAAATGGAAATAGCGGTATAAATAATTCCACAATATCCAATACAGGAACTATAAATCTTAATAAAAAACAAACTGTGGGAATTTTTACTCCAAAATCCAAGATTACCAATGTAGGAAAGATTGTACTGAATAATAATGCAAGTTCATCGGTAGCAGTGTATCTGACTGATTTGGCAGAAGCTGATACTGCAACAGGAAACATAGATTTGAACAGTACTTCTCAAAATCAGGTTGCCTATTATGTAAAAGATACAGGAAAAATAAAAGGAACAGGTATAGGAAGTATCAAAGGATACGGAGTGGGAGTATATCTCGACGGAGGAACTCTCGATACTACAAGTCCGACTCTTGATTATGTAGTAAACGGAAATAATGGGAACGGTATTATAGGACTATTATTAAAAGGGAATACTAATATATCAAGTTATACACGTAAAGTAAAAGTAGGAAATACTGTCGGTTCAAATTATGCTATTGCTATGTATGCTGACGGACAAGGTACTTCAGGAACAGCTAAAAATATAAGTGCAACTCTTGAAACAGGTGAAAATGGAGTAGGACTTTTTGCTGAAAACGGAAGTAATATAAATTATACGGGACAAATGTCCATAGGAAACGGAGTTAAAGCGGGAACAGCTATCTATATAGGAAACAACAATGGAACAAATCCTTCCAAAGTAACAATAGGAAGCGGCGCAAATATAGTATTGAAAGGTGAAAACGGAGTAGGTGCGATAGTTACTAAAAATGCCACTGTAAACTTTAACGCAGGTTCGACTATAGAATTACGAGGTACAGGGGTAGGACTGTTTGGACAGAAAGGTGCCATTATTAATGATAATGGAGGAACTTTCAATAATAACGGATATTCTGCTGAAAGAATAAGAATTACGGGAGGTATTTCGAGAACTACTGCAAATACAACATTGACAACAGGAAATGTCCTGACTCACGTTATAAACGGAGAAGCTGTAGTAGATGCAGGAGTTACTGTCAATGCAGCAGCAGGTTCGCAAAATATTATCGGACTGTTAGCAGACGGAAACAGAGATGATAATGACGCAACCGTAACATGGATTTATAAAGATGCTGCAAATCCTGATAACAACTACGATACTATAAATCTCGGGACATTAGACTTTACAAATGCAACTTCCGCAACGGGTATGTATCTGGAATCTGCAAGAGGTAAAAACAGCGGAAATATCAAAGTGGGAGATACTTCTACAGGAATTTACGGGGTATATAAAAACAGCACATCTAAATTTGACGGAGTTACACCTAATAAATCTGTAATTCTGAATGATATAGGAAAAAGTGTGCAGGTAGGAAATTCTTCTGCGGGAATATATTCGGTAAGATTTGAGAAAGTTGAAAATAAAGGTACTATCAGCGGTGGAAATAAATCAGTAGGAATTTATGCTACAAACTTTAAAATGGAAAATGGAGCCAATGTAGTCAGAGATATTTCAATGAATATAAAAAATTCGGGTGATATAACATTAGGAAATGGAACGGCAGGTATATACTTAAAAGCTGACCCGTCTTCTACAAATAGAAGCAATGTTGAACATAGCGGAAATATAACAGTAGGAGATACTATTTTCAATGCTTCGGGAGTTGCTGAAAATTCTTCAGTAGGAATATACACAGAAAAATCCAACGTAACATCCACAGGAAATATAACAGTAGGTAATAAAGGAATGGTGCTGTTCGGAAGTGATTCCACAATAAATATGAATTCAGGAAATATTGATTATTCCAATGACGGAAGTTTGGCTTATCTGGAAAATTCAGTATTGAATTATAATATAAACGGAACATTGCAAACATATTCCGACCCTATGCTATTTATAAATAACAGTACAGTAACAATGGCACAGAATGATATAAATGTTTCCAATAACGGTGTTGCGGCATATATTAACGGAAATTCCCAGTTTAAGAACTGGAAAAAAATAACTCTTGGTCAGAATTCGGTTGGAATGTATGGAAATAACGCTGATTTGGTATCAGAAGGTAATTTAATAGAAGGAACTTCACAGAAATCAAGAGGTATCATAGGAGTAAATTCAAACTTGAGAAACAGTGCTTCAATGAAAATGTCGGGAGATGAATCATTAGGAATATACTCAAGAAATGCTTCAGGCACAGCTAAAACAATAGAAAATACAGGAAATATGGAAATCTCGGGCAAAAAAACAGTAGGTGCATATTTAGAGGGAAGTGCTGAACAGACATTTAATAACAAAGGTAACATTACAGTAAGTGATTCAACAGATTCCGATAGAAATAATTCTACAATAGGAATATATGCAAAAGACGGTGCAACAGTAAATATAACTAATGAAGCGCAAATTAATACAGGTAAAAAATCTGTAGGTATATATTCAATAAGCAACGGATATGTTACAACGACAAATACATCAGCTTTAAACGTCGCAGATGAAGGAATAGGAATATACAAAAAAGGAGGCAATGTCAATTTAGGCGGTACAATTAGTATTGCTGACCATACTGCTACGATAAATGACAGTGAACCTGTAGGAATTTATGGAACAAATGGAGTAAACATTGTAAATAATGCTAACAGCATAAGTGTAGGAAATAAATCTTACGGTGTAATTCTAAGTAATTCGGGAGGAAATACAAATAGATATGCCAATTCTACAGGAACTTCCATAACACTGGGTGAAGAATCAACATATCTGTATTCTGACGGGCAGTCTGAAATAATAAATAATGGTAATATTACTTCGCCAAATAATAAAATAATAGCTATTTATGCTAAAAATGGCGGATATGTAAATAATAAAGGAAACATTGATTTAAGTACAGGAATTGGAAACTTAGGCATTTACGCCACAGGAGCAGGTTCTTATGCTGTCAATGAAGGAACTGTAAAAGTGGGTGCAACTGATAATTCGGATAAAGATAACATCATATATGGTATAGGAATGGTTGCCGATAGAGGTGCAAAAATAGAAAATAAAGGAAATATCTACGTAAGCGGAAATCTGAGTTTAGGAATGTATGGAAAAGGTGCAGGAACAGAATTAAGAAACTCAGGAACGATATATCTTGATGCTTCATCAGCAACATCTGCCAATAAAATTTCAACTATGACAGGAGTCTTTGTCGATGAGGGTGCCAAATTTGTAAACGAAGCCGGCGGAGTTATAAAGTCAGGTTCTTATTCAGGAAATGACAACGTAAACGGACTAATAGGAGTGGCAGTATTAAACGGAAGTACGCTTGAAAACTATGGTACTATAGATATTGACGCTAACAGAAGTTACGGAGCATTGATTGCGGGAACTGAAAATAAAAAATCTATCATTAAAAACTACGGTACAATAACAATAAGAGGTCAAAAATCTTACGGAGTAAAATATAGAAATACTATTGGAAGTAACGGTCAAACTTTACCTGAAAAAGAAGATGCGAGAAATATAGGAGACGGTGCCGTTTTAGGTATGATAAACGGTGCAGGAGGAAATATCAATGCTTCTGACGGAGCAAAACCTTTTAACAGCGGAGCGGATATAAATAAAGCGATAGGAAATACGGAAATAGTCGAACTTCCTAACGGTAAACTGGTAGTAAGAAGAAACGGCGTTATAGTAGAGGATTCCGAAATGGAAGTAATAGACTATAATGTAGCTCCTAATATAGGATTATCAAACTTTGGAATATATGTGGACACTTTAGGAAGAACAAAACCTATATCAATAGAAGGTCTGACTACACCAAATATAGACAGTGATTTGATAATCGGAACAGAGTTTTCTGAAAAGACAAACTCTAAAAATGTTGTAATAGGAGAGAAAATTTTGAAACCTTTCCTTGACCAGACTAATACGGGAATATTTAACTTTACTCCTTATTCAGGCTCATTAACTTGGATGGCAACACCTCAAGTAAATCTTCAGACAGGGAAAATTGAAAAAATTGTAATGGCAAAAATACCGTATACAGCATTTGTTCCTAAAAATGATAACGCCTTTAATTTTGCGGACGGACTTGAGCAAAGATATGATATGAATGAATTAGGTTCAAAGGAAAAAGGGTTATTTGATAAACTGAATGGAATAGGTAATAATGAGCAGGTTCTTTTGGCTCAGGCTTATGATGAAATGATGGGACATCAATATGCAAATGTACAACAAAGAATAATATCTACAGAAAAATCATTGGATAAAGAGTTTTCTCATTTAAGAAAAGAATGGGATAATGCTTCCAAACAGTCCAATAAAATAAAAGTATTCGGTGCAAAGGATGAATATAAAACAGATACAGCAGGTGTAATAGACTATACAAGTAATGCCTATGGAGTAGCTTATGTTCACGAAGATGAAACAATAAAACTTGGAAACAGCTCAGGCTGGTATGCGGGAGCAGTAAATAACAGATTTAAATTTAAAGATATAGGCGGCTCAAAAGAAGATACAACAATGCTGAAAATGGGTATATTCAAATCTACAGCTTTCGATAATAACGGAAGTCTGCAATGGACAGTATCGGGAGAAGGCTATATAGCGAGAAGTGATATGCACAGAAAATACTTGGTAGTAGATGAAATCTTTAATGCAAAATCGACATATAATTCATACGGAGTAGCGGTCAAGAATGAAATAAGCAAGGAATTCAGGACAAGTGAGAGAACAAGTATAAGACCGTATGGAAGTTTGAAGCTTGAATATGGAAGATTTGGAACGATAAAAGAGAAGACGGGAGAAATAAGACTGGAAGTAAAAGGGAACGATTATTATTCAATCAGACCGGAAGCAGGGATAGAGTTCAAATATAAACAACCAATGGCAGTAAGAACGCATTTTGTAGCGACATTAGGATTAGGATATGAGAATGAGCTTGGAAAGACGGGAGAAGTGAATAATAAAGCGAGAGTATCGTATACGAAAGCAGACTGGTTTGGAATAAGAGGAGAAAAAGAGGACAGGAAAGGAAACTTTAAAGCTGACCTGAACTTAGGAATAGAAAACCAGAGATTTGGAGCAACGATAAATGGAGGATATGATACAAAAGGAAAAAATGTAAGAGGTGGAATAGGATTTAGAGTAATTTATTAATATTCATATACAATTTAGTCAGTTATGATTTAAATTATATGAAAGAACTTGCTTTATAGTTAGACATTCCCTTTTTCAAAAATAAAAAATAAAAAAAAATAGGCTATCATTAAAAAGATACTTTTTAAGATAGTCTATTTTTATTTTATAAAAAATTTTATCTATATAGTTTTGGTAAAATAATGAAAAAAATTATGAAAAAGGGTCAAATAATACTTTTGAAATATATACAGGAGAAGCGGAAGCAGAAATAGTAATATTGAAAAAACCCGTAGAATATAGGTCAAAATATTTTAAAGATACAGCTCTTCCTGTATTTGATTTGTATAGTCTTCCAATAGAAGAAAATCGGGAAATAATGATATTTACTGATTATGATAATAGAATAATAAGAAAGGAAATACCTTTTTTTAAAAAACCGAATTATGATTTATTTTTTCATATTATAGACTATTATGGATTAAGATTTTATGTATTAAATAAATTGATATATGACAAATCGCAGGGAAATGACTTTGAACAGATAGAAAAGATATTGGATAAATATTCTACTCCGGATATAGAGATATTATCAGCTACTTATGATGAAGGATGGG
This sequence comes from Pseudoleptotrichia sp., assembly GCF_057270515.1. Classification (NCBI taxonomy): domain Bacteria; kingdom Fusobacteriati; phylum Fusobacteriota; class Fusobacteriia; order Fusobacteriales; family Leptotrichiaceae; genus Pseudoleptotrichia; species Pseudoleptotrichia sp. Next base: position 287,062 of record NZ_DBHIXS010000002.1, on the reverse strand, counting down.
AATGTGGAAATTTGGATAAAAGAAGTAAACATGAATGGATTCCTTTTATGTATGTTCAGGATGAAAAATGTGTTATTCCAAAAGATTCTTATGAGAACAAGTACGATATTTACTCTATAGAAAGAATAAAAAAATACGGAGAAAAGTTTGAAAAATATTTCAGTAAAGAAAGAAAATTTGAAGAAATAGACTGGAAAGAATTTTTAGAATATAATAATATTACGCCAATAATAAATTTCTATATCTATCGTAATACGACAGATAGACGTCTAATAAAAAAAGAGGAAGCTCAGAAATTATTAATGGAAATGAGTCCGTATTATAATAAAAAAACTTATCTTATAATATTACATACGGAAGATAAAAATGAAAAAAGATCTTATGTATGGTAAAAAAATAAAATCTCTCATTTTTCTTTAATGTTCGTATGATATAAAATTATTGTAAATAAAAATTAGGAGGTAAGTATTATGAAAATAGAAAAAAATTTAAAATCTATAGGAATTTTATTATTTTTGTTAGCAGGTTCATTTTCTTTTGCAGGATATAAGTCGGAACTGTCTGAAAGAATAAAACAATTTGAAAATGAAGCAGTCAATACAGGAAATACAACCGTAGAAATGACAGACGCAGCAGAAAAATACTATAAAAATGTCGATAATGAACTGAATACAGTGTATAAAAAACTTATTAGCGAACTTGAAAGAAAAAATAAGAGTAAAGCTAAAGAAAATTTAGTAAAAGCACAGAAAAACTGGATAAAACAAAGGGATGAAAAAGCTAAAGCTGTTCCAAGAGAGGGAACTGTAACTACTATAAATATTTATTATCTTATGGCAGAACTTACTCAGAAAAGAGCTTTGGAATTAGCTGAAATGCTTGATAATCTATCAAAATAGAACTTCGATTTTACTAAAAAATATTTTTCAGTTTGTTTATCATAAAAGAAGCTGTTAAAATTCAGTTATGTCAATGTGGGCTATAGTAGAGCAGAAAAAAATGAAACTCTAAATTTAAAAATAATAAAAAAGGAGAATGGAAATGGAAAATCAAAATTTAAATAATGAAAATCAAAGCCTAAATAAAACAGATAATGAAAAAAAAGAATATAGCAGAACTACACAAAAATTTGTTGCAAGGCTTTTTGGAGGAGGTATTGTAGCTCTTATAATAGGAATTTTTAGCGTAAATTTTTTATTAATTCTTTTAGGCGTCATTTTTACAGGAGCAGGAATATTTATGGCAATTAAAAATAAAAACCGTATCAGATGGAAATAATAAATATTGAAAATAAAAATAGGATGATGAGTATTATGAAAACAGAAAAAAATTTAAAGCTGATAATAGTATTATTTTTACTGCTAAATTCATTTTCTTTTGGAGGCTATAAGGAAGATTTGGAAAACAGAATGAAAACTGTTGAAACCAATATCAGTAATGACAATATAAAAACCTCTGATATGATTAATGCAGAAAATAGAAAGTATGAAGCATGGAATAAGGAAATGAATACAATATATAAAAAACTGTTAAATAAAATTGAAGAAACAAGGAAAGAATACAGCACCGATTATAAAAACGCATTAATCAAATCTCAGAAATCGTGGTTACAATTTAGAGATAATGAAGCTATCTTTAGTAGTATGCAGTATAAAGGAGGTTCTCAGGAAAGACTGGAATACATAGCTAAAAAAGCTGAATTAACAAAAATAAGAGTGTTGAAACTTGTAGAATATTATGACGAACTTGAACGTTAATGTGTCATACAAAAAATAACATTTATTTTATATAAATAAATGTTATTTTTTGGGTAATTTTTATAATTTTGAATATTTCTTTTATATATTATTTTTATGTCATATTCTTATATAATTTGATGAAATTTTATTTGTTAACATTTTTTATCATCAATAAATTCATCGTCAATCAGTTTTTTTAAATTTTCGGGCATATTTTCGATTAAAGGATTGGAATTATTCTCTTTAGTGCCGCTTTTATTGTTTTTATTATCTGAATTTGTATCATTATCGGCAGTGTCGCTGAATATTTCTCTGAAAAAACCGACTTCCAGTTCTTTGGAAAATACATTTTTCAATATAATCATTACAACAGGTCCTATAAGAAATCCCATAACTCCGAAAAACTTAAATCCTGAATACATTGAAATCAGAGTTACTAAAGGATGTACTCCTATATTTTGACTTATCAGCTTAGGTTCAAGCATCTGTCTTACAGACAATACAAGCAGATAAATGATAATCAGTGCCATTCCTAACTTTATATCACCAAGAATAAAGGATATTCCTGCCCAAGGGATTAAAACAATTCCTGCTCCAAGTATCGGCAATGCGTCAATCAAGCATATAATGATAGATATTAAAAGCGGATAAGATACATTGAATTTTAGGAAAAATAACAGATTAAAAGAAACGAGCAATTCAAAAAAACATATTGTCATAAGAATAATCTGTGCTTTAATATAAGAACCTAAGACAGTAAACATCTCATTTTTTATATTGTATACTTTTTTTAGCCATGATTCAGGAAGCTGTTGCTCCAGAAAATTTAAAATTTCTTTTTTATCAAGACTTATAAAAAATGTAGAGAGAACTGTAATACAGATATATATTATTATTGTAGGTATAGAAGTAACAAAATATATAAGTCCATTTATAAACTTGCCTATTTCTGTGGAACCTAAGGAAATAAATCCTGCTATTGACCTTTTAATCTGATCTGTAAATCCTTTTGGAAGATAGCCTAAATAAATATATCCCTGATCAACAGTATATGTCCATAATCTTTCAAATTCTTTGGCATATGTATTTATATTTCTGGATAATTTATAGATTTCTCCAAAAAGACGTAATGATACAATACTTATAAAACTAAGAAAAAAAATAAGAAATATTACTATTGAAATAATAGTTGAAAATTTTTTCGATAATTTAAGCTTATTTTGCAGAAAATTAGCGAAAGGTTGAGTAATCAATGAAAAAAATACTGCAATCACAAAGGGAAACAAAAATATTCCCAGTTTAAAAAGTAGTAAGACTACAATCAATATAAGTGCTATATACAGAATAAAGTATAATTTTTTAAAATCAAATTTTTTATAATTAGACATATTTCCCCCTGAATATAAATTTATTGTATATATTATAGACTAAATAATGAAAATTGTAAATACACAAAAATTAGATTAAGTATAATAAAATAAATATAAATATAATCCAAATATAAAAAAAGTTATACGTATAATAAATTTATATATAATAAAAAGCGTTTTCTAAGCATGAGGGAGTAAAATAAGTCTGATTTACATTTAGAAAGAAAGGGGAAGTTTATGCTGAAAGCAATTCCTGAAATGAAAAATAAAAAAATTCAGCTTTTATTTTTAATTTTTTTAAGTGCGTTGAGTCATGGAGCAACTTTGGATGATGTCATATCAGAATATGAGCAGAAATCATATACTACAAAAATAAATCAGGCTAACTTAAGAACATACGATATAAAAGATAAAGCGTTGAAGAAAGGAGACTGGAACACAATAAAACTTACTTCTGAAAATACTTATGAAAAAAATAAGACATACGACGGAATAAGTATGGAAAACACCGCAACTTTTGGAATGCTTTATTATAAAAACGGATATAATTTCACTAATAAGGAATTTACTGAAAATAAAGTCGGTGTAACTAAAACGCTAAATGATTTTTTTTATGGAGACAATAAATACAATAAAAATGTAAATGATATTTCGAGAGATATACAAAAAATCAATAATGAAACAACAAAAAATACGGAAATTCGTAATTTGATTGATTTGTATAAAAATTATAAGAATAAGGAAAAGGAACTGAGTCAAAATAAGATTTCCATGGATGGTAAGAAAAAAGATTACGATATCCTTACCAGAAAATATCAGTTAGGAACTTCTTCTAAATATGATTATGATTTGGCAAAGACTGAATATGAAACTGCTGAACTGAAATATCAGAATACAGAACGTGAATTGAAAATACTTGGTGAAACATTTATGATTTATAATGTATCACTTCCTAAGAAGGAAAAACTGGAAGATTTAAAAGCGGTAGAGCTGAAAAAAGAGGATTTTTATAACTTGAAATTATCAGAAGCAGAAAAAATAAAACTTAATGAAACTCTTAACAGCGAAAAGATAAAAAAAGAAAAATTTGATTACAATATTCCAAAAATTACAGCCGATGCGGGATATTCTTTTGAAAAAAAGAGCTTTACAGTGGGAGTAGGTGTAACTAAATCTTTCAAGTTATACAATGATACTATTGAAGACTTGAAAAATGAAGCAGAAAAACTGAGACTGGAATATGAACAGAAAAAGAATGAGATATTATCCAATGTGGGACAGGAAATGCTGAATTATACCACATATCAGACAAATGAGCTGATAAGCAAAAAAGCTCTGGATATAGCAAAAGAGGACTATACAATATATGCTAAAAAATATCAGCTGGGAACGGATACTTTTGCTAATTATGTAGAAAAAAGAAATACTTATGAAAAAGCCATTATGGATTATGAAATAGCCAAAAATGAACTTGCGGCTTATACAAGAAAAATCAAATATTATAAATAATTATATTAAAAGAAAGTTTTATGAGGTGATTTTGTGTTAAAGGAGAAATTGACCCCGCTTTATAAAAGCAGTAAAATAATAAGTTTTTTTATATTATTCTTATTATTTCTAATTGCCTGCGGGAAAAAAAATGATGCTCAGGAGTATGAAGTTACTACTGTAGAAAGAGGAGACATCAGTCTTTCCATTGAAAAAACAGGACAAGTAGTATCTGAAAATGAGGTTGCCGTCTATACTACGGCAAGTCAGAGAGTCAGTAAAGTATTTTTTAAAGCCGGAGATAATGTAAAAAAAGGCGATATCGTTCTGACATTTTATCCTGCCGATAAAAATGAAATTCAAAGAAAAATCCAGATAAAGAGTTTGGAAGTACAGCAAAAACAAAGAGATTTAAGAAATGCTTCCGAACTGAAAAAGATAGGAGGAGCTTCTGCCGTATCGGTAGATGACGCGAGAATAGCTTTACAGACTGCTCAACTGGAACTCTCTTCACTGAGAGAAGATTATTCACTGTTAGTGGATAATATAAAAAGTCCTGTTGACGGAGTAATAACGGCAATGACAGCTGATGAAAATTATCGTGTGAATACGGAAACAACATTATTTAAAGTATCAGATTCTAAAAATATGAAAGTGGAAGTCAGCCTGACCGATACTCAAATACAGAAAGTTGCCATAGGACAGAGGGTAGAAATAACATCCGATGCACTGCCTGCCGGTGAAAAAATTGAAGGAACAGTTTCCCAAATATCGGGAGTAGCAACTAAAAATACCAATTTAGATGAAAGTGATACAAAAGTTACTATAAAACTGAATGATGTTAAAAGTCTAAGACCCGGTGCTACAATAAATGCGACAATTTTTTATAATGAAAGTAAAAATATAATAAAAATTCCTTATAGTGCCGTAATGAATGAAAATAATAAATATTATGTATTTACCGTAGATAAAAGTAACAAAATAACTAAAAAAGAAATAGGAATAGGAACTAATGATGATTCCTATTACGAAATTACTTCGGGATTATCAGTGGGAGAAAGAATAATTACAGTAGTTGACGAAGCTCTCAAAGACGGAGATAAAATAAAAATAGTAGACCCTTCAAAAAATAGAAATAGCAATGAAGAGAATGCTCAAAAACAAAGTAAAAGGAAAAAAGGGGGTCCTGGAGGCCCTCCAATGTAAAAAAATAATAGTCAGAGGTAATTTTTATGATAAAAGTAAGCGATATAGTAAAAGTTTATAAAAACGGTAATATGGAACTGGAAGTTTTAAAAAAGTTAAATCTTTCAGTAAGTGAAGGAGAATATGTGGCTTTTATGGGTCCTTCAGGAAGCGGAAAATCCACTCTTATGAATATTTTAGGCTGTTTGGACAGTCTGACATCAGGAAAATATATTTTAGATAAACAGGATGTATCGACTATAAAAGGGGACGCACTGGCAGAAGTGAGAAATAAAAAGATAGGATTTGTTTTTCAAACTTTTAATTTGCTTCCTAAAATGACGGCAGTTGAAAATGTGGCACTTCCTGCCCTTTATGCAGGACTTAAAAAAAGTGAAAGAATTAAAAAAGCAACAGAAGCATTGAAAAGTGTCGGATTAGGAGACAGAATTCATCATAAACCTAATGAAATGTCGGGAGGACAAAGACAGAGAGTAGCAATTGCAAGAGCGATAATAAATAATCCGAGAATACTTTTAGCCGATGAGCCTACAGGAAATTTGGATACAAAATCAGGAGAAGAAGTCCTTGAAATATTTAAAAATCTGAATGATAAAGGTACGACTATAGTAATGGTTACCCACGAAGAAGATGTTGCTGAACATTGTAAACGAATAATAAGATTAAAAGACGGAGTAATAGAAAAAGATGAAATTGTTCATAACAGGAGAGGAGTATAAATGGATTTTCTTGAATTATTAAAACTGTCCGTATCAAATTTATTTAGTTATAAAGTGCGTTCTTTTCTGACAATGCTTGGGATAATAATCGGAATATCCGCTGTTGTAATGATGTCATCCCTTGGTGCGGGAGTTCAGGAAAATATTACAGGAGACCTGAATAAATTAGGAGTATCAAATTTTGATATATCAGTAGACACTTCACCCGGACAAACATATAAGACACAGGATTTGCTTACAACAAAAGACATAGAAAAATTAAAAAAAATAGAAGGAATTGAAGCAGTTACACCTACGTCAAGTACTTATGCAAGAATATCAGTAGGAGATAACACCAAAATGTTTATAGGAACGGGAGTAACGGAAGATTACTTTAAAATGTCAAATTATACAGTATTAAGGGGAAGAAAGTTTTTACCTAACGAATATAGAAAAGACGGGAAATATGTAATGATAGATAGTACAACGGCTGAAAAAATGTATCCGGGACAAAACCCGATAGGTAAAAAGTTGACTTTAAATTTTAGAAAAAACAGCCAGACTGTAACAATCGTCGGAGTATTTAAAGATCCTTTTGCAAGTCTGAGTATGGGTGAAGACGATCAGGTGCCTGCAATGGGGCTTCTTCCGAATAATTATCTGAACCATATAAACGGTAATGAACAGGATAAATTTACCGCTTTACAGGCAAAGGCGACGGACGCCAATGATATGGCAAGAGTAATGGAAGTGGTCAAGCAATCTTTAAAATCAAGAGGAAGCTCTCCCAATACTTATAGTGTAAGTTCCACAAGTCAGGGACTTGACCAGTTTAACAATATCCTTAGCATGCTTTCACTGTTTATAAGCGGAGTTGCTGCTATTTCGCTATTTGTAGGAGGAATAGGAGTTATGAATATAATGCTTGTAAGTGTTACCGAAAGGATTAGAGAAGTTGGACTTAGAAAGGCTATTGGAGCAAAGACAAAAGATATTCTTGTTCAGTTTTTAATTGAAGCTATTATTTTAACATTTTTTGGTGGTATAATCGGAGCAGTATTTGGGTATTTGACAGCTCTGCTGATAGGTATTTTTATAAAAACCACACCAATATTAAGTCCTACGGTAGTAGTCATATGTATATTTGTTTCGACTATGATCGGATTGATATTTGGAGTATATCCGGCTAAAAAGGCGGCTTCACTGGAACCTATGGAAGCGTTGAGAGTTGATTAAAAATTATTATTAAATATTTTTGTGATTTGAAAAAAGTTATTTTCAAAATGAAGAAAACAAGGATATAAGTAATTATATTCAAGAATAATTATAAAATATGATAAAATCAGGAGAGTATAAAAATGAAAAAAAAGATAATTTTAGACTGTGATCCGGGACATGATGACGCTATAGCAATAATGCTTGCAGGAGTTCATGAAAAATTTGATTTACTCGGAATAACTACTGTTGCAGGAAATCAAACTATAGAAAAAGTAACAATCAATGCTTTAAAAATATGTGATTATCTGAATTTGAACATTCCTATCTATAAAGGAATGACAGCTCCTCTAATGAGAAAAAGACAGATAATAGCTGAAGATTTTCATGGAAAAACAGGGCTTGACGGGATTAAACTTCCTGATACTGATAAAAAAGAAAAATCGGAACACGCTGTCAATTTTATAATAGATACTCTCTTGAACAGCAATGAAAAGATAACGCTTGTTCCTGTAGGACCGCTTACTAATATTGCAATGGCACTAAAACTTGAACCGTTAATAAAAGAAAAGATTGAAAAAATAGTTCTTATGGGAGGAAGTTGTAAAGGTGGAAATGTAACTCCTTATGCCGAATTTAATATCTATGCCGACCCTGAAGCTGCATCAATAGTTTTTTCTTCAGGAGTTTCGATAAGAATGATATCCCTTGAAGTAACAAATAAAACTTTGCCTGATGAGGTCATAATAAAAAAAATTAGAGACATAAATACGAAAAAGTCGGATTTTTTATATCAGATATTACATTTTCCTAAGAGATATGATGAAAACGGGAATTTTATCTATCATACACTGCATGATGTAGTTACTTTAGTTTATTTGATTGATGAAAATATAGTAAAATTGGAAAAAACTGACTGCGAGATAGAAATAAGAGATAGCGAAAGATATGGACAGACAATATGCGGTAAATGCGGCTGTTCGGATAGTTCGGAAAAATCAAGCTCGGATATTTATACATCTATAGAAATTAATCTGGACAAATTTTGGGATATTATCTTTAATGTAATAGAAAAATAATAGAGAATTATATGTCAGAATAAAAAAGAAAAGGTTTAAAGAAAACAGATTTCAAAAAGATAATATAATATTATTTAGTATAATGAAAATATAAAAATAACAATAGAAAGAACAAATAACAAAAAATAAAATATAGTAAGATATAATTCCTAAATAGGACTGTTTTAAATCGGAAATTATTATTTTTAATGACATTGAAAAAAATTTCTTGTCAATAAAGTGCTTATTTCCTATTTTAAAGCAGTCTTTTTGAATTTATTTTATTTTTTTGCTCTTGCTTTTTGTAAAAAATGAGGTATATTTATAATAAGAAAGTTATGTAAGCGGTTACATTTTGAAAGAAAATGAAATTTTTTGAAAAGAGGAGGTGAAAAAATGAAAAAAGCACTTGTAATAGGTAGTTTAAATATGGATATGACTGCAAAAGTTGAAAATCTTCCTAAATTAGGTGAAACTATTTTCAGCAATGAATTTTATGAGAGCTGTGGAGGAAAAGGAGCAAATCAGGCTGTTGCCATAGCAAAATTAGGAATGAATGTTGAAATGATAGGAATGACAGGAAATGACACTCAAGGAGAAAATTTAATCCAGAACCTGATTAAAAATAATGTTAAGTCCGATAATATAATTAAAAGTGATAAATTAACAGGAAGGGCAATCATAACAGTAGATAAAAACGGTAATAATAACATTATCGTAATTCCGGGAAGTAATTTTGAAATTACGCAGGAACATATTCAGAATAAAATTAATGTAATAGCTGAAAGTGATATAGTGATACTTCAAAATGAAATTCCCCTTGATGTGGTCAAATTTTCCCTTTCAAAGGCGAAAGAACTTGGAAAAATTACAATATTTAATCCTGCTCCCGCATCAAAATTAGATGATAAAATTTTTGCCAATACAGATTATTTAATATTAAATGAAACTGAAATGGAAGAAATTTTCGATATAGGAATTAATGATAAAGTCTATATAGGAAAAATATTTCATAAAAAGAAAGAGAACAATATAAAAAATATTATCCTTACATTAGGAGATAATGGCAGTGTTCTTTTTGATGAAAATGATAATGTCAAAAAATATGATGCTTATGAAGTAAAAGCAGTCGATACTACGGCAGCGGGAGATTCATTTATCGGTGCATTTGCCATGAAAATATGTGATTGCGGAGATACGGACAAAGCAATAAAATATGCAACAGCAGTTTCAGCCATAGTCGTTACAAGACAGGGAGCACAGGATTCAATTCCTACTAAGGAAGAAATAGAAGAATTTATTGAAAAAAATAAAGATAATTAAAATTTTTTATTTATTAATGTAAGCGATTACATAATACAGAATAATAATACTGGATTACAAGCTTTCATAAAACATAATTATATTAATTTGGAGGTAAATAAAATGAAAAAGTTTTTAAAAGTAACGTTATTATTATTAATCGGTTTATTATTAATTTCCTGCGGAAACGGGAAGAAAAATGACGAAAATGGAAAAAGTGGCAACGGAAAGAAAAAAATGAAAGTTGCAGTTGTATTTGCAGGGTTCTTAGGAGATAAATCATTTAATGACTCTGCTTATGAGGGATTGAAAAAGGCACAGGAAGAATTTGGAATAGAATTTAAAGTTCTCGAATCTAAAGTTCCGTCCGATTGGGAAACAAATTTTGTTTCAGCCGCTTCAGATGACAGCTATGACTTGGTTTTGGCAATATCTTCACAATTTACAGATATAGTAAATAATCACGCAGATGAGTTTAAAGATATGAAAATAGGGATTATTGACAGTGTAGTCAAAAAACCTAATGTTTCTTCGGTTATATTTGCTCAAAATGAAGGTTCTTTCTTAGCAGGTGCAGCAGCAGCGTTATTTACTCAAAAGACAGATATTCCTAATGTCAATGGAGAAAAAATAATAGGTTGGGTAGGCGGAATGGATATACCCGTATTACAGGATTTTTTGACTGGATATAAACAGGGAGCTGCTTATATCGATCCTCAGACAAAAGTATTAGTATCTTTTGCAGGAACTTTCAATGACCCGTTAAAAGGAAAAGAGCTGACTCTTGCCCAATACAGTCAGGGAGCAGATATTATAATGAATGTAGCTTCAAATACCGGTAACGGAATATTGGAAGCGGCTAAAGACAGTAAAAAATATGCAATAGGAGTAGATATAAATCAGGATGACATATATCCCGGCTTTATACTGACATCTATGCTTAAAAGAGTGGATGTTGCGACATACAATATGATAAAACAGGCATATGAAGGCAGTTTTAAAGGCGGAGAAATCGTAAGAATGGACGCAAGTAATGGCGGAGTTGGCCTGACAGATATGGCAGTAATAAAAAGTGCCTTAAAAGATAAATTTCCTGAGGACATACTGACAAAAATCAATGAATTAACTGAAAAAATAAAAAAAGGAGAAATAAAAGTAGAATCTTATCCGGGATTTAAAGTTGAATAAGTTCTAAAATAGGAGGAATTATTTTGAAAGAAATAATTAAAATGACAGATATTGTGAAAACTTTTGGAGAAGTTCAGGCAATAAAAAACGGAAATTTTAATTTATTTGAAGGAGAAATTCATTCATTAATAGGAGAAAACGGTGCAGGAAAATCTACAATGATGAAAATATTATATGGCATATATCCTATTGATGAAGGAAATATAGAAATATATAATAAAAAGATGAAAGATTATACTACAAAAGAGGCGATAAATCTCGGAATAGGTATGGTTCATCAGGAATTTATGTTAGTAAATGAAATGACAGTTCTTGAAAACATAATTCTCGGTTTTGAACCCAAACAGTCAATGGTCATGGTTGATTTTAATAAAGCTAAGACAAAAGTTTTGGAATATGTAAAAAAATATAATTTGGATATTCAGATAAATAAAAAAATAAAGGATATATCAGTTGGAGAAGCCCAAAGAGTCGAAATAATAAAAACTCTGTATAGAGGTGCGGATATTCTTATTTTAGACGAACCTACAGCCGTTCTTACGCCTCAGGAAACTGAAAAACTGTTTGAAATTTTGGATAATCTGAAAAAATCCGGAAAATCAATTATTTTCATATCTCATAAATTAAATGAAGTAATGAAAATCAGCGACAGGATTACAGTAATGAGAGACAGTAAATACATTGATACCGTATTGAAAAAAGATACTTCACCGACAAAACTGGCAAAAATGATGGTAGGCAGGGAAGTATTACTGGAAGTAAAAAAGAAGAAAATGGAAGCAGAAGAAGTTATTTTAAAAGTAGAAGATATTTATGTTCCAAGTGATAGAGAGCTATCAAAAATAAGAGGACTGTCCTTTTCATTAAAAAGAGGCGAAATACTGGGAATAGCAGGGGTCGACGGAAATGGACAAAAAGAACTTGTAGAAGCAATAACAGGTTTAAGAGAAGTTGAAAAAGGTAAAATATATTTCAAAAATACTCAAATATCAAATATGACGCCTCAATTTATAAGAAAAACAGGTATTGCACATATTCCCGATGATAGAAATAAAAGAGGTCTGAACAGAGAGATGAACATAAAAGAAAATTTAATAGCTACGAAATTTTCAGACAGTGCTTTTTCAGGCGTGATTAATTTGAAAGAAAAAGAAATTAATAAATTTTCTGAAGATACAATAAAAAAATTTGATATAAGACCTGCCAATTTTAATATTACGACTAAAAATCTGTCAGGAGGAAATGCCCAGAAAATAGTAGTTGCAAGGGAGCTGGAAAGCGATACTGATCTACTGATTGCATCCCAGCCTACAAGAGGAATAGATATAGGCTCAATAGAAACTATAAGAAAAAATATAGTTGAATATCGGGATAAAAATAAAGGTGTTTTGCTTATTTCCGCAGAACTGGAAGAAATATTGACGTTATCTGATAGAATACTGGTAATGTATGAAGGGAAAATAGTCGGAGACTTGGATTCAAAAAATGCAAATGAAGAAAACGTAGGATTTTTAATGACCGGAGGTAAAGAAAAAGATGTTATATAAAAAGATAATAAACAGTAAATATCTAAGTGTCTTATTTTCTATAATAGTCTGCGTTGTATTGAGCGGAATGGTTATGGCATTTATGGGAGAAAATCCTTTTGAAGTATATACTCAGTTATTTAAAAGTGCTTTTATAGGAAATTTTAACCTTGGAACGACAATTGAGAAGTTTGTTCCGTTATTGCTGACAGGACTTGCTTTTATTGTTTCATCACGTGTCGGTGTCTTTAATGTAGGAGTGGAGGGAGAACTGTATTTAGGAGCCATAGCGGCAGCATATGTAGGATACACACTAAAAGGTATGCCGTCTTTACTCCATATATTGATATGTTTTTTGGCAGCGATGATTATTGGAGCATTATGGGCATTTATTCCAGGATTTTTAAAGGCTTTCTATAATGTAAATGAGGTATGTGTAACCATATTGATGAATTATGTAGCAGTATATATAACTTCATATCTTGTAAGCGGACCTTTATCAGGAAAAACAGGGATTTCCCAGACTAAACCTATCGAGAAAAGTGCGGCACTCATAAAAATATTGAAACCGAGCAGAGCCAATGTAGGTATATTTATCGCGATAATAGTATGTATTTTAGTATATTACCTGCTGAAAAAGACAAAGTTAGGATTTGAAATACGTTCTACGGGAATGAATCCTAATTTTTCGGAATATGTAGGAATAAAATCAAAAAAAATAATGGTAACAGGGATGATGTTGAGCGGTGCAATAGGTGGATTGACAGGAGCTATTGAAGTTATGGGTATTTACGGCGTATTTTTGGATAATTTTTCTTCAAATATTGCATTTGACGGTATGCTGGCAGCATTAATCGCCAAAGGAAGTATAGTGGCATTACCGTTTTTAAGTCTATTTATTGCGGCTTTGAAATCAGGTTCATTGGGCTTGGAAAGACATACAGGTATTCCCAAATCTTTAATAGATATAATTATAGCAGTGTTTATTTTACTGGTAACAATGGAAAAACTGTTTGAATTTAGGAAAAAAATCAAAAAAGGAAAAGAGGTGTAGTTATGAATAAGATTTTTTCAGTAATAGACTATACGATTATTCATGCAACTGTCAGAGCAACTACACCAATTCTTCTGGCAGCTTTTGCATCTGTTATAACTCAGCAGGCTGATATACTGAATGTCGGAGTAGAAGGAATAATGCTGATGGGAGCATTTATAGCGGTTTATGTATGTTTTATAACAGGAAGCTGGATACTGGCAGTAATAGCTGCGGTAATAGCCGGCGTAATCATAGCGGCAATTATGGGAGTAGCACATTTGAAATATAAAGGAGATATATTTGCAGTAGGTACTGTCATTAATTTATTAGTCCTGGCATTGACAAGATTTTTATTGCAGCAGTTACTGGGAGTTTCGGGAAGTTTTACACTAAAAGATAATGTTTCAATACCGCAAATTCATTTGAAAATATTTGAAGGAAACAAAGTATTGAACAGTCTTTTTAATGATTATTCATTATTTGAAATTTTAAGCATACCTTTAATAATATTTTTATGGTTCTTACTTTATAAAACTGTATGGGGACTTAGAACAAGAAGTATAGGTCTAAATCCTGAAGCTGCAAAAACCGCAGGAATAGATGTATATAAAAGAAAATTTGAAGTGATATTGATTTCAGGAGTAATAGGCGGACTTGCAGGAGCTCATTTGTCTTTGGGATATTCAAACCTTTTTACTGAAAATATGACAAACGGACGCGGATTTATGGGAGTGGCTGCGATGTTCTTCGGTGCAGCAAATCCTATTTTTACAACTATCGGATGTCTAATATTCGGATTTACAGATTCAGTAGGAGCAAGATTGCAAGCTTACGGTTTTCCGTCCCAATTTGTACTTATGCTGCCGTATATTATTACGATTTCAATATTGAGTATCTCGATGATAAGACAGTATAAAAAAATAAAGAAAAGAAGAAGTGCAATATAAAAGGAGGAATATAGAAAATGCAAAAGGAAAAAATAATTTTGGATTGCGACCCCGGACATGATGATGCCGTAGCGATAATGCTGGCTGCGATAAATCCAAAAATTGAATTATTAGGAATTACAGTTGTCGCAGGAAATCAAAAACTTGAAAAAACGGTAAATAATGCTCTTAAGGTTTGTAATCATCTGAATTTGAATGTTCCTGTCTATTCAGGAATGTCAAGACCTATGATAAGAGAACAGCTGATTGCGGATGATATACACGGGGAAACAGGATTGGACGGTCCAAAATTTGAAGAATTGAAAATAAAGGCTGAAAATAAACATGCAGTAAATTTTATTATAGACACTTTAATGAATTCGGATGAAAAAATAACTCTTGTTCCTACAGGTCCGTTAACTAATATCGGAATGGCAATAAGATTTGAACCTAAAATAATAGAAAAAATTAATAGAATAGTATTAATGGGCGGTTCATATCAGTTAGGAAATATGACACCTGCAGCAGAGTTTAATATTCTTGCAGACCCCGATGCGGCACATATCGTATTCAGTTCGGGAGTGAAGCTGGTAATGATGGGACTGGACTTGACAAGACAGGCTTCGGCAACTAAAGAAGTAGTAGAAAAAATAAAATCACTGAATAACAAAGCATCAAAATTATTTGTAGACTTAATGGAATTTTTTGCAGCTTCTCAGAAAAATGTCTTTGGTTGGACTGCTCCTCCCGTTCATGATCCTACTACTATTGCATATATAATTGACCCTGAATGTATAGAAGTGAAACCTATGTTCTGTGAAATCGAACTTTGGAGCGAAAGGTCATACGGTAGAACATTATGTGATTATTTTGGAATACTTAAGAAAAAACCTAATGTCGACGTAGCAATAAAACTTGATTTTGACAGATTCTGGAACCTTGTTTATGAAAATCTGAAATTATATAATAATCACGTTTAGGAAGTGATATAATTGAGTAAATTATTAGATGTATTTGAAAAAAAGAAATCTGAATATTTAGACTATTTAAAAAAATTTATAGAGATAGATACTCAGACAATTGGTCATGGAATAAAAGGCGGAAATGAAAAAAACGGACAAATTTTTCTGGAAAATTTATTCAATGAATTAGGTGCTTTTAAAATCGAAAGGGAATATTTGGACGATGATATTTTGAAAAAAGCATTGGAAAAATATAATGAAGGAAACTTAGGACATAATAATAATGACAGATATAACCTTATAGTCGAATTTAAAGGGAAAAATGATAAAACATTGATATTTAACGGTCATGTGGATACAATGCCAATCGGAAATAAGGAAGATTGGAAATATAATCCCTTTGGAGAAATTACCGAAAAGTATATTTATGGACGGGGTACGACCGATATGAAAGGCGGATTAATGGCAGCAATTATGGCTATAAAACTGCTGAAAGACTCAAATATGGAATTACCCTGTAACATAATAATAAACTCTGTAGCAGATGAAGAGGGCGGAGGAAACGGCAGCATTGTTACGGCAATAAACGGAAATATTCAGGGAGACGGAGTTATTGTATGTGAGCCGTCAGATAATAAAATCTTAGTTGCCCATATGGGATTTGTATTTTTCAAAGTAAAAGTAAAAGGCATTGCACTGCATTCGGCTGAAAAATGGAAAGGAATAAATGCGATTGAAAAAGCAATCAAACTTATAGAAGCCATTAATGAACTTGAGAAAAAATGGCTTATGAAATACAAACATCCGTTACTTCCGCCTCCTACAATAAATGTAGGAGTAATAAAAGGAGGAAGTGCGGGTTCTACAGTTCCTGATTATTGTGAATTTGATTTGTGTATACATTATATTCCGGGTGAGATGTCATATAGTCAGGTAAAAAAAGAATTTGAAGAAAAAATATTTGAAAGGGCACAAGGAGACGAATTTTTGAAAAATAATATTCCTGAACTGGAAATATATCAAATGGGAAGCGGGTTTGAAATAAATCAGGAAGATAAATTTGTCAAATATATAAAGGAAACTTGTGCATTAACTGACAATAATATTGATATTGCAGGAGGAACGGCAGGAAATGATGCAAGGGTTTTTTCAAATATATCAAAAATACCGACTGTAATATTAGGTCCGGGACTTTTAAAAGATTGTCATACAATAGATGAAAGACTGGATATTAATGAATATTATAAATATATAATTAATTATGCCAATATTATATTGAATTTTAAATAAAAAATTTAGGAGGAAGATATGTCAAAAATATTAATAGCAGGAGAATCATGGACAAGTCATACTATACATATAAAAGGGTTTGATACATTTACGACAAGCACTTATGAAGAAGGTGTAAAATGGCTGAAAGAAGCTCTTGAAAAAGCAAATCATCAGGTAACTTTTATTCCAAATCATTATGCGAGTGAGAAATTTCCAAAAACTAAAGAAGAAATTTCGGAATATGATGTCGTAATATTGTCAGATATAGGCTCAAATACTCTGTTGCTGCCGGCAGCTACTTTTTCAAGAAGCGAAAAAACTCCCAACAGATGTGAACTGATAAAAGAATATGTCGAAAATGGAGGCGGATTTTGCATGGTAGGAGGATATATGTCTTTTACAGGAATAGATGCTAAAACAAGATATGGAGAAACGGAAGTAAAAGATATTTTACCTGTAAATTTGTTGAAATATGATGACAGGGTTGAAAAACCTGAAGGAATTGTACCTAAAACTGTGAAAAAACATGAAATATTTGAAGGTATAGAAGGTGAATTTCCTTTCTTTTTAGGATATAATAAAACTATAGCCGATAATACGAAAGGAGAAGTAATAGCGATTATAAACGAAGATCCTTTTATAGCGACAGGAAAATTTGGGAAAGGAAAAAGTGTGGCATTCACTTCTGACTGTGCACCTCACTGGGGCTCAAAAGAATTTGTGGAATGGAAATATTATGATAAATTATGGCAGAATATTATAAAGTGGCTCACTTCATAATAAATAAACATTGACAAGCACACCGTTAAAAATATAAAATAATGGGAAATAAAAAACGAAGCGAGTGAAACGGTGGTATTATGAAAATACAGGATATAGCAAGACTGGCAAATGTATCTGTGGCAACAGTCTCAAGAGTAATCAATAATAATGACAATGTGAAAGAAGAAACAAGGAACAGAATAAACAGGATTATAAAAGAAAATAATTATTATCCTAATCTGATTGCAAGAAATCTGTCCAAAAATGAGAATAATACAATAGGAGTAATCATTCCTGATATAAAAAATTTGTATTTTGCAAGTATAATGGACGGTATAGTGAATGAAGCCAATAAAAAGGAACTGAATATTATTTTAGGATGTACTAATGAAAGTTTTAGATTGCAGAAAAAATATATAGAATTATTTATAGAACAGAGAGTGAAAGGCATAATAATTGCAGTAACACAAAATTCTTATGACAAAGTCGAATTTTTTGAACAGATTTCTTCTAAAATACCGTTAGTATTAATTGATAGAAAAATAAACAGACAAATGCCGGGAGTATTTTTTGAAAATTTTTATTCATCTTATGGAGTTATAGAAAAATTTATAAAAAATAATAGAAAAAAAATAGGATTTTTAGCAGGCCCCCAGACAATAAGTACAGCAAAAGAAAGACTGGAAGGCTATAAAAAAGCTCTAAAAGATTATAATATTAAATGTAACGAAAAATTAATACTCTATGGAGATTTTACATTGGAAAGTGGATATGATTTGGGGAAAAAAATTTTAAAAAGGAAAATAGACGCCATATATATATCCAACAACTCAATGACTTTAGGTTTTTTAAAGGCTCTGAAAGAATTAAACATAGACTCAAAAGATATGGAAATAGCAACTTATGAAGATAACGAAATCATAAAATTTATTGATGAAAAAATAATTTCATACGATATACCTTTTTCGGAGCTTTCCCGAAAGAGTATAGAGATACTCGAATTATTATTGAAAAATGATACTTTGGATACAGTGATTGAATTAAATCTTTAGAAAATAAAAAAGCTGCCTAAAAATAGGAGAATAATCATAAAAATATTGAAACTATATTTATTCTCAATCCTATTATTTTTAAGACAGCTTTTTTTATATCTTTCAGATTAATTATATTCTATATTCGTTCCTTTTAGTTTCCTATATAATCGTATATAAACTAAATTTTTTTCAGTTATATACTCATTTAGTCATTATGTTATTATCAATATTTTTTACTATTTTGATCCTGATAGCATTCTTTAAAAAGTATCCGCACATCAATTTATATTTTATCAAGTTTTATTATTTAAGGTATGATATTTCCTGCTGTTCTATATATGTCATACCATTCTTCTCTTGTGAGAAAGATATTTGACGCTTCTGATATATCTGAAATACGTTTGGAGTTCATAGTTCCAATTATTACCTGAATTTTAGCCGGATGTCTCAAAATCCACGCTGTTGCAATAGCAGTATCCGTAACATTATATTTATTGGCAAGTTTGTTTATAAGAATATTTAATTCTTTAAATTTATCATTATTAAGAAACACTCCTTCAAAAAAACCATACTGAAAAGGAGACCACGCCTGTATAGTTATATCGTTGAGACGACAATATTCAAGAATTCCGTCATCTCTGTTAATAGAGTTGTCATTTTTCATATTTACATTTAGTCCGTTATCTATAATTCCGGAGTGCATAATACTGAATTGTAATTGATTTACGATTAATTTTTGATTTATATATTTTTGCAGAAGCTCTATTTGTCCACGGTTTTGATTACTTACTCCGAAGTATTTTACTTTTCCCTCTTTATGGAGAATGTCAAAAGCAGAAGCTACTTCTTCAGGTTCCATTAATGTATCAGGCCTATGAAGCAGAAAGACATCTATATAATCCGTGTTCAGACGTCTCAGGCTTTCATTTGCAGAATTAATAATGTGTTCTTTAGAAAAATCAAAATGTGTTTTATAACTTCCGTCAGGATAATCGCAAACTTTTATACCGCATTTTGTCTGAATAAATATACTTTCCCTTTTAATATTATTTTTTTTTATAATTTTACTGAAAATTTCTTCAGATTTTCCTCTTCCGTAAATATCCGCATGATCAAAAAAATTAATTCCTGTTTCGATAGAAGTACAAACGGACTTTTCAGCTTTTTCATAAGAAATATCAGCCATTCTCATACATCCAAGGGATATTTCGGAAACATTTAATCCAATTTTTCCTAAATCAACAGTTTTCAATGTTTTTCTCCTTTATTATAATCAATTTTTATTTTTTATTTCTTTCCAGTCAAGTGTTTTTGAATATTCTTTAATGAAAGCTGCAAAAATTCCTAAAAATAATCCTAAAAATAATGAACCTGCAAGAATTATTTTTTTACTTAAAGCCGGTTTTGTATTTAGTGAAATAAGTTTGACAATGGGATTTGTATCATTTTCCAGCAATTTGTAATATGCAAGTCTGGAAACAAGAGTATCACTTAATGAATCTTTCGTCGTTCTTATATCAACATTCTGATTTAAAAAATTATATTGTTCCTGTAAAAGTTTAATCTGGCTGCTCAAAAAATTATTCTTTTTATTTGTCAAGTATTCCGAAGCAAGCTTTACATATTCTTTGGAAAATTCTTCTCCTTCAAATTTATTTTTAGTGGAAAATTTGACTTTGATAGTAGGATTATTACTCTCAGACTGGGCAGTGAGCCTTGAAGACATTTCTTTTAAAAACTTTTCATCAGACAGTCCCGTGTTTTTTAATGTTTTAGAATTTTTCTTCAGGAAAAGAAAAAAGTCGAAAGAATTCAGTGAATATTGAGAAGTTTCTCCTATTTCATTTAGAACTCTGTCGTATCCGTATAGATTGATTTCAGATTTAAAAGATTTATTTGTAAATGCATATACTGTTCCTAATCCTGTAATCAAAATAGCTGTTACAATTATAAGAAAAATATTCCTGTAAAGTATTTTTATTATTATATTTGGATTTATTGACTGTTGTTTTTCGTTATTCATTGGTTACTTCCTTTCAATTTTTTATCATATAAATTTTATCAGAAAAACATATATAATACAAACTAAATTTTAAAAAAATTCATAAAAAATATTTCTGTAACTATTTTTTAATGATAAAATATGATAAAATAAAAAATACATTATAAAGTAGAACTAAAAATAATAATACAAGAAATCATTCAATAATAACAGTGATAAATCACAAAATAATAAAATGAAAGGATAAAATCTTATTATGTATATAAATGAAGCAGTAGAAGAAATTCAAATATCAGATATAAGAAAAATATATGAAAAAATGCAGACATACAAAAATACTATAAATATGTCTCTTGGAGAACCTGATATTGATGTACCTCAAGAAATAAAACAAGCTGTGGCTTATCATGCCTTAAATACAAAGATAAAGTACTCTCCTGTGGGAGGAATGCCTGAACTAAGAGAAAAAATAGCGGATTTTTATAATAAAAATTTTGGAGGAAACTTTACCTCTGATAATGTCCTTGTAACGGTCGGTTCTACAGAGGGACTGGCTTCTATTATGAAAACTGTGATTGCTGCGGGAGATGAAATATTAATACCGACTCCTGCATACGTAGGATATGGCTCATTGATAAAATTATCAGGCGGGATACAAAAATATATTGATTTAAAAGGAAATGACTTCAAATTGACAAAAGAAATACTGGAAAAATATATAACATCCAAAACAAAACTTATAATTCTCACAAATCCCAATAATCCGTCAGGTACAACATTAGATGAGGAAGAAATGGAAAAAATTGTAAAATTTCTGAAAGATAGGGAAATATATCTTTTAAGTGATGAAATATATGCTTCCATAGTTTTTGAAAAATATACTTCTTTCGCAAAATATTCGGAAGAACTGAAAAAACAGCTTATAATAGTAAGCGGTTTTTCAAAATCCCATTCAATGACAGGATATAGGATAGGCTATATAATTACAAATCCTGAATTACAACTTCAAATAAAGAAAGTGAGCCAGTATAATGTTACAAGTACATCTACATTATCACAGTATGGAGCATTGACTGCCCTTGAAAAACATTCTGACAGAAAAGAAGTTTCAGAAATTTACAGAAAAAGAGTAGAATATTTTAAAAATGAACTTGAAAAAATAGGATTTAAATGTCTTGAACCCAAGGGAGCATTCTATATTTTTGCGGGATATGAAAACATTGAGAAACTGAAAAATATTAAATCTTTAAATTTTGCACTGGAATTACTTGAAAAAACAGGTCTTGCAATAGTTCCCGGTTCTACATTTCAGGTAGAAGGATATGTCAGATTTTCTATAGTACATGATATTCCTGTATTAAAAGAAGCTATTGAAAGATTAAAAAATTACATAGGAGTATAAAATTTTTTTAATAGACTATTTATCTGAATATTTTTGAAATTTAAAAATCGATAATCTTGCAAATTTGCAGAGAATAACAAAAAATAAAACAGGTCATAAAATTTTCGTAAAGAAATAAAATATAATGGAGAAAATAATGAAAAAAATGGATAATATGGAAAAAGTAGAAAAAAAATCATTAAAAAAGGGAGATTTATTAAAATTAAAAATTTCAAATTTAGATACGAAAGGAAGAACCTACGGTTTTCATGCAGAAAATAAAATTTATGTCAACATTAATGCAGCAGCAGAACAGACTGTTGAAGGAATTTTTGTAAAAAGACGACGTAAATACGAGCTGATAAACTGTAAAATAATTGATTTTGCAGGAAGAAAAAATATGATTTATGATGATATTGCCAGACAGAATGGCGGATGTAATTATCAATATTATACTTATGGAGAACAGCTCGCAATAAAGACAGAACATATTAGAAAAGAATTGAGTCGGATTATCAAAAATGACTATATTTTTGAAGAACCGATAAAAAGTCCAAAGCCTGAAAAATACAGGAATAAAATGGAATTTAGTTTTGGAAATATGGAAAAAGGCGGAGAGATGATTTTAGGGCTGCATCGTCAGAACAGCTTTCATGATATTGTAGAAGTTGAAGGTCTGAAATTAATGGACGATAATTTCAATAAGATATATATTTTTTGTAATGAATTTTGTAAAAAATTTTCTAAAGAAACAGGGCTTAATTTCTATCATAGATTAAGTCATATCGGCTTTTTTAGAAATTTGGTAATCAGAAAGGCGGAATTTTCAAAACAGATTTTAGTTAATATTATAACAACTACTCAAATTGATGAAGCAGAAAAAGAAAAATTTCAAAAAGAATTTAAAGAAGGACTGCTCGCATTAAAATTAACTGATAACTTTAAAATTACAGGTATTTTGCATACATTTAATGATAACTTATCAGACATGGTCATCTCTGAAAGTGAAACAATTTTATACGGAGAACGGGATTTGATTGAAAAACTTTTGGGATTAAAATTCAAGATAAGTCCTTATTCATTTTTTCAGACAAATTCTGACGGAGTCGAATTGCTTTATGAAAAAGTAATGGAATATATTGACAATATTGATGAGACAAAGTTCGATATAAAAGAAGAAAAAATAAAAGATACAAAGGACTGTGTTATTTTTGATTTATTCAGCGGAACGGGAACAATAGGACAAATTGTATCCAAAAAAGCAAAATATGTATATGGAATAGAACTTATAGAAGAGGCTGTAAAAAAAGCCAATGAAAATACTGAACTAAATAATATAGAAAATGCTGAATTTATTGCAGGAGATGTATTTGAAAAACTTGAAGAACTGGAAAAAAGAGAGATAAAACCTGATATTATAATCCTTGATCCGCCAAGAGCCGGTGTAGGAGAGAAAACAATAACAAAACTAATGAAATATAATGCTACAAATATAATTTATGTTTCCTGTAATCCGAAAACATTGGTTCAAGATTTGATAACTTTTCAAAATAATAGTTATAAAATAAAACAAGTCTGCCCTGTGGATATGTTTCCATTTACACCGCATATGGAAGTGGTAAATCAGTTAGTCAGAGAATAAATAAATTTTCATATTTATTTTGTTATTTAAGTGAAGAATATTATTTAAGTAGAAAATAAAAAAATTTATTTGAAAAAATCAGCAAAAGGTATTGAAAATATTACTATAAATAATATTTTTCTGAAATTTGACAAATTTATAATACCTGTGTTATTCTAAATATTATATTATTTTAAAATAAAATAAAAATTCCAAAAATAATTAATATTTTAAAATATAAAAAAATATAGAAAAGGGGAAGATTATGGCTATTGCATTAAATAGAAGTAAAAACGATTTTACAAATAATCCATTTTTTAAAGCAGTAAGTAGTGTAGCAGGTAATATAATTACAAAGACACAGGAAGTAACAAGTAATGTTGTTAATGAAACTAAGAAAATAGCAGGAAATATTGCAAGAGGAACTAAACAGGTAGCGGGAAATGTAGCAAAAAGTACTGTAAAAATAGCAAAAAATATAGCTAATGAAACAAAAAAAATAAGAAATAATGTAGTTAGTGAAACGAAAAGAATAGTCAACAATGTTAAAAGAGAAACTAAAAGAGTGGCCAGCAATGTAGCCAAAGGGACAAAAAAAGTAGCAGAAAATATATCAAAAAGTACAGTTAAAGTAATAAGCGATATCTCAAATGAAACAAAAAGAGTAATCCGCAATGTAAATAAAGAGACAAAAAGAATAGCGGGTAATATAGTAAAAGGGACAAAACAAGTAGCAAGTAATATAACTAAAGGAAATTTTGCAGTTCTAAATGGTGTAGTAAAGGATATAGCAAAAGAAACCTCAAAAATAGTAAGAGGTGTGGCTAAGGAAAGTTACAGGATTGCAACTAATGTAGCCAAGGGGACATCAAAAGTAATAAGTGGTATAAGCAAAGAAGCAGGAAAAATAGTAAAAAATATTGCAAGGGAAACGAGTAGAATAGTAAGGGATGTAACTAATGAAACTAAGAGAATAACAGGCAACATAATAAAAGGAACAGCGGGAGTAGCAAAAAACATAATTAAGAGTACGGCTAAAATAGCAAATGATGTAAATAAGGAAACAATAAAAATAGTAAAAGACGTGGCTAAAGAAACAAACAGAATAAAAGATAATGTCATTAAAAATGTAAAAACTGTCTTATATAACGCTTCAAAACTTCCCATTATAGGTTCTAATGCAAGGGACTTACATGCACTTCTACAGGAAGCGGAAATAGAACAGATAAATAAAGAACTGGATGCACAGGAAGAAGAGCAAGATAAAAAGACTTTTTATGATAAAATATCCAATATGGAGCTTGATGAATCAACAGTATCAAATAGAGTTGGAGCAACAGACGGTTCTGCTGATAAATCTATTTATAACAACTTTAAGAAAGGTGAATTAAAAGTAGGAATGGATATTACTATTGGTAGTGGAAATGGAAAAGAAAAACTTAAAATCCTTGAAATAATGGATAAGACAAAATCAGGGATTAGAGGAATTGCAGTAGGAAATATGAAAACAGGAAAAGTAGAAATTATTTTAGAGGGAAGTATGCCACCAAACGAATTTTTTAAAAATCCAACGAAAGTCACTAAGCATTGGCTAAATAATATGCAGGGTAATATGAGAAGAACTTCATCGGGTTTACTAAAAGGAGCAACATCACTAAATCTTCCTAATTTTAGTGATGTATACAGGTCTAATGAAAATGGGACACCATTAGATTATCAGGAAGCTTTGGAATTTTCAAAAAAAATTCAGAATGAATATAAAAACGGAAAAAATGGATTTAAGGGATTAGTAAGAGTTAGTGGACATTCGAAAGCAGGAGGAGCCTCAATTTATATAGCATCACATCTAAATATAGAAGCAATAGCAGTAGACCCTGCACCGGTAAGTAATCCTGGAAGATATTTATATAATAATAAAATTCTTACAGTTATTCCAAATAATGGAGATGCTCTTTTAAACTATACAAGAGAGAATTCTAAAGGTGCAACAACTTCTATTTCTAAAGTATATGGGATAGGTGAGCTTGAAGTAAAAAAAGTATTTGAGAGCTTAAATCCACTTTCTATATCATATGGAGTAGACAAATTGGAAGAAAATATTAAAAATATTATGAAGCCTCCAAGAACAAGTCATTTACCTGCAGTGAAAGTAGCTGCATTCAAAGATAAAAATGGGAAAATTGATAATCATAAAACAGATCCTGATGATGTTAGAAAAAAAGAAATAGAAATGTTGAGAGATATAAAAATCTATAAATCTAACAAAAATAGAGGAAGATAAATATGAAAATAAATAGAAAAACAAAATGGATACTATTTATAGTTATCATCATAAGTGTATGGATTATAAACCATAAGGTATTTATACCCAAGAGGGAGAGAGAAGAATATCTTGATAATACAACAGAAACTCTATATAAAAATTTCAAACTCAAAATAAATAAAAATGACTATAAAGCAAAAATTTTTCATGATACAAGAAATTTAATAGAACCTTTTCATTATTATTTTTTAGAGAAAAAAAATAATAATATAAAATATACCCATTTTATTGAAAAATGGGATGAATGTGGTCGTCCTTATTTTGATATTGGAAATGAACATACAAGTTTTTTTTCAAAAAGTGAAATAATAGAACTAATACGTTTATTAAAAATTTATGGATTTGGACCATATTTTGTAAATGAATTTATTTATGATAAAAGTAAGGGAAATGATTTTGAAAAAATAGAACAAATTCTTTCAAAATATGAAAAAAAATATAATTTGTCTTCCGATACAGGTGGATATTCTTGTATTAGTTTCATAAAAACAAGTAAATTTGTAAGTTCATCTATTTTAAATGTGGATGCTGATTCTGAAGATTATTATGAAGTATTACAAATTGAAAAAAAATTCATCTCATATTTCTCGATTGAAAGGGATTTTGATAAAATAGACTGGTATGAGTTTAAAAAATATTTAAATATAAAACCAATTTTATCTTTCTATTCAGATGCAAGTAAAGAAGAATTACAAAAATTATTAGAAGAAATAAAGCCATATTATAATAAAAATGAGTATATTATAACTTTTTCAAGCAAGAAAGGTGAAGATATTTGGTAATAGAGTTATTGTGTTTTCATTGGAGAAGAATTTGATTATTATTTAAATTTAAAAACTAAGAAAGGAACAGATTATGTATAAATCAAATAAAAAGAAAAAACTAATACTTATATTTTTATCGATTATTATATTGTTTTTCCTGATTACTACATTCTATCCTATAATAAAAAGAGAGATATATTTCAATAAAACTTTTGATAATATATATTCTAATCTTAATGTTAAAATAAATAAAAAAGATTATAAGGCGATAAAGTACAAAGATTATAATTGTTATAGATTAGAAAATAAAAATACCGAAATTGCAAAATTAAAATCAAAATATATAACTATTTATAGCTCAATTTATTGTAATAAAAGCTATATAAATTATTATATATCTGATTATTATGAATTTTATGTAAAAAAAGGAGCAAAAGAATTATTTTATCTGATAAAGCATTATGGCTTTGGACCATATTTTGTAAATGAGTTTATCTATGATAAAAGCAAAGGAAATGATTTTGCGAAAATAGAAGAGATTTTTTCAAAATACAGAACAAAGTATAAAGACACTGTAGATAATTATCTGACTTTTGTAGAAGTGAATAAAGCGGGAGCTGGAGGAATTGTAAATATAGATGCTAATCCTAATGATGAGTCTAAACGGTCAGAATACCAGAAAAAATTTGCCTCGTATTTCTCAGTGAAAAGAGATTTTGAAAAAATAGACTGGTATGAATTCAAAAAAACTATGAATATAAGACCTGCATTAGCATTTTTTATAGATGTGAACAAAGATGAGATGAAAAAAATATTTGAAGAAATAAAACCGTATTATAATAAAAATGAGTTTATTATTGTACTATTAAGTAACGACGGAGAATCAATTTGGTAATATTTATTAAATAGATGATTTTTATTAAATAAATAATTCTATATAATGGTAAATAATAATGTTTCAAATATAATTTATATTTTCGGTAATTTGAAAATATTTATATATATCACTGTTAATTTAATCTATATTGACTAAAATGAAAATAATAAAAAATAGTTAAAAATATGAAATAATAAAGATATTAATAATTTAAATTAAAAAAAATAAATTTTAAAGTTAGAGAAAGGAAGAAAAACAAAATGAAAACAGATTTTAAAGAAGACAATAAAGCGAAATTATTAGCACATCCGGTAGTAAAAATTTTTGAAGAAACTATGGATACAATCCAGGCAGGAAATATAGATGAAGTATTTGATTTAAATGAAGAAGAAAAACAGTCATTTGAAATTTTAGAAAAACCGATAAAAAGAATAAGATACAGAATAATGAATGTAAAGGAAGAAAATGGATTTTCTATTTTAAGTGTTAGTTTAATAATTTCAAATTTGAGTAAAGCAAAGAAAAAATTATTTGAAAAAGTTGAAAAATTAAGATTTAAGTTAAATAAGAAAAGTGAAAAAGAAATAGAAAAAACTACTCTAAAGTGGTTCAAAGAAATTATTGATGAAGAGGTAGACGGAGAAGATGCGAAACGTAATATAGACACTATTACTATCAAATATAAAAAAGTCGGAAATGAATGGGTAGTAGAAGACGATTCGGAACTTGTCAAAGCATTTGGATTTAGGATAGAATAAACATTAAATAAAAAAGAATATTTATCAGATGATTATTTTAAAAATAGAAAATCTTCTAATTAAATATTCTTTTTTTGATTTTTTATTGTTAGTCTTTTGTTTAGTTTTTACTGATTTTATTTAAAAAATATGCTGTAATCATTGCTTCCTGTTACTTTTGTATAAAGCCATAAACAGAAATATATAATTCCTGCTATATATATAATAAAAAATATCACATTGAGAATTAAAAGTATCATACTATATTTACATGCTTTTCCATAAGAATCAAAGAACTTTTTTAAATCTTTACCATTTTTATTAATACAAAAAATTTTTAAATCTTTTGAAGCATTTAAAAGTTTAATCGAAATTATAATCGTATAAATACCTCCTATTAAACCGATTATAGATAATGTCGATATAATTCCATTTATTATGCCTAATATTCCCATTATTTTATTATATAAAATAATTTTTCTGAAATCATTTAATAATTTTAAATCCAAGTCAAAAGTAATTATTTCAGAAATATGAAAATTATTTGATTTTAATTGCAGCTTCTGTTTATTTTTAGTTTCTGATATTTTATTGAATATTTTTTTTATTTTCATTTTTTTGTTATTTTCTTTAAAATCCATAAATTATCCCCTTTCTTTATGAATTTTATTATATTATAAGTTTCATATTTTAAAATGATAATTTTATTATAATTTTCAGTTTGTTATTTAATTTATTATTTAATCGAAATCTAACTCACTATATCTGAAAATATTCCTATCATAAGGATAAATATAAATGTTCCAAATGAAAGAATAATAAATGTTAATAAAAAAATCAAATAATATTTTACAGATTTGGCTGCATGTATAATGGCTAATCTAAAATTTTCTTCATCCTTTTTTATAACAGCCTGCTCCAAATTATCTCCTGCCTGATAAACTTTCAATCCAATAAAAATAAATGGAACACCAATAATAGCACCTATTATAAGTAGACAGTACATTACACCGAGAACAATGAGAAGGATACCAAATATTTTACAGACAATGGAAAGAAATTTCATATTTTTTGACATTTCAGTATCCATTTTGAGGGGTATAATATCAACATCATCTTTTTCATTTTTCGGAGAAACTGACAATTTTTCATATACGCTATCTTTAAGACTTGGATATGTGTCCAATTCTCCTGTCGGCTTTTTTTCATCTTCCAATTTTTTTCTTATATCATCTTCTATACTCACTTTTGAGCCTCCTTTCAAATTATATAGATTCTAATATAATTAGAAATAATTGTCAATAAAAACTGTTAATTAGATAGAATAGAGATTTATAACTACCCTTATTTATATTAATTATAAGATATTAATATAATTTATGTGAGTAGAAGAAATTTAATTATAACTGCATATATGGATTAACTTTTGAAGTTATAACATGAACTTGCCTGAGATTAGCGGCAATTACAAATAAAATATTTATAGAAAAAATTTTATAAAAATGTTATAATTCAATAAATATCAATATTATATCAAAAAAGGCTATTTCAAAAATTGGAAATTTATAATAAAAATAATACAAAAAATGATGATTATAAAGTTTTTATATTTTGACAAATTGTGAAATTTAATAAAAAAGGATGAATAAATGTTATTTTTTGTATATTTTATATTTATTTTTATTTTGAGAAAGCCTTTAATTTTAAGTAAGAAAGGAAAGTTTAAATGATAAAAAAATTATTGGCATATATAAGAGAATACAAAAAGCCATCTATTTTATCTCCTATATTTATTGCATTGGAAGTATTGTTGGAAATACTGATACCATTTTTAATGGCTTCAATAATAGATGACGGACTTAATAAAGGAAATCTTCAGCATATATATTTTATAGGATTTATAACTTTAATAATGGCTATGTTTTCCCTTTCGGCAGGATTTGCAGGGGGAAGAAATGCGGCAAGAGCGTCAGCAGGATTTGCAAAAAACATAAGAAAAGCCGTATTTTACAAAATACAGAATTTTTCTTTTACAAACATAGATAAATTCTCAACCGCAGGACTTATAACAAGATTTACGACAGATATTGCAAATATACAAAATTCTTATCAGATGATACTGAGACTTCTAGTAAGAGCTCCGTTAATGCTTATATTCGCGACATTGATGACTGTCTATATAAGTCCCGAATTGTCAACAATATTCCTTGGAGCAATTTTAATACTGGGAATAGTAATGGCAGTGATTATATTCTTAGTTCATCCGATTTTTACAAGAGCTATGAAAAAATACGACAGAATAAATTCGGACCTTCAGGAAAATATAAATGGAGTAAGAGTTGTAAAAGCCTATGTAAGAGAAGATTATGAGATTAATAAATTCAAAAAATCTACGGATACATTGAAAAATACAATGTTAAAAGGAGAAAAAATCATAATATTTGTAGCACCCGCAATGCAGTTCTGCATGTATTCCTGTATTGTACTTCTTTCATGGTTTGGAGCCAAAATGATTGTAACCGGCAACCTTACTACAGGACAGCTGATGAGCTTATTTTCATATACGGCAAATATTCTTATGAGCCTTTTGATGTTTGCAATGGTTTTGGTAACGATAACTCTTTCGAGAGCGTCAGGAGAGCGGATAGTAGAAGTTCTGGATGAAGAGCCAAGTATAAAAAATCCCGAAAACCCTGTATATGAAGTAAAAGACGGTTCAATTTCTTTTGAAAATGTGAATTTTAGTTACAGCAATAATCCCGAAGTTTTAAATTTGGAAAATATCAATCTAAAAATCAATCAGGGAGAAACAATAGGAATTATAGGGGGAACCGGAAGTGCCAAATCAGCTCTTGTTCAGCTTATCCCGAGATTGTATGATGTACTTGGAGGAGAAGTCAGGGTCGGCGGAGTAAATGTAAAAAACTATGATATAGAAACTCTCAGAAAAAATGTAGCTATGGTATTGCAGAAAAACATACTTTTTTCAGGAACAATAAAGGAAAATCTTATGTGGGGAAATAAAAATGCTACTGAAGAAGAAATGATACGTGCCTGCAAATTAGCTCAAGCAGATGAATTTATACAAAAATTTCCTGATAAATATGATACTTATATAGAGCAGGGAGGGTCAAATGTTTCAGGAGGACAAAAACAACGTCTATGTATAGCAAGAGCTTTACTGAAAGACCCTAAAATATTGATTTTGGATGATTCAACAAGTGCTGTGGATACAAAGACGGATAAACTTATAAGAGAAGCTTTTAAAAACGAAATACCTGATATTACAAAGATTATTATTGCCCAAAGGATTTCATCTATAAAAGACGCAGATAAAATAATCGTTCTTGATGACGGTAAAATAACGGGGATTGGTGTCCATGAAGAACTTATAATTTCAAACAGTATTTACAAGGAAGTCCATGCTTCTCAAGAAGAAGGAGGAAATAAAGATGAGTAAAACCGATAATAATAACAGAAACAGAGGAAAAGAATTGAAAGCTCTTATCCGTCTGCTCGGATATATGTTCAAATTATACAAATTTCAGTTTATAGCCGTCATAATACTCATATTATTAAGCTCATTAAGCATGGTTGTAGGTACTATGTATACAAAACAGCTGATTGACGGATATATCACCCCTAACATAGGAAATCCTAATATCGATTTTGCTCCTCTTCTAAAAATTATAGGAGCAATGACAGCTATATATTCAGCAGGAATTATATGTACATATTTATATGAAAAGTTTATGATAGTCGCAGCACAGGGAACATTAAAACAGCTTAGAGATGATGTGTTTTCGCATATGGAAAGACTTCCGATAAAATATTTTGATACTCATGCCCATGGAGATATAATGAGTGTTTATTCGAGCGATATAGATACACTTCGTAATATGATAACTGAAAGTCTGGCTCAAATAATATCATCAATAATAACAGTTATAAGTGTACTTATATCAATGTTTATACTGGATATACCTCTGACGATATTTACACTGATTATGGTAGTAATTATGTTGAGTACTACGAAAAGTATAACGTCAAAAAGCGGAGCAAACTTTAAAGAACAGCAGGAAAATATCGGAGTCGTGAACGGATATATCGAAGAAATGCTTGAAGGATTGAAAGTTGTCAAAGTGTTTTCCTATGAAGAAGAAGCCAAAAAGAAATTTGATATTTTAAATGAAAAATTATTTGAGAGTTCCAATAACGCCAATAAATATGGAAATATTTTAGGCCCGATTATAGGAAATCTTGGAAATATAAATTTTGTTCTTACGGCTTCAATAGGAGCTTTTATTGCCCTTTCAGGTATAGGAGGATTTACTTTAGGGGGACTTGCTTCATTTTTACAGTTTACAAGAACTCTAAATCAGCCCATATCTCAGACAGCCCAGCAGATTAACTCCGTTACGCTGGCAGCAGCAGGGGCATACAGAGTATTTAAAGTCCTTGATGAAAAACCTGAATTTGACGAAGGATACGTTAAACTTGTAGATGCTGAAATTGATAATAAAGGAAATATAGTAGAAGTTGACAGACACACAGGAATATGGGCATGGAAACATCCTCATGAAGACGGAAGTACAACATATGAAAGACTTCTTGGAGATGTTGTTTTTGAAGATGTTGATTTTGGATATAATGAAAATAAGATTATATTACATAATATAAATTTATATGCAAAACCCGGAGAAAAGATTGCCTTTGTAGGAGCTACAGGAGCAGGAAAAACAACTATTACAAATCTGATAAACAGATTTTATGATATACAGAACGGGAAAATAAGATATGACGGTATAAATATTCAGAAAATAAATAAATCCAACTTAAGAAAATCATTGGGAATAGTATTACAGGATACACATCTGTTTTCAGGTACAGTTGCCGATAATATCCGTTATGGAAAACTTGACGCCACTGATGAAGAAGTGCATGCAGCTGCAAAACTTGCTAATGCTCATCATTTTATCAAACATTTGCCTAACGGATACGACACTTATCTAAGTAATGGCGGAGCCAATCTTTCCCAAGGACAGAGACAGCTTCTTTCCATAGCAAGAGCTGCCATAGCTGACCCGCCTGTACTTATACTTGACGAAGCAACTTCGAGTATAGATACGAGAACGGAAAAAATAGTTCAGGAAGGTATGGATAAGCTAATGAAAGGCAGAACAGTATTTGTAATAGCTCATAGACTTTCCACTATTAGAAATTCCGACGTGATAATGGTTCTGGAACAGGGAAGAATAATCGAAAGGGGAAATCATGATGAGTTGCTGAAACAAAAAGGAACTTATTATCAGTTATATACAGGAGGATTTGAACTGGAATAAAGAGAAAAATAATTAGAGAGGAATATATGAAAGATAGTCTAAAAAAAAGAATGTTAAAGTTTTTAAAATATATCTTTTTAGTTTTCCTTATCCCGTTTATCTTTGTTCAATTCCTGATTTTATCAGGATTTGAAAATCAATCGGATAAACAGGTCGACTATGTTATAATCTTAGGCGGAAGAGTATACGGAGATAAGCCGTCCCGTTCTTTAAATGAAAGAATAAAAACTGCTACAAAATATTTAAAAAAACATAGAGATATAAAAGTGATAGCTTCGGGAGGCACAGGAAAAGGAGAAAATATTTCTGAAGCGGAAGCCATAAAAAGGGAACTGATTAGAAACGGAATTGATGAAAATAGAATTATAAAAGAAGATAAATCTACAAATACGGTAGAAAATTTAAAATTCAGTCAGGCAAAAATAAAGGAAAATGAAAGTAAAAATAAAGAAGAAAAAATTAAAATACTTATAGTTACAAACGATTATCATATATATAGAGCAAAAAAAATTGCAAATTTACTAAATTATGAGGCTTATGGACTGGGAGCTCCAACTCCCTTAATTTCATTACCGAAATCATACCTCAGGGAGTTTGCATCAATAATTAAATATTATTTTATAAAAAACAGTATAAAATAATAGGAAATATGTGGTATAATAATATAAATTGAAAAATATTTTATGAAAAAGAGGATGAAAATGAAAAAATTATTATTAGCAGCATTTTTAGTATTGGGAGTTCATTCTTTCAGCTGTGAATTTATGAAAAATCCTGATATTTTACTTGGAAGAGTAATTAATAAAATAAAACAGGAAAAGAAAACTGATGAGATCTTCTGTGATAGTGAAGAATTGAGAATGGCTTATTATATTATTGAAAATGGTGATTATAATCTGAACATCGGTATAAAGATAAGAATAGGCGAAAAAACTACAAATAACGATTTTAGAAATGATTTTTATAGAAAATTGACTGATTATTCCAAACTTTTACAATCAGTAGACAGAAAAAATCTCAATGGATTGCCTCTTCCTGACAAGGAAGTTTTAAGATTTTACGGTCAGATAGATGTCAATAAAAATTTCTTTTTTATTGGAAAATATGAATATGACAGAAAAACTAATAAATACAAAATGATTGTAAGTTCTCAAGGAAAACAGATTTTTGACCAAATGGGATTATTTACAGGAGTAAATGTAGAATACTCTGATGAAATTATATTTTAATTGTAAAAAATTTAAATAAAATTCAAACTGACAGGAGTAAAAAATGAATCCGAAAAAAATAAGAAAAGCAGTTATTCCGGCAGCCGGCTTAGGTACAAGAGTTTTACCTGCCACAAAAGCACAACCTAAAGAAATGCTTGCCATAGTTGATAAACCCGCATTACAGTATTTAGTAGAAGAACTCATAGAATCAGGAATAGAGGAAATATTAATAGTAACAGGAAGAAACAAGGTTTCTATTGAAAATCATTTTGATTATTCCTATGAGCTGGAAAAAACTTTGGAAGAAAGTGGGAAAAAAGACTTATTAAAAGTAGTACATGACATTTCAAAAATGTCCAATATTTATTATGTAAGACAGAAAAAACCTTTAGGTCTTGGACATGCTATCGGATGTGCCGAAGCATTTGTGGGAAATGAGCCTTTTGTTGTACTGCTTGGAGATGATGTAATGTATACCGATACTCTTAAAGGACAAATTCCGGTAACAAAACAGCTTATTAATAAATACGAAGAACTAAAAGGCGGTAATATTTTAGGAGTACAGGAAGTACCTAAAGAAAATGTCAATAAATACGGAATTATCAAACCTTTAAGACAAATTGACCCTTTGACAGTCGAAGTCGAGGATTTTATTGAAAAACCTTCAGTTGAAGAAGCTCCGAGTAGACTTGCAGCATTGGGAAGATATGTATTAGAACCCAAAATATTTGAATTTCTAAAAAATACTAAACCCGGAAAAGGTGGAGAAATACAATTAACTGATGCCATACTTGATATGAAAAAATCAGGAGATAAACTATATGCGTATAATTTTGAAGGACTTAGATATGATACAGGGGATAAATTTGGAATGTTTATCGCAAATGTTGAATTTGGATTGAGACATCCTGAATTAAAAGAAAGAGCGAAAGAATATCTGAAAAAACTATGTGAAGAAATAAAATAATATATTTAATTGGATTTAATTTAATATATTTAGACAATTTATAATTATTAAAAATGCAATACTTTCTTATTTGGAAATTTTTTACCAATAAAATCTATTCGGAGAAATAAGATTATGAGAAAAAAATTCAATTTATCACAAAAAAAACGGTCATTTTTTATATTTTTTACTCTATTTCTGTTAGGAAGTCTTTCTATTAATGCAGCAAATATCGCTAAAAAGAAAAATGATAATAACGAAGGATATAAAGAGATATTAAAAGAACTTCAGAATATTAAAGAAAAAGAAAAGAAGATAAATAATCAACTTGAAATGACAAAATGTACCGTTACCACGAAAAGAAAAAGTAAAATGCCTGCCTGTAAAAATGTGGCAGCTTTTTCCCAGAATACTACTTCATATAAAAATAATAAAATACTAAAAGTATATCCATCCAAAGACGAAGATTTATTTGAAACACCTATTACTGCAGAATCAATCACAAAAAATGATAAAGGAAAAATTTCAGATTCAGAAAGTTTCAGTAAGAAAACAAAAGAATATAATGCAAATTATGAATACGAAGTTAATAATGATACAAAAATAGGTGTAGGATTAAACCATAAAGATAAAGAAATAAGACAGCGTATAGGTCAAAGAAATCATAAGAAAAATATTGATGACAACAATATTTCTATAAGTTCTCAATACAAAAAAGATGGAATTATCTATAAAGGAGAAATTGGATATGGAACGGGATATTCTTATAAAAAGGGAATTAAAAACAGTGCTCCTCAAAACAACTATGATTATGTCAGTTCCAAAGGAAATATTTCTTATAAAAAAGATTTAGGAAATAATGCTGAATTTATTCCGTCAATTGAAGTGGAATTAAAAAGTGTCAATGAAAGGACTGCCGTAAAAGACGGAAAAAGCTATATGTCTCGAAATCACTCTGATATAGTAACTTCAGCAGGAGTAAAAGTCCAGCAGGAATACAATGATAAAATCAGTTGGGAAGCAGGAACTGAATATAAGCAGAACCTTAAAAATATGATTACAAATAAAGGGAATTATAACAAAACTTTGAATAATGAAACTTACGAGCATGGAACATTAGTTACCGGAGGAAATATCAAATATCAAAAAGACGATTCGATGACGTATAAATTGGGATACAATTTTGAAAAAAATAAACTCTATAATAATCATGTCATAAATTTTGGTGTTATTTATCAGTTAAAAGATTAGAAATTTTTGGAGGATAATATGCTGATTGGAGGGAACAAAGAAACTAAAAAAATTGATGATTTCTCTATAAATACATTAGAAATACCAAGCATTGTCTTAATGGAGAATGCAGCTGTTTCTTTTATGAAGCATATTGATTTGACTTTCAGTAATTATCTTGTAATATGTGGAAAAGGTAATAATGGCGGAGACGGCTATGCAATAGCAAGACATTTAAACACAGCAGGTAAAAATGTTATAATTTTCTGCATTGACAGTCAGAATATGAGTAATGATTGTAAAACAAATTATGACATATGCAAAAACCTCGGAATAGAGATACATTATGATTTCAAAAATTTAGATAGTTTACTTATTAATTCTGAAATAATAATAGACAGCATTTTCGGAACAGGCTTAAATTCAGAAATAGAAGGTATATACAAAGAAATTATAAAAAAAATAAATCAATATTCATCGAGAACTCCAATATATTCTGTAGATATTCCTTCAGGAATAAACGGAAGCACGGGAGAAGTTATGGGAGTAGCAGTAAAAGCCCATAAGACTGTTTCTTTTGTTACATTTAAAAGAGGATTTCTAAACTTGAAGAATATTGAATTTTTTGGAAATATAAAAGTAGAAAATATAGGAATAAATGAAAATAATTTTTTAAATCTTATAAACGAGTATTATTTAACAGAAAAAGAAATTAAAGAATACATTATCGGACGTAATTTTTTATCCCACAAAGGAGATTTTGGAAAAGTTTTGATTTTTGCAGGAAGTAAGGGCTTTTCAGGAGCTGCTAAAATAACTGTAAATTCATGTGTTAGAAGCGGTGCAGGTTTAGTTACTCTACTTACTTATAATAATATTGCAAGTGAGATAATTACAGGAATATCCGAAGCAATGTCTATAGGTATAAATGTTGAAGAGTTGTCTGTATCTGATTTTAATAAAATTGAAAAACAACTTTTAAATTCTGACGTTATAGGTATAGGTCCGGGCATAGGCAAATCAAAAAATTCACTTTTAATATTTGAAAAATTACTGAACCATGAAAATAATAATAAAGGTAATAAAATAAAAGTCATTATTGATGCTGACGGATTAAATTTATTATCTGAAAACAGAGAACTATTTAATAAAATAAGAGATAGAGCTATTTTAACGCCTCATCTAATGGAATTTTCAAGATTATCAGGTTATACTCCCGATGAGATTGAAAAGAATAAATTTGAGATTTGCAGAGAGTTTGCTTTGTCTAAAAATATAATATTGTTATTAAAAGGGAAAAATACTTTAATAACAGACGGCAAAAAAGTATATATAAACAGTACGGGAAATCCTTATATGGCAAACGGAGGTATGGGAGACTGTCTTACGGGAATAATTACTTCTTTGGCGGGACAGAATTATGATTTAATAGAAAGTGCAAATATAGGAGCATTTTTACATGGATATATTGCGGATGAACTATTTAAAAAGCAATACATAATAAATGCCTCACATATAATAGAAAATATCCCAAAATATATGAAAAAACTATTTTATAAAAAATAATTATTTGTCAATATACAAATAATAAATATGAAATAACTTAAAATTTAATTTATTTAGGAAGTTGAAGAAAATGAGTATAAAACCGATTACAAAAGAATATAAAACTATTGAAGAATTTTTAAAATTTAGAAATATTGACTGTCTAACAGATATTCAGGAATTAAAAGAGAGCAAAAATATAATAATTTTAGGAAATTTTGACGGAATTCATAAGGGACATGGAAAAATATTTGAAGAAGCTGTAAAAAAAGCCCAAAATAAAGGATATAAGACAGTTATTTATACATTTTCAGAATACCCTTCAAAAAAAGAAAACAGAATTACAACTTCATCAGAAAAGCTCGAACTTATTAATAATTTTGATATTGATTATGTTTTTCTTGATGAATTTGAAGAAATAAGAAATTTATCTCCCGAAGAATTTATTGAAAATATTCTTGTTAAAAAACTAAATGCAATAGAAATATATTGCGGATTTAATTTTACTTTCGGAAAAAATAAATCAGGAAATATAGATACTTTGGAGAATATTCTTAAAGAAAAATATAATAATAAAATTATTCTCAATGTTCAAACTCCTGTTCTGGATAGTGAAAATAAGATAATAAGCAGTACAAGAATAAGAGAATATATCAAAGAAACTAATTTAATCAAGGCAAAAGAATTATTAGGACATAACTTTATCATTATGGGAGAAGTTATTCATGGAAAAAAATTAGGAAGAACCTTAGGATTTCCTACGGCAAATCTAACTTTTAGAAATAGAATTTACCCCGGATTTGGAGTATACGGAGTTTACGTTCATATAGAGGGAGAAGACAATATTTATCATGGTATAATGAATATCGGAAAAAATCCTACGGTAAAATTTAATTCTTTGAGTGTAGAAACCCATATATTCGATTTTGATAAAGATATATACGGTAAAATTATTTTGATAGAAGTATTGGAAAAGGTAAGTGATGAGAAAAAAATGAATTCACTGGATGAGCTTATTGAAAAAATCAGAGGTAATGTTAATAACTGGAGAAAAAGAATAAATGAAAAATACCATAATAAATGTGAAAATAGATAATTTTGAAGGGCCGCTTGATCTTCTCATACATTTAATTGAAAAAAAACAGATGAAAATTACTGAAATTAATATTTCTCAAATAATAGATGACTATCTCAATTATATAAAACAGCAAAAAGAAGAAAATCTCAAAATAAAAGTCGAGTTTCTCATTATGGCAACAGACCTTATTGAGATAAAGGCATATTCAATATTAAATAAAGAGAAAAAAGATGAGAAAATAGAAAATCTGGAAAGAAAAATATTGGAATATAAACTTTTTAAAGAAATTTCAGAGCTATTTTCAGAATATGAAAATGAATATAACATTCCATATAAAAGAACAGGAAGTAAAAATATTGAAACTGCTATGATAGAATACGATATTTCAGGACTAACACTGGAAACACTTATGAATAGCTTTAAAGCATTATTGGAAGTGGAAGATAAAGAAAAGATTATATTAAATTTGGAAGAAGAATATTCCACAGAAGATGCAGCAGATGAAATAAGTGAATTAATAGAAACAAAAAATAGGATAGATTTTAGTGTATTGCTGAAAAACAAATTCACAAAATCAAGAATAGTTTCATTATTTTTATGTATCCTTGAAATGTTTAAAAGTGGATATATTGATATAATAAATGAAGGAAAAGAATTTTATATACAAAAATTATCTTCTTAATAGAAAGGCAAAATTTTAATGTTTAAATCAAGTTTTATTGTTATGGCTATAAATATGCTTAGTAGACTACTCGGTCTAATAAGAGAAATGATTATAGGTAGTATGTTTGGAGCTACCGGTTTAACTGATGCGTATGTCAGTGCCACAAAAATA
The DNA here is from genome assembly GCF_057270515.1 of Pseudoleptotrichia sp. Lineage (NCBI taxonomy): Bacteria > Fusobacteriati > Fusobacteriota > Fusobacteriia > Fusobacteriales > Leptotrichiaceae > Pseudoleptotrichia > Pseudoleptotrichia sp. Next base: position 246,388 of record NZ_DBHIXS010000002.1, on the reverse strand, counting down.
CCGAATTTTTTTACAACTTTATTTGGAGAAGGTTCATTAGGAACAGTTTTTATACCTATTTATAATAGAGGAATTGAAGAAAATGGAAAGGATAGGACAAATGATTTTGTATATTCAGTATTGAATCTGATAATAGCATTCACATCTACTTTATCCGTTGTAATGATTGTTTTTTCAAGACAAATATTGAAAATAACTACAGGATTTAATGACCCTCAAAGATTTGAAACGGCTAACAATTTACTAAAAATAGTAGCATTTTATTTTCTTTTTATTGCTCTTTCGGGAGTAGTGTCCTCTCTGCTAAATAACTATAAAAAATTTGCTGTGGCAGCTTCCACAGGTTTGATCTTTAATCTGACTATCATAATAGGGACAATTATTTCAGCTAAAAAGATTGGAATATACGGTTTAGGAGTGTCATATTTATTATCAGGAGTTTTCCAGCTTGGAATGATGTTACCTCAATTCTTTCAAATAATGAAAAGATATAAATTCATATTTAATCTGAAAGATCCTTATGTTATTGAGATGTTCAAACTTATGATACCTACATTAATCGGGATATTTGGCTATCAAATAAATGAAATTGTGGATAACAGATTTGCAACAATGCTTCCCGCGGGAACAGCAAGTGCATTAAATTATGCAAGTAGATTATATTTATTACCAATAGGTGTATTCGCAATATCGTTATCGGTCGTAATTTTCCCGACTTTATCCCAAGCAGTAGTCAAAAATCAGAAAAAAAGAGTAAAAAATACTATTCAAAAAGGTTTAAATATGTTAGCTTTTTTAATTATCCCGTCATCTACGATATTAATGGGATATGCAGAGCAGATAGTAACTCTCGTATATAAAAGAGGAAATTTCTCGGACAAAGGAGTTATAATAACAGCAGGCTCATTAAAATTTTATGCTTTAGGATTGTTATTTTTCTCAACAATTCATCTTCTCACGCGAAGCCACTATGTATATAAGGATAGAACCTTACCTGTTATATCATCATTTGTCGCAATATTTATAAATATCATTCTGGACTTTCTTCTCTATAAGCAGTATAGGCATATAGGATTGACCGTCGCAACATCTTTTTCAGCGATGATAAATTATTTAATATTATTAATATCTCTGAATAAACGGCATATCAAAATAAATAATCTTATTTATCTGAAATTCCTCGTATTATCTCTTGTAATATCTTTAGCATCTTTTTATATATCAAATATGATAAAGGTATCTACATTGGGTAAATTTGGGATTTTAATAAATATAACAGTATTTGGATTATTATATTTAGCAATATGGTCTGTCCCTATAATGTTATCAAAACCGAAAAAATAATATGATTGTATATAAGAATAATTAAATAGTAAAAAATCATCTTAACGATGATTTTTTTTATTAAATCAAACATTATCAAACATCAATAGTAATAAAAAATAAACTTTGCGTCAGTTTATCTTATAATAGAATGAATAGTTTATTTTTAAACTGATACATAGTTTATTCGGTGATTGTGGAAAAGTGGAAATATTATTCGTTATGTATTTTTAAAAAACACACGGTAAATACTTGTTTAAAATAAAAATGATATAAGTTATAAAAAGATAACAAGATTTTTTTTGAAAAAATGTGGATAAGTTATTTGATATTTTTTTAAAATGAGGCAGTTTAATGATAGTGTTTAATAATTTGTTCTGATTTTTAATTATGAGAAGTAAAAGGAGAAAGTGTTTCTGATAATTATAATAATGATTATTATAAACGAGATAGAATTCCTTGAATGTAAAATAAGAAAAATAAGGAAGGGATAATGAGTTATCTTAAAAATGAAAATACAGAAAAATTTCAGAATATATTTATAGAATTAGACTAAAAAAACTGTTTTAAAATATAGAAATAATATAAAATTTTTTTATATTAAAATCTCTATTTCCAAAACAGTTTTTAGGTATTTAAATAATTTTTAGCAATATTCAAAATCCAAAATATCCTTTTTAATATCTTTGATAAGGAATGCAGATAAATCATTTAAATTTGTTTGTGATAGAATAAATAATTTAGATAATATTTTCCCGGTAAATACTTTCTTAATCTGATCAATTTCATTTAATGTGTGATTTTTCAAGAAATTAACAACTTCATCGGCTTTTTGCAGCAAATTATCAGCGGAATTTGAAACCACTTTAAATCTTTTATCTGATATAAATCGTTCATACAAAGTCAAATCTTTATTTATTCTGATTCCCATTTTTTTCTCTTCGGCAGTGGCTTTGGAGAACTGGTCATAAATATCTGCATAAAGCATATCATTCGGACCTTCAAATATAGTAAAAGGTCTAAAATCAATAGCAATATTGCTCATAGGATGTCCGGATTCAAATCCTTTAGCTCCTAACAGTTTCTGTGCTGTCCTTGCAGCTTCATAAGTGTAATCAGTTGAGAGACTTTTTATTATATTAGCCTCCATAAGTTTATCCGACACTGACTTATCAGGCGAAATATTATTACAAGTATAATCATACATAATTTTTGATGCCTCATATCTTTTCTCGATTTCTTTTATTTCCCACTCAACGAATTTTATCTCGTTTTTAGAATATTTCTTTATATTCTTCAGGATATATTCCATAATTCCGTGGGTCATACCTATAAGTTGCAGACGACTTCTTATAAATATATTTTGGAATTCTCTCAAAGAATTTGCTTTAGAGTCAGAAAGTTTTATTAAATATTTCGAAGGAATAGAAGCATCAATTTTATTAACAGCGTACCTTACCGCTTTTAGGCCTTCAGATTTCAATACATCATATTCAATATATTCTTTAGGAACAAATATAAGACTTATCGTTTTTGAAAGTCTCCCATCTTTTTTCTCTTTAGCAGCGACAAGAAGAAAATCACTTTGAGAATTTCCTTGCCAATATTTGGAAGATTTTAGATGTATCGTATTTTCATCAATATATTCATAATATGATTGCATTTCTTTAGCAATGGCAGATCCCGAAGTTTCAGGTTCAGTAATAGCAAGACCTCCTCCTTCGCCTTTAAATATAAGCTCCAAACCTTTAGCAATCTGTTCAGAATTACCAAATTCAGTGAGCGGTTGCAATACTAAAGCTCCCTCAATTCCCGTTCTTAATGTTACAGGAACCCCATAATTTCCTGCAATCCTCAATACTTCTTGAATTTCAAACTGATTAGTTTTTCTCCCTCCTAATTTTTCAGTTAAGAAAGGAAGAAGAAGACCTTGTTTTTTGATGTAAAGCCATTTGTCTTCCGGAAGATAGTTCATCAAATTTATTTTATCAATATTTTCATGAGAAAATATATCATTAAAAGCTTTTTTTATGTTGTTTAGAAACTCATTAGTATTCATCTTTATAAGAGTTTCATCAATAAAGTTCAACATCTATAAACCTCCTAAAATTTATTATATAAAAATGTATAACAAGTGTTATTATAACATAAAGTATAATTTATAACAATATAAAAGCTTATAAAATATATTATTCACATAAAATATTATTTATTATTATTTGGGATTTTATAATCAGATTATTCAATATTTTGAAATTATGATACGATCTAATAAAAGCAAACAAAATAAATTATCTGTAGTTATATTTAACATTTGACAGATAAAGTAGAGTATTAAATATTATCTCTTATCTTAATTTTTTTCTTCAATAAAAAAATGAGAAATACTACAAACTCTATATATCAAAGAATAGGTACAAAAATCATATCTACAAATACAAAAAAAGAACCCCGAAGGGGTTCTTAAAAGGAGTTTATGAAGAAAAAAGTATATTGCTTTTGGTCAATATAAGTATATCGTTTTACAATTAGTTTCCACTTTGGATGATATTTATTTTATATTTGAAATTTGATAGTATTTTAGTAGAAAAGATACAAATAATGGATTGTTGAAGCTGAAAAATATGTAATTATATAGTATGGAATATTTAAGAGGTTATTATATTCCATAATTTTATAGCACAGTATAATATTTTATAATAAATGCGGTTTTTAGATTATTAGATTATCAATTTTAGGAATTTAGAAGTTATTAGAAATAAAAGAAAAAAATAGGAGAACAAATAATTTAATAATATTCATATATAATTTTGCCTATCAAAATTGATTTATATCCATTTTTTCTTAAAAATATAACTTGAAGAAGTGCTTTTTATATCATAAATTATACATAACATATATTATCGGACTTAAAAATAAAAAACAAAAATAATAAAATTTATATCACTATATCAAATATTTCATAAAAATATTCTTAAAACATAAATTTATAAGATTTTCTTTTTATAGTATATATCATTTTATCATTCATTTTATTTATTATTATTTTTTATTTTTTATTCTCATTCATCATTATTATTTATATACTTATAATAAATATTTTTTTGTTTCAAAAACTCTTTATCATCTATAGAAAATGCAGTTAAAATAAATCTTGTATGCCGAATATTTTTTTGACTTGAGACAACAACAAAATAAATTTTATCTCCAATTTTTTTTTGATAAAAATGCTCCTTTTTTGATTTAGACCGTTTGGTCACATAATCAGGGTTTATTAAGGCCATTTCAATAATTTCGAGATCAATATCAGAATGCTTTTTTAAGATATGCTCTTCATATTGATTTTTCTGAAGTACAACTTTTTGATGTAATTTTGCATAAAATTCATATATTTCTATTTTTTTTCCTGTTTTTGTATATCTAATTTTATCTATCAATTCTTTATTCTCCAAATATAATTTTAAAATTTCAGTTAAATATATAATTGTCCGATAATATTTTTAAAAATTTTATATGCTTATATTTTTTAGTAAATTTTATCTGATTTATTTCGTCTTTTATTTTATTTTTTTTTCTATAATTTTTAAAGAAATAATAAAATTATAAAGATAACTCTCAAATTAGACTTTCTTTTATTTTATTCAGTTTTTGGCAGATTTATTTTATATTTTATTATCAATAATCTAATTACTAATATTATAATAAACATTGCTAACATAGTCGGCGTTTTTAGAAATTTAAATTCCACTATAAATATATGGCATACTACTCCTCCAACAAATGATAGAACCGCATATATATCTTCTTTCAATACAATTGGAGTTTCAGTAACGAGCAGATCTCTAATTATTCCTCCGCCTACCCCTGTTAATGTTGCCAAAGTTGCTGTGGTCATTATGTTTAATCCCAGACTTATACTTTTATTTGCTCCGATTAGTGTAAAAGCAGCTAACCCTATTGAGTCAAACACCAGATTTGATGTTATGAGTATTTTATATAATTTTATTTTTCTGTGCCATGTTATTTTTGTAGTATTTTTTATTTTTTTCATAAATTTATATATTATACCTGAGGCTATAATCGAGATATATAGTCCTTCAGGATTTGTCAGTGCATCAGGTATCTGATTTACAAGTACATCTCTCAAAATTCCTCCTCCGGATGCAGTAATTATAGCAAGTAATGCAACTCCAAATATATCGAGTTTATGTTTTATCCCTTTCATTACTCCTGAAGCTGCAAAAGCTATTGTTCCGATATAATTACAAATCATTAGGAATATATCAAATTTCAATTTTTTTTAGGATTTTAAATAAAGAATATGAGAATAAACTTCAGTTAAATTCCTTTCTCCTTTCTGTTTTCTATTTTTCACTTTTTAAAAGAATATTCTGATTTAGTATTTAAAATTTGGAAATTTAAATTTATCATCATTTATTAAATTTCATATAAGTCATATATCAGTTCCTGTGGTATTTTTACTTTCAATTTCCACAAAATAATCATCGGTTTATCGCCATAACTTTTATAATAATCAGCATTCCCAAGATATATAAACGGATTTGTTTTATTTCCGTTCATAAAAGCATATTTTCTTATAAATATATGAACTTTTATCCCTTTTTCCTTATGTTTTATAAACATCTGACCTACACTTGATTCATGAAAAGTTTTAGGCTGACTTATCCATTGAATAATATCGTCAGCATGCAGTGAATTATCATATTTCAAATTTTCCTGAGTAATATGCGACTTATCATTGGTGATAAAAAGACATATATCTTTGTCAGTATTGGCATAGCCCGCACGCCATGTTCCTTTAGGAACTTTAGAATCAAGAAGTATCTGCAAATCTGTTCTCATATATTCTTTATGTGTAATAAGTATATTGTTATTAAATTCCTCAAGATTATTTTTTCTGAATTCGTTTAATCCTAATATAAGGAGCTGATTAAGTCTTTTATCAAATTCCGGGAAAAATTCCGAAAACAGTTTTTCATATTTTTTTGAAATTTGATAACCGTATAGTGTATTTTCCAATATATTATCTTCGGACATTTCTTTAAAAATTCTATTTATGACATATTCTTTTTTAAATTCAGATTTTATATAAAAATATTTTTTATATTCTTCCAGAATGTTTTCATTAGTTATATAATTTATAATTTTTTTATTTAAATTTTGACCTTTAAATTTACGTTCTAAGAAGATTTTTATAATCAAGTAAGTAAAAGGTTCGTTTAAAGTTAATTTTCTTTCCATATAAGTCAAAAATTCGTTTTCCAATATTTCAAGCTCATAATTTTTTTGAAAATTACTATTTTCAAACTGAATTTGAGCCTCATAAAAAGAACCTGCCTTTAAAGTCAGTTCAATAAACAGCTTTATATTTGAATTAAAATCTGAAACACATAAAATTTCATTTTCAGATTTCCCTATTTCGTTTTTATATTCTAAATACAACTCTTTCAATATATTTTTGGAATTAAAGTTAATTTTTTCAATCTTATTTATAATTCTTTCCTGACATATTCTATCAAGCTCAATATAAGAGCCTCCGGGAATATTTGAAAACTGATTTCTAATCTCATCTATTATCTTTTCTTTTTTGTCATATAAATAATTTTTATTATGTATTTCTTCAGAAAAAACTTTAGTAATCAAATAATCCTTTTTATGATTTCCAATAAAATCTATTATAGTAACAAAATCTTTGGTTTTTGATTTTCTCAATCCTCTGCCTATCTGTTGTATAAAAATTGTAGATGATAATGTCGGTCTTAAGAATAAAAGAAGATTTATATCAGGAATATCAATTCCTTCATTTAAAATATCTACAACACATAAAATATTAATCTTTTTATTTTTAAAATCATTTAGAATGTTAGACCGTTCGGTCTTACTTGTTTTTGCAGTTACTGTTTCAGAAATATATCCTTTTTTGTTAAATTCTTTTTTCATATATAATGCATGTTCAATATTCTGACAGAATGCAACAGCACTTAATATTTTTCCGTCATATCCAAATTTTTTAATTTTATCCGTTATATAATTTGTTCTTATTGGCTGCGACAGTTTTTTCAAAAGAATTTTGTCATCATAAACACCGTTTTTATATGGAATTTCATCATAATTAATGGTGTTATCATTGACTCCGAAATAATGAAAAGGAACTATCAAATCTTTTTCCATAGCTTTTTTTAGTCCAATTTCCCCGACTAAATTATAATCACAAAGAGCCAATATATCTTTTCCATCCATTCTTTCAGGAGTTGCTGTAAGTCCTAAAAGAAATTCAGGATTAAAATAATCTATTATTTTTTTATAGCTGTCTGCACTTGCATGATGAAACTCATCAATTATTATATAATCAAATCTATTATTATCAAAATCTTTATAACAATTTCTAAGAGACTGGATTGAAGCAAATATCATATCAAATTCTATTTCTTTTTTTCCATTATATATTTTTCCGAAATCATTTTCAGTTATACCCAATATATTTGAAAAAACTTTTGCAGCATTTTCAAGTAATTCTTCTCTATGAGCGATAAAAAGAAAATTTCGTCCGATAATGTTTTTGCTTTTGAAAAAATATTTTATATCCATTGCCGCCAGATATGTTTTTCCCGTTCCTGTGGCTGCCACTACAAGTCCTTTTTTATATCCTGCATCCCTTGTATCTCTAAGTTTTTCAAGAATTTCTTTCTGCATACTGTTAGGTTCAAAATTTCTTTTTTCAGTCTGTATTTTTTTATAATCAAATGTATTTATGAGACTATTTTTATCCTTATATTTCTCATATTTCTGAATAAAATCTTCTGTCAATTCAATTGCTTCATTACTGTTCCACAGTTTTTCGAACTGTTCTAAAGATTTATTATAAATATCAAGGAAATTACTGTCTGTCAGCTTTACATTCCATTCTTCAGCAGAATATAAAGCACTCTGACTTATATTTGAAGAGCCTATTATACATGTATGATATTTTTCTTTTTGAAAAAGATAAGCTTTTGTATGAAAACTCTCATTGGAATTATTATAAATTCTTACTTTTATATTTTTATAGGATAACAGTTTTTTCAGAGCTTTAGGATCTGTTATGTTTAAATATACGGATGTAATTATCTCTCCTTTTATCCCTTTTTCTTCAAGCTCATCAAAAATACTTATAAGCAGCTGAATTCCCGAATATTTTATAAAACTCACTATAAAATAAAATTTTTTGCAGCTTAAAAGCTCTTTTTTCAAATAAACAAAAAAATTCATAAATTTAGCTTTTTCATTGATAATAAGGGTATTCAACTTATCGTTCGGAATAATGTTTTCATCTATTCTGAGAGGGATTTCCAGTTTTTTTCCTATCTGATTTTCAATATATTCCAGAACATTCTGATAATCATTTTTCTCAATAAACGAAGAAATATTATTGGAAAAATATTCTGAAATTTCAAATTTTAAAATTTCAGAATAATTATCCATATTTATGATTTTTCCATTTTTATTACCTTTTTCAAGTAAAATTCCCATTTACTCACTCCAAATTTATGAATTTATTATTTTATTCAATAGATTATTTATAGCTTAAACTTTAAAATTATACACACGCCAAGATATCGAATTTATATTAGTCATAAAAATGATTATAGAATAAAATATCCTGATTATTATTCTTTATTCAGAAATCCGCTTATTCTCGGTTTTCCAAACGGATTTTTGGACATTTTATAAAATACTCTGAAAGTAATCAGCACATCATACAAACTCTCGTGTAACTGATTTTCATTTATAGGCACATTATAAAATTTAGCACATTCCATTAATTTAGGCCATTTATACGAACCATATTCATTCAATCCTACCCTTACTATATCAATATTTTCTGTCATAGTATCAAACTGATTTTTCAAAGGAAAAGGAATAAAGCTCCTGTCAAACTTTATATTATGAGCAACAAAATGTTTTGTATCCTGACAATATAAATAAAATGAATCCATATCTTCCTTAAATGTAGACGGATAATCCGTGTTTTTCCTTTTCTCGGCAATCACATCATCGGTCAGACCGTTTACATTTATTGCCCCGAAATCTATTGCTTCACCTTCATTTCTAAAATAAAATCTATCGTATTCGGAAACTTTTTCCCAACTGTTCTTTTCAAAGTCATAACTTACTTTTATTGCTGACATTGATAAAACAGAACTTCCTATTTTTCCATTCGTTTCAACATCAAAAAATATTATATTCTTTTTCATAGCAAACCTCTATTTTTTAATAAATTTATCGTATTCAGCTATTTTAATCATTTAATTTCAATACTGATAAAAATGCTTCCTGCGGTATTTCAACATTCCCAATAGCCTTCATACGTTTTTTCCCCTCTTTTTGTTTCTCCAACAGTTTTTTCTTACGTGTTATATCTCCTCCGTAACATTTAGCTAATACGTTTTTTCTAAGAGCTTTTATTGTTTCTCTTGCTATTATCTTTGTGCCGAGTGCTGCCTGTAAAGGTATTTCAAACTGCTGTCTCGGAATTACATCTTTCAGTTTTTCTACGATAGCTCTTCCTCTGTAATAGGCATTATCCCTATGAGCTATAAAAGAAAAGGCATCTACAGGATTACCGCTGACAAGAATATCGACTTTTACAAGGTCCGATTCCTTATAGCCTATCATTTCATATTCAAAAGAAGCATAACCTTTAGTTCTGGATTTCAATTTATCATAAAAATCTATTACTATTTCAGCCAGAGGCAAATCATAGCTAATCATTGTACGCGTATCATCCAGATAGTTCATATTGAGAAATATACCTCTTTTTTCCTGACACAGTTCCATAACATTTCCTACATAGTCCTTTGGCACTATTATAGTACCCTTGACATAAGGTTCTTCTATATATTTTTTTCCTGCCGGAAATTCTGCAGGATTGTCTATTATGAGCATATCACCGACTTCAGGAGTAACATGATACTGGACTGACGGTGCTGTAGATATAAGGTCAATGTTAAATTCTCTTCTTAGTCTTTCTACTATAATTTCCATATGAAGCAGTCCTAAAAATCCACATCTGAAACCAAATCCCAATGCCAATGACGTTTCAGGTGTATAAGTCAATGAAGCGTCATTCAGTTGTAATTTTTCAAGGGCTTCCCGCAAATCTTCATAATCATCGGTAGATATAGGATAAACTCCCGCAAATACCATACTTAGTGCGGGTCTATATCCTGCAAGAGGTATATTCGTAGGGTTTTTAACATGCGTTATAGTATCTCCTACCTGGGTATCTTTTATGGACTTTATCCCTGTAATTATATAGCCTACAGAACCTACAGCGAGTTCTTCCGTTTCTTTCATTTTAGGAGAAAAAATCCCTATTTCGAGTACATCAAATTCTTTTTCTGTGGACATAATTTTGATTTTATCCCCTTTGGAAATTTTTCCTTCGACTATTCTTATATATGTAATTACTCCTCTAAAATCATCATAATGTGAATCAAATATCAAAGCCTTCAAGGGGCTATCAATATTACCTTTAGGTTCAGGAATATATTGTATTATTGCCTCCAATAAATCTTCTATTCCGATACCCGTCTTTCCCGATACAAGGACTGCATTATCCGAAGGAAGACCTATAACATCTTCTATTTCCAATTTTACTTTATCAGGATCGGCAGACGGCAAATCAATCTTATTTATAACAGGCAATATTTCCAAATCATTTTCAAGAGCAAGATAGACATTTGCCAGCGTTTGTGCTTCTATTCCCTGAGCAGCATCCACGACTAACAAAGCTCCGTCACATGCAGCTAAAGACCTTGAAACTTCATAAATAAAATCCACGTGTCCCGGTGTATCTATCAAATTTAATTCATATATTTCGCCATTTTTTGATTTATAATTAAGAGTTACCGCTTGAGCTTTTATCGTTATTCCTTTTTCACGCTCCAGATCCATACTGTCAAGCAACTGGTCTTTCATCTCTCGTTGAGTAACCGTACCTGTTACTTCCAGCAGTCTATCGGCAATCGTTGATTTCCCATGATCTATATGTGCTATTATAGAAAAATTACGTTTATTTTTTTGATTCAGCATTCAAAATACTCCTTTGATTTTAACTATTTGCTTTACTAAATATTATATAATAAGTAACGATATATTTCAAGTTGCTTTTTTTGGAAAAATCCTTTATAATACTTAAAATCAGTGAGAGGAGAAATTTAATGTTTAAAGAATTTAAAGAATTTATTTCCAAAGGGAATGTTATGGATTTGGCGGTTGGAGTTATTATAGGAGGTGCATTCGGTAAAATAGTAACTTCATTAGTTGATGATATGATTATGCCTATTTTAGGAATTATATTGGGAAAAATCAATTTTACAGCTCTCAAACTTGTTATTACTCCTGCTGAAGGTGATAAACCTGAAGTGGCTGTGTTATATGGCAGCTTTATTCAAAATGTTGTTAATTTCTTAATAATGGCTTTTGTTATTTTCTTAATGGTAAAAGCTGTCAATAAATTAAGAAAACCCGCTAAAAAAGTAGAAGAAATTATTGAAGAAATTCCTACAAAAGAAGAAACATTATTAACTGAAATAAGAGATATACTAAAAAATAAATAAATTCAGAATATAAATAAATTCAAAATTGGTTTCCCGAATATTTTGTTTTTATAATCTAAGTGTTTCGGGAGATGAAATATTTTTACTTAATATAAAATATATTCTAAAAAATTAAAACTAATAAAAAAAAGAGGGTGTCTTATAAGCCCAAAATAATTTTACTAATATAGATATTGTATATTTTTAAAAATCAAAATACATTATTTTTATTGATTTTATATAAATAGTAAAATATATAAAATTTATAATTTAGTAATTTTATTTACCTTATAAGACAGCCTCTTTTTTATATGTAATTTTTTCTAAAATAATTTATTCAAATTTTATCCCCTGTTCCAGTGCAGCAAATATGCATCCGCAGTAACATTGCCTATAAACATCATATTCCTTGCACATTTCTACCGAACGACTGTATCCATTATTTTTTTTGAAATCTGATGGCAAATATTTTACATCAAAAATTTCCTGAATTTCAAGTCCTATATGATTTATAAGTTCGCTATTTTTATGAGGGCTTAACGTCAATGCACTCCCAAAATAATCATATCCCAATTCCTGTGCTTTTCCTGCAACTATGTCAAGACGCATCTGAAAACAGACAGTACATCTTGCACCGCCCTCTTTTTCCCTTTCAAGTCCTTTTACTTTTTTATAAAAATCTACAGGTTTGTATTCATCCTCTATAAATCTGACATTATTGCCTGTTTTTGCATTAAATTTTTCTATAAATTCTTTTTGGACTAAAGCTCTTTTTCTATATTCCGCTTCAGGATGTATATTGGAATTTGCAAATAATATAGCTACATCTGCAAACTCCGTCAAAAATTCCAGCGTATATGTACTACATGGAGCACAACAGCTATGAAGTAAAATTTTGGGTCTTAAATTCTTGTTTTTCCAATCAGTTATAAGTTTTGTCAATACTGTATGATAATTGATTTTCTGATTTGGATTCATTCTGTTTAAAATATCTTTCGCGTCTTTTATATCTTCTTCTAACAATTATACTCCTTTATTATATCAATATATCCTCTTTTAAACATTTCAAGGATACATAAAGTTAATATTTTAATGATATTATCTGTTAATACTGTTATACTCTTCCAAAGCTTTTTTCAATATTTTCATTCCATTTTCTATTTCAGTCAAATTATGAGTACAGAAAGAAAATCTTGCTTCTTTCATTCCTTTATCTTTTCCTGAATAAAATCCGGGTCCCGGTGCAAACATCAATGTTTGATTTTTATATCTGTATTCTGTAAGTAACCATAATACAAACTTTTCTATATCGTCAACAGGAAGTTCTGCAAATATATAAAATGCACTGTCAGGCTTAAATGAAATTACTCCAGGCATATCTCTTAAATGATTATACATCAAATCTCTTCTTACTTTATATTCAAGTCTCACATTATCAATATATGTATCCAGTGTATTTATTAAATTCGTACTTGCAAACTGTTCAATTGTGGAAACTGCAAGTCTTGCCTGACATAATTTCAGGGCCTGTGCTATAAACTCTTTATTTTTTGAAGCAACAACTCCTATTCTTGCTCCACATGCACTGTAATGTTTGGAAATACTGTCAATGAGTATTGTTCTGTCGCTGACTTCGGGTACTGTCATAAATGACCTGTATTCAATATCATCGTCATATATGAACTGTCTGTATACCTCGTCAGTAATTATATAAAGATCGTGTTCCAGAGCAATTTCTTTTATAATATCCATTTCTTTATGAGTAAATACAATTCCTGTCGGATTACTCGGATTTGAAAACATTATCGCCTTTGTTTTCGGTGTAATAAGCTTTACTATTTCTTCTTTTTCAGGTAAATGATAATTATTTTGAATAGTTGTTTTAATAGGTATTAGTACCGCACCGGCAGCCTTTAAAAAACTGTCATAATTGGAATAATAAGGTTCAGGTACTAAGACTTCATCTCCCGGATTACATATAGTTTGTAAAGTTATCTGAATAGCCTCACTTCCACCGTTAGTTATAAGCATATCCCCGGGAAAAATATTCATCCCTGACGCTATATAAGATTTTGAAAATGAATTTAGAAGTTCTGCAAGTCCTGCAGAATTTGCATATTTTACTATCTTCTCCTTATAATTATGCAGTCCGTCAAAAAACGTGTCAGGCGTCTGTACATCAGGCTGACCTATATGCAATTCATAAACTCTTACTCCATTTTTTTTAGCTGTATCTGCATACGGAACCAATTTTCTTATTGGCGAATATTGCATATTTAAAACTCTTTCCGAAAATTCCATTTTTTGTTAAATCCTTTCTGTAATATCTTTAATTTTATTATTTTATCTCTCAATTATTTATAATTTCTAATCATCTATATTTTCTAATTATTTATATTTTTCGTTTAATGCTTTTAATATTGAATAAGTTTCCAAATCCATTTTTCCGTCAAATAACTCAGGTCTGAAATGATACTGGAAAGCCTTTATTACATTCTGTGTCTGTTTATCCCATTGATTAGTTATATCAATAGCATATCCAAATTTTTTCAGTTCTTTCTGTATCTCGGAAACAGGCAATGTTGAAAAAGTTTGTATATATTGATTTTTAAAATCTTCTTTTACAGCTTCATCATACCACATTCCAAGATTATATTCCGTATACAGCATTTTCCACGGTAAAAGCGGACCTGGGTCCTGCTTTCTTTGGGGTGCAATATCCGAATGGCCTAAAATATTTGTAGGAGGTATTTCATACTTTTCAGATAAATACTTCAATAATACTGCCAGATTTTTGATTTGAAAATCTTTATAAGGAACAAATTCATCTACTTTTATATATCCGGGATTTACTATTTCTATACCTATCGAACTGTCATTGAGATTTTTAGAAGTTTTCCATTCACTAACTCCTGCATGCCATGCTCTTCTATCTTCATCAACCAACGCATAAACAGGATCTGTTTCCACATCGGATATTAAAAAATGAGAGCTAACTTCCTGAGTTGTCAAAACCTCAAGGGAACGATCTCTGTTTAATGCTGTATAATGAACTATTATAAATCTTTCTCTATTATTGTATCCTTTTGACCTGTATTCCTTATCCAAAGTTATTTTTCCCGCATCATTTTTTATTATTTCTTTTTTTGCGGTTTTTGTTTCTGCGGGAGGTTTTTGAATATTTTTTGATACATCTTTATTATGAGAATAGCCCGCATTTGATAAACAGAATACTAAACATAAAAATAATAGTTTTTTTACTCTTTTTTGCATTTTACGCCTCCTTCGGAATTTTATTCTTAACTGCCATTATATAGACTAAAGCCAATATAGCCATTATCATTTTTATAATCCCGTTTATGCCGGAATCAAAATCTACCCATATTAAAATTACAGTTACAATATTAAGTAGAGATATTATAATCAGGAATATATTTTTTGTATCAAACAAATAAAATATATTCATAATCGATGAAAAAATAAATACAAGTCTTATAACTCCAAATAAATATTCAATTACTATATTGCTGTTCAGCAAATCATTTACGTAAGGAGAACTTGTCAGAAAAATCCGACTCAATCCACATCCAATAAGTCCTGTCAGAAAAAACATTTCAACTGACTGTTTTCTTTCGGAAAGATTATTATCACTTATAGATTGAAATATAATCCCCCAAAATAAAACCTCGAACACAAATAATATAACCGTTGAAAAAAGAAGAACTATATTTGCATAATCTTTATTCACTGTTTTGTAAAATAGTAAATTGGACAAAAAATAACATAAAAATGCAAATATCATCATCGGTTTATTAATTACACTCTTCATAAATCACCTCTTTACTTTTTCCTAATCCACATAATCCAAAAATCTATTTACCCAGTCTATATACATAGGATTTTCCTCATTTAAAGTTTCCATATATGTATCATAGTTAACTTCGTCATTATATACGTTGAAAATAATAGGTACTAATAATCTTGATACTTTCGATTTAAATACGTCCCTTGAAATCATATTATATATAGACGGTTTTTGACATTTTAAAAGCTGACTGTTAGTTTTTCCTATTTCATACAAAAGAGCAACTAAATTAACTTTTTTAAATTCATTTTCTTTATCATCCAATACAACTTTTATTTGTTCAAATAATAATTTTTTGTATTTCCATGACTGATATTCCTTATATTCAGAGTTTCCTAACAGAAATTTTACTTTTGGAGAATAAAGCATCAAATTTTCGGAATTCGTTTCAGTAATTTCAAAATCTTTATCCATACATTCAAAAAAGTTATTGAATTTATTTATAATATCTTTCTGTATTTTATATAATTCTTCTTTTTTATAAGCAGTATCTATCAGTTTTATTTTCATTTCATTAGAACAGTCATATAGATAAACTTCCGTCTCATATAATTTCTCGTTATTTTCATCAACAGACTTTACTACATTTCCCGAGAGTACATAACTCAGATTAGGGTTCTGACTTTTTATCAGTTTCATATAATCCGTACTGTATCTTTTATTGGCAATTTTTAAATCGTAACCTTCATAAGCGATTGCCAGTTGATAGTTTAAATTTGTTTTATAATGTAATATTTCATTCAGATATAAAGGTATGGAAACAGCCAGATTTCTTGAAATCCTGTCATATTCTCCTATGGATGTAAAAGATAAAATAAGCAGATTGGGAGAAACTCTTTTCTTCTTGTTCAGCAACCATGTCGGATTATTAAATCCATAATACCAAATAGGCACATTAGTTGTAAAAAATCTTTCCTCGGTTCTTTCAATATAAAAATCATCTTCCAATTTCTGCTTGTCATATTTTATTTTCATATTTAAAAATATTTTTTCATAATTTATGAAAGTATCACAAAATTCAAACCATGGAAATTTTGATGTAAATTTACATAATTCCAGACCTTTTTCAAAATCTTCGGCTCTTTTATAATATTCCAGTATATTTATTGCGGTATACGCTCCATGATTTTCAGGATTGAAATGAGGAAGAATTTCATTTTCAAATTCTTCGAACAGGTTATTCATACCATAAACTCCGGATGCAATGGACATCACTTCCGAATCATATTCTGACTCTCTCAATGCAGTATTCAAAAGTTTTTTTCCTTTTTCAAGCTCTCCATTTTTAAAACATTTTACTGCGAGAGTAAGTTTAGCCCTCCATGTATCCTCGAGATGTGCAAATTCTTCCAATTTTGCATTATACTCTGCAATATTTCTTTTTTTGATAATATCAAAATATTTTTTGAAAGCATTAGCTGAATTAGGATTTAAATTTAATGCTTTCAAATAAAGCTTTTCAGCTTCTTCAAGATTGTCCTTTTTTTCAAGAACTTTCGCATAATTGGAATAAATCGCTTCCGACGGTTTTTCATAAAATGTATATTTTTTGTACAAATCTATCGCCTGATCGTATTCCCTGTTTTTTATATAATATATTCCTAAAATATTTGTTTTTCTTTCTTTGTTATTATCCAATGAATATATTCTAAGACAGGCATCTTTAGCTTCATAATAAACATTTTTTGAAAAAGAATCCAGTACAATTGAGTACAACTCTTCAACATCATCCCAATTTTTTTCAATGGACGGTTTTAAAACCTGATTTACCCATTCGGCTTTTGATATTTTCTGTTCTTTTCCAAATTCATCAAGATATGAAATTTCCTGATTTTCATTTAATAAATGGTCAGAAACTTCAGGCTTTGGCTCTTTTTTTTCAGATGAACGTTTAAATAAATTGAAGATACTCATCTTTCCTCCTAAATAACTATATATGACTATTTTTTCTTTCTCATTATATTATATTTTATCAATTTTCTTTATCATTTTCAAATAAATTATTTTTAGTTTCAAGTTTTTGAATATCATTGTCATCATCAGTATTATTATACTCTTTTAAATCCATATATTCAACATTTAAATAAATCACAGTAAATAATATTCCACAGTAAATATTGAAAATCATATCTATAAATATTCTGATACCAAGCAATATCCACAAAAATACAGTTGAAAAAGTAAACATATTCATAAATCCAAAAGACAAACCTATAAGTAATTGGAACACAATGATCACAATCCAGGGGAGTATTATTTTCATCCTATTTCCTTTGCATAAGTGTCTGTTATAGACAAAAGCCTCTCTCAATTTCACATTTCTTGAATAATATAGAGGAAAAAAATACAGTGTGGATAAAGTAACCCAAATCATACAGGAAATAGCAATCAGGAATATAACAATAAGAAAGATTGTGGAAAATATCTTAGCTGCTTCTCCACCTGAACGTAAAAAAATAACGGAAAACCCTGCTAAAAGTGCGATTAATAAAATAAAAGCTAAATACAACAGTGTAAATGCAACCCATAATTTAAAAGATTTTATTATTATATCTTTAAAGTTCAAATCAGTTTTATTTTCCACTTTCATAACAGTTTTTTTTATAAATATAATCCCTATTATATATATAAAAGAAGCGATTACTATTATCAAAGGACTTAACCATAATACTTCTTCAGGAATATATGAGTATCTTGATTGATTCATTATAATAAAAATATTTCCCATTTCTATTATTAAATAATTATAAGACAAAGATAATAAAAAATAAATTATAATAATCAATTTATTTTCCGAAATTAGTTTTTTAAATACTTCAAATGAAATATTAAAATGATCTTCCATTTTTAAATACTTTTCTGATAATTTTTCTTTTATTTCTTCCATATTATTCTCCTTTGTTTTGTATAAATTTTTTTAAAATTATATGATAAGTATATTCGTTTTTTCCTTTTTTCTTCTTTTTATAAAATTATATCATATTTTGAGTTTACATTAAATACTCAAATGAAATTTTAATTTTTATTTTTTTTAAAAAATGATATAATAATTTTTGGAGGTAGAAAAATGAAAAAAATGCTAAAAAAATCAATGATAATATTACTTTCATGTATCGCACTTAATTATTCGGCATTTGCAGAAAATATAAATGTAAATCCGAAAAAATCTCAGGAATATTCTTCCCTTTACACGGAAGCTATGAATTCCGCTTATTCTACAGTAGATACCGTATCTGTTTCAAATAATTTTGCTACTACTATAGAAAATGCTTCTCCATTCACAGGAAAACTGATAGAATATAATAAAAATTCTGAAATAAAATCTGTCAAAAACTTCAAGAACGGGCTTTATGACGGAAAAGTATATTATTACTATGACAATGGAAATTTGTCAAAAATATCTGAATACAGTCAGGGAGTACAAACAGGTGAAGAAATAGAATTTTATTCCGACGGTATTTCAAAATCAATTAAAAATTATAAAAATGGATTGCTAAACGGGCTTTCCTACGAATTTGACCTTATCGGTGTTCTGACATCCGTTACAAATTATACAAATAATAAAAAAGACGGACAGGAGCTTATAGTTTTAAATGGTGTCGTTTCCCTGAAAAATAATTATACTAATGGAATATTGAACGGATTATCTACTTCTTATTATCCTGACGGAACTTTAAGGTCTACAGGTCAATATGTAAATAATTTAAGAAATGGAGAATGGATATGGAAATATCCTGACGGAACTGTGAAACTTGTAGAAAATTATTCAAATGGAAAAGTCAACGGAAATATTACAGGTTATTATCCTGACGGAAATAAAGAACGGGTATTTCAAGTAACCAATGGAAACGGAAATTTTACTCAATATTATGACAACGGAAAATTAAAAGCAAAAGGATCAATTATAAATTATTCCAATGCAGGAGACTGGGTATTTTATGATAAAAACGGAAACCCTGTTTCATCAGGAGAAGTTATTTATTAATAAAAAAATCAATTTCATTTTATGATATTACCAAAAAACTATATCTCATAATATAAAATAATATATGAAATAATTTTGTTTGCAAAAGAAATAAAGAACACTTCTATTATATTACTATTCATATGCAATAGAAATATTTATACAGAACGAAAATATTATATACAAAATTATATAAAATATAAAAAACTTTCAGAAATTATTATAAAATCTGAAAGTTTTATTTTTTTATTTAATAATTGAACTACATTTTAAAGTTACCCTGTTCTCCTGCATTAGCTTTATTGATCAGG
This sequence comes from Pseudoleptotrichia sp., assembly GCF_057270515.1. Taxonomy (NCBI): domain Bacteria; kingdom Fusobacteriati; phylum Fusobacteriota; class Fusobacteriia; order Fusobacteriales; family Leptotrichiaceae; genus Pseudoleptotrichia; species Pseudoleptotrichia sp. The sequence continues at coordinate 226,324 of NZ_DBHIXS010000002.1, read as the reverse complement.
AAATTTACTAATTGTTTGAATTCCGATAATGCTCCTGAATCTTTAACTCCGCCGACAGAATTTACATCCTGCGAGCTTACCAGACTTCTTGTCATTGAAAAACTTGTTTCTCTGAAACTTTCTCCAAATCTTGATTTATATTTTTCATTTTCCTTTTGATCTACTGTCATTAATTCCCCTGAGCTGTTTTTTCTGTCGTACTGTACACCAATAATTCTACTTCCTTTTACTGTCAATTTTGCAAATGCTTTCCAATTCCCGTCATGATTTTTTTCAACATAATATATTCCGTCTTTTAATGCCGAAAACGTCATAATGGACATTAAAAACATCAATAATAATATTATTTTTTTCATTATTATCCCTCCTTTAAAAACGAAATTAAAATAATTTCCTTTTTTCTTCATCTGTATTTTATAATATTTTTCGTTAAAATACAAGTCTTTTTTTAGTTTTATTTAGATAATTTTTCCAAAAGTAGAGATTTTGTCAGTTTATAAAGAAATATCAAAAGTAATAAAGGCATTATTATATATGATAATAATGTGATACCTATTATTACCGGAGTAAAATCAGCCAAGTCTTTTGAAACGTTGCTTATTTCCTGACCGAGATTGGAAAATTTATTTTTTGTACTTTCTATCTGACCGGGAATATTAAATATATTTTTTGATTGTTCCATTACAAATAAATCGTCTTTTACTTTATTCAACTTATCCAAGCTTTGATTTAATCTTACTACGGCAGGTTCTTTATATTCTTTTTCAAAATAATCTGACATTGCGGAACTAAGTAATATAGTTCCCGGCAATAAAATATAAATAAACGTTAGCCCTAATAAAGTATATTTCGATATTTTTTTCAATGCTTCCGTAACCATATTTTTTGAAAAGGTATACGGCAAATAAGTTACTAAAGATATAAATATCAATATTGAAGCAAGTTTCATTTTAAATATTTCGTAATATATCGTTTCCAATTTTAAAACTACAACACTCGCAAGAGATATTTTCCAGAGTATATCTATTATATCATATATAGGCTGAACCAAATCTCCTATCTGGATATTCATTCCTAATATTACATTGACATTTACCGTACTTCCTTCTATCACATCTGTCGTGCCTTTCAGAAGAGATAATGTTATAAATAATTTTTTAGACTCTTCATATGCTCTTTCCAAATAAGGCTTTGTCATATTTTTGAAAAAATTAAAAATTGTAAATTCAAATATTTTATTCATTATTCCCAATATACATAGCAAAATCCCTACAATTACTATTATTCTTATTATTTTATCTTTATTCATTTTGAACAAATTTATCACCTCATACAACTCAATTTTAATAATTTATTATTCTTTGTTATTTTCAAGCTATTCTATTTCAAGTAATTTCCTTATTACATAAGAAGCTATCACAAGTCCTGCCGTTCCAGGTACAAAAGCATTACTTCCGGGAGTAACTTTCCTTGGTAATTCATTATTTTCTCTAAATTCTGTAGGCTTTTCAAAAGAGTAATTATCAGACTTATCAGGTACAATCGCTTTTTCTTTTGAATAAACTACAGGTATATTTCTTATATTTTTTTTTCTTAATATACTTCTTATTGTTCTTGCCATTGGGCATACGGACGTATTTTCAATAGTAGAAATTTCAACCATTTCAGGATGCATTTTATTTCCAAATCCCATGGAAGAAACAATATTTATATCATTTTTATAACAATATTCCACTATTTCAATTTTTGAAGAAATTACATCTACTGCATCTACTACAAAATTATACTTCTGATTACCTCCCAAAAATCTTTCAATATTTTTATATGCCAATTCTTTTATAAGAGTAACATTACATTCAGGATTAATATCCAGAATTCTTTTTTTCATTATTTCCGCTTTGGACATTCCTACCGTACTATGTAGTGCATGGAGCTGCCTGTTTATATTTGACTCGGAAATCTCATCATAATCAACTATAGTTATATTTCCCACTCCTGATCTCACAAGAGCCTCTACAGTATAAGAACCTACACCTCCTATTCCAAAAATTATTATATTTGAATTTTTTAATTTTTCTATTGCATTATCACCAACCAGCATTGAAAAACGTGAAAACAGATGTTTCATTTTATGCTCCTCTTTTTTGATTTTTAAATTTGATCGGAAAAATATTTTTCCAGTATTTCAAAAATTCTTTTTTAATATACTCAATTTAATATAATCGGGGAAAATAATTGACCCAACGTATTATATCATAAAATTATTAAAAAAAGGAGATATTCTCAAAAACAGAAAATCTCCTTTCTTATTTATCTATTGACTGTTATTTCCCTTAATATAATTATATTATTCAAAAATCTGACTGTCAGGAAAACTTTTATATTATTTCTTTTTTTAATTTTTATAATTTATTAAAAGTAACATCTTATTCTTCCGTTGTTTCAATAGTCTGTGTCTGAACAGGAACTCCCTGTTCAAAATTATTTTTGTAATCATTCAGTTTTTGAATTACTGCTCCCAGTCTTTCGTTAAACATTCTTGTTGCTGAAGATTTTATACTTTCCTTGTCAATAGTATAAAGAACAACTGTTTCATTTTTGCTTGTAGACCATGAACCTTTTCTTCGAGCATTTACAGAAACTTCTTTTGCAATTTCATTTGCAAATTCTCTCATTTTTGAAGAATTGAAACCCGGTCCGCTTACTAACGAACTGTTTAAATATCCGTTTAAAATCTCGTAAGCATAATCCTTTGCACCTGTCTGTACACCCGCTTTTGCATCTTTATCAGCTTTTTCAATGGAGTCTGCTCCGGTTCCCTTAATTTTGGAAACTGCCGCTATTTCAGTATCAAGGTTGTACTGACCGAAAACGAGATTTTTAATTTCCTTATTTGTCAAAAAAGAAGCAATTTTGTTATTTAATACCTGTGCTGAAAAACTGTTTATTGAAAGTGCTATCATTATTAAGATTATCGTTTTTTTCATATTTCCTCCTATATATTAACCAATGTTTTTGATTATACTGATTTAATTATACTATTTTTATCTTTAAATATCATTTGATTTTTTATGTTATTTTATTTTATCCGCAGGATAGACAACTCCTATTTTTTTCCTTGCTTCATCCATTATTTTCATAACTTTTTTCATCAGAGTAAAATTATTTACAGGCGATTCTATTTTTCTTTCATTGTATAAATCAATAAAATGTTTTAATTCATAGTACATACTGTTTTCTTTTCTCGGTAATGTCAAATCGGTTTTTTCATTATTATTTTTTCTGTCTATAAAATAAAGCCTGTCCATTTCAGAGATATGTTCTATGAGAAAAGAACCGTCCTCTCCCATAATCTCACTGGGAACATAAGAATTTGAAATTTTTGAGAAAAACACAGTTATATCCATATCTTTATAATTCATATTGATAATTCCCTGACCGTCAATTCCTTTTCCATTTTCAAGAACTAATCCTGTAGCGTTAATACTTTCAGGTATATCAAATAATGAAAGTACGAAAAATAACGGATAAATTCCTATATCCATTAATGAACCATTGGAAAATTCACGTTTAAAAGCATTTTTTATATCCCCTTTTTTATAATCCTCATATCTGGATGAATGCTGACAATATTCCGCTACCACTCTTCTAATTTTTCCTATTTTATGCAGATTTTCCTTTAAAGCACTATAAGTAGGAATAAAAGGAATTTTCATAGCTTCCATATAAAGTGTATTATTTTCTTCGGCTGTCTTTATTACTTCCTCAAGTTCCCTTAAATTTGATGTGGCAGGCTTTTCACATAAAACTGCTTTTTTATTTTTCAAAAACAATATACTCTGCTCACTATGAAAGGAATTTGGTGAAGCAATATATACTGCATCAATCTTATCACTTTCCGCCATTTTCTGCAAATCTGTAAATGTATTTTCTACTCCATATTTATCCGCAAATGCTTTAGCTGTATCTTCATTTCTTGAATAAACTGCTGTAAGTTGAAAATCTTCCGTATCTTTCCCTGCGTCTATCAGTTTATCGGTTATCCAGTTTGTTCCTATTATTCCAAATCTCATAAAATTCACACCCTTTTTTTAATATCCTATTCTATTATATTACTTTCTTTTATATAATTGTAACATAAATTTATCAAAATGTCTTTTAATTATCATATTTCTTATGATATAATTAAATAAATTTTTATAGTAGCAAGGAGGGATATTTATTATTAAAGAAAATAGTAACTGGAAAAATAAAGTATTTCTGTTTTTATTCAGTCAGACAATATCTACTTTAGGTTCATCAGTAGTTAATTTTGCTATATTATGGTACATAACATTTAAATATTCCTCAGGAACTTTTATTACCGTTCTGGTTCTTTGTACTTTTATTCCCCAAATTTTGATTTCTCTTTTTGCAGGAGTCTGGGCAGACAAATATAATAAAAAACTCATAATAATATTCTCTGACAGCTTTATTGCCCTTGCAACTTTTTTAATTGTATTATTTTTTCTTGCAGGAAATAAATCACTGATTATAATTTACGCAGCAACAGTAGTCCGTTCTACAGGAAGTGGCATACAAACTCCTGCTATTTCAGCAGTAATCCCTGAAATTACACCGGAAGAAAAATTAATGAAAATAAACGGAATTAATAATACAATAAATTCTATAGTGTCGTTACTTTCTCCTGCCATTGGTGGAATAATTTTAGGAAGCTTCGGAATAATCTATGCCATGATGTTTGATATTATCACCGCTATAATCGGTATAGGAATAATGAGTTTTTTTAAACTTCCCAAAAATATTGTTAAAAAAGAAATAAAAGAAAGCGAATTTTCTCAACTTATAGTAGGAATAAAATACGTAAAAAATAATATTATTATAAATAAAATGTTGAAATTTTTTATAGCTATTTATATTGTATTTACTCCCGTTGCATTTTTATATCCTCTCCTTGTTAAACGTACTTTCGGAAATGATTTGTGGAAAATGACGATGACTGAAATCGTATGGTCTTTAGGTATGGTTACAGGAGGATTTATAGTTTCATTCACTAAAAATATAAAAAATAAAATCCGGTTGTTTCTTATTATCTATTTTATTTTAGGAATTGATTTTTTTCTGTTCGGTGCAATAACTGAATTTAAAACTCTGTTATTCACTTTGTTTATAGGCGGAATATTTATTATAATAGGTGATACTGCCGAAACAACATTTATTCAGGAAAATACTGATACTGAAATGATGGGACGTGTTTTTTCAATGATTAATATGATAAGAGTATCTATATATCCCGTTTCTATATTATTTTTCGGTCCTCTTTCAGATAAAATAGAAATAAAATATCTGATTTGCGGAACGTCTGTTTTACTTTCATTACTTGCAGTTTCAAAACTTTTTAATAAAGAATTTATGAAAATGGGGAAAAAAGAAAAGCTGTCCTGAAAAAAATCAAAACAGCTTTTTTATTTATTTATATTCTCTAAATAAAATATTCGAATTTTACATAATAAAATAGTATTTGCATACCCTTTATCCTTACATCTCCACAACAGTATATTCAAATTCCATAGATTTTAAAAATTTCAACATATCTGAAATTGAAAAAAATATTGTCTTTGTATTATCATTCGGATGAAAACTTATTCTATTTTCTTTTAATATTTTGGTATCCAGATATAGTTTTACATCTTTTTCGTGATTATTTATAAGTCCAAAAATTGAAACAACTCCCGGTTGTAACCCCATTTTTTCGGACAAATCTTTTTCAGAACCGAATTTTATCCTTTTAGCACCTACAATTTCTTTAAATTTATTCATATCCAGTTTATCTCTATCATCCATAATCAATAAGTAATATGCTGTTTTTTTGTCATTTGTAAGAAAAAGGGATTTACTCAATACTCCTTCGATACCTTCTACATATTTATCAGCTTCTTCGGTAGTTGTTGCAGCGGGATGTTCAATAATTTCAAAAGGAATATTTAATTTATTCAGCTCTGAATAAACTTTTTCACATTCTTTCATTTTTTACCTCCGCTTTCAGCTTTTAATTATATATTTTTTAAAAACTGCCAATAAAATCTTTTTATGAAAATTATCATTGACAGTTTTTAAATTTATTATCTTAAATCTAAATAATTTAACTGAAATAATACTTTATTAATAATATAAAATTTCAAACTATTTCAAAGCTTTTAACAGTTCAACTACATAATCATAAACTCTTCCTGTAGAAGCAATATCAAGATATTCTTCAGGAGTGTGGACATCTCTCATATCAGGGCCTAAACTCACAAAATCAATATTTGGATAATTGTGATATATAGCACCGCATTCCAGCCCTGCGTGGATTACTTCCACTTTCATATCTTTTCCAAACAGCTTTTTCCAGACTTCTACTGCTTTATCTCTCAAAGCTGATATCGGTCGATATTTCCATTCAGGATATTTGGCGGAAAATTCATAACCCGCATTATATTTTTCAGCAATTTTTACTATTTTTTCTTTAATTTCATCTAATACATGAGGCTCCGAACTTCTCATAGATGTAGCTATTCTTATAATATTTTCCTCTGTAGTAACTATTGCAAGATTATCTGAAGATTCCACTATTTCAGAATATTCTTTCATATAACTGTGCACTCCCGTAGGAATTTCATCAATTAGACCGATATATTTTGTAAGAACTTCTTTTTCCATAACTTCATTTACAGGTGAAAGTTCCTCAAAAAATAACTCCGTTTGCGGCTCTTTTTTTATATAGAACTCTTTTACTTCTTTTAAGACCTTTTCTATTGTTTCTTTTATATTTTCAGATGAAGCAATCACAGCTTCTGCAACTCTTGGAATTGCATTATCCTTACTTCCTCCTGAAACAGATACCATATATATATCGGCTTTTTCATTTAAAGTTTTTAAAATTTTATTCATCGCCTTATTGGAATTTTCTCTGCCTTTATGAATTTCAGCACCTGAATGTCCTCCTGCAAATCCTTGTAATTTTATCTTATATGCAAATTCTTTTTTCATTTTTGTTCTTTTTAGAGGTAATAAAACATCAATATTTTCTCCTCCTGCTGACCCTACAGTAAGTATTCCTTCATCTTCAGAATCAAGATTAATAAGCATTTCTCCTTTTAATACTCCAGGTTTTAGAGCCATAGCTCCTCCTAAATCTATTTCTTCCGAAGTGGTAATCAAAAATTCCAAAGGACCATGCTGAAGCTTGTCGTTTTCTGCAATAGCAAGCATCATCGCCACTGCAATACCATTATCTGCTCCCAGTGTGGTTTTATTGGCCTTTAAATAATTTCGGTCCACTATGAGGTCGATAGGGTCTTTTGTAAAGTCGTGATCGCTGTCTTCCGTTTTTTCGCATACCATATCCATATGCCCCTGTAAAATAATCCCGGGAGCATTTTCATAACCTACACTCGCTTTTTTGCGTAATACCACATTGTAAACTTCATCCTGATAACATTCAAGATTATGTTCTTTCCCAAATTTAACGAGATAATCACTAATTTCTTTTTCTTTGTATGAATCTCTCGGTATTTTTGATATTTCCTCAAAATAGTAAAATACTCTTTCAGGTTTTATATTTTCCAATTTTCTCATATTTTCGTACCTCCTGTATTCTTATATTTAAATCATTGTATTAATAACCATCATAACTGCCGAACAAGCTGCTATTATTCCAAACAGTGGCCAAACAAATTTCAGCCATTTATCAAAAGTAACTTCCGCCATTTCAAGAAATACTAAAACCATTCCTGTAGGAGTGATAAAGGACATTAATCCCTGACCCCAGTTATATGCATTGATTACAATCTCCCTTGATACTCCTGCCGTATCTGCGAGAGGTGCCATAATAGGCATAGACAGCACTGCCAGTCCTGATGACGACTGGATAAAGAAACCTAATACTGAAAAAATACCGAACTGGAATAATGCAAATGAAGTATGGCTCATATTGGAAACAAGATGACTTGAATAATAAAGCAAAGTATCGGATATAAATCCGTTATCCATTATAATATTTACCGCTCTTGCCAGTCCTACTATCAGGGCTACTCCTACAAGTTCAGCCGAACCGTTTATAAAGGCACCGATAGATTCTTTTTCAGGTAAATCCGATATAAACATAATTATTACAGCTACTACCAGAAACAATGCCGACATTTCGGAAAACCACCACTCGGCAACGGAAACTCCCCATATCATAATAGGAAATGCCAAACCGAATATAGTTAGAGAGAGTTTTTTTCTCAATGTAAATTCAGACTGAAGGCTTTTTTCAAAGTGTCCCAAAAATTTTTCACGAATTTCTGCATCCTGTTCATAAACAACTGATTTTGTTCTGTCTTTTCTCACTTTTTGAGTATATCTATAAATATAGAATATTGATATTGTAGAAGCTAAAACAAGGCATATTATACGGAATGTCAGTCCTTCTGTAAAGGATATTCCCGCAGCATTGGACGCAATAACCGTAGAAAACGGATTGACCGTAGAAAACATAGTTCCTATAGTTGAGCCTAAGGAAATCGCCGCAATACAAGTCATAGCGTCAAATCCGCTTGCCAGAAATATTGGCATTAAAATAGGATAAAATGCTATTGTTTCTTCTGACATTCCGAAAGTTGTTCCGCCTAATGCTATCAAAGTAAATATGAGAAATACGAGTACAAATTCTCTTCCTTTAGTTTTTTTTGAAAGAGCTGCAATTCCTGCATCAAAAGCACCCATTTTATTTATTACTCCTATAAGTCCTCCTAAAATTAGGACAAATATTACAATATCGACAGAATCGGCTACTCCTGTAACAGGAGATTTTATAATTTCAATTATTCCCTGAGGGCTTTGCTGTATTCTCTTGTAAGTTCCGGGAATAGCCATAGGTTTTTTTATTTTCTCTTCGGTAAATTTATCTAGGGAAACATTTATTTTCAATCTATCCAGAACTTCCTGCGTGGCAGGTTCTGTCGTAACTTTTTCCTCCTGATCCGTTATTATAAATTCATTTCCTGCTTTGTCATAAGACAGCTTGGAAAATCTCCCTGACGGTATTACATAAGTCAGCCCGGCAGCTAAAAGCAATATAATGACTAATACCGTATACGCCGAGGGAAACTCAAATTTTTTCTTTTTCACGTAAATCACTCCTTAAATATTTATTTCAATTTTTTATAAACTTTATCGTTTTTTCCAAAATATCCCTTTGTAATTTATATGTTATAAGTTTCATAGCTTCGTCATAATTGCACCATTTATAATCTTCAATTTCGTATTTATCTATTCTTACTTCTTCATTTTCTGCAATTCCTGCAAAGATAACTACTTTTTTTAAAGTTGTTTTATCAGGTACATATTTTATGACTTCCTTAAAACCGTCTAACAGTCTAATTTTGAGTCCCGTTTCTTCTTTCACTTCTCTAATTGCCGTTTCAATTTCAGTTTCGTTATTTTCCACATGCCCTTTAGCAAATCCCCAGTTTCCGTTATACATTTTTACAATCAGAAATTTTTCTCTACTGCTGTTCAATATAATTGCACCGCATGATTTCTCACATTTGGCGTCTTTAAAAACATTATATTTTTCACTTAAATATTTTAATATCTCTTCTTTTTCATTTTTTAGATTATTGTCTAAAATTTTATCATATATGTCATTTTTGATTTCTCCAATACTTTTTGGATCAAAAGTCATATTTATCAAATCCACACCCGTAATATCCATATCTTTTATATCAAGTATCCCGCCTTCATCTTTTATATCCTGAACCCTTTTTTTCAAGGTTTTTAAAAGGTTCTGACTTTCATATTTTGACTTGTTTTTTTTAGACAAAATATCTGCATTAAATAGATTAAATAACCTATCAATATTCTTATCTCCCAAACCTATAATGAGTTTTTTAATTTCTTTGTCAGTCGGTGTCTGATACACAAGCATATGATTTAATATTATTTTTTTTACTGAATTTACAATATCATTTGACGCCCTGAACTCTCTTAAGAAGTTTTCAGCTATAAATGCACTCGCTTTTTCATGCCCATAATAATAAAATTTACCTTTAGCATCAATAGTTTTTGTAGTTATTTTTCCTAAATCGTGAAATAAAGCTGAAAATCTCGTAATCAAATCATATTCACATAAACCTGTAACTTCAAGGATATGGTCAAACAGTATATCTTTCTGATACGAATTATTTTGGTCAAAATCATAAGCATAATCAAATTCAGGAATAATCATCTCCAGTACATTTAAATCTCTCATCATTTTAAAGGCTCTTTTCATATAAGGACCTAAAAGAATTTTACTCAGTTCCTCAAAAATCCTTTCCCTTGATATTTTATTTAAAAATTTTTTTCTTGAACGAATAGCTTCTGCTGTTTTTTTATCAAGCTTAAAACCAAGTTGTGAAATAAATCTGAATGCTCTCATTATTCTTAGTGCATCTTCTTCTATTCTTCTCTTTGGATTTCCTACAAATTTTATTACTCTGTTTTCAATATCTTTCTTTCCTTCAAATAAATCAATTAGTCCTGTATTTTCATTATATGCCATTGCATTCATCGTGAAATCTCTTCTTGATAAATCATCATCTATTGTTTGAACAAATTTGATACTCTTAGGATGTCTGCTGTTTAATATTCCGCTTTCTTTCCTAAATTTTGCAATCTCATAATTTTTATTATTTACTTTTATTATTAATATTCCAAAACTTGCTCCGACTTCTTTGGGCAAATAATCCGCAAATATATTTTTTAATTTCTCATAATCAATATCAGTCGCAAAATCATAATCATCGGGTTCCTTTCCGGACAATAAATCCCTTACTGCTCCTCCTACAAGAAAGCCCGTTCCGTTTTTATTCAATTTTTCCAATATAAATTTTACATCGCTGTTTAATTTAAATTGCATACTGATATTTTTCCTTTCTTACTCTTTTTTACTGCAAATTATTACTCATTTTTCTTAATTTTGCTATATAAAATCCGTCATTATACATATTTTTATGAGTTATATATATTCCTCCAAACTCATCTTTTCGTGTATCTATATTTTCAGGAATGATAATCTCCTCAACCGATAAATCACTATATTTTTCAAGAAAATATTTGAGATTATTAGTGTTTTCATTAATTGAAAAGGTACAAGTACTATATAATATAACCCCATTTTCTTTTAATGAGCCGTATGCACTGTCAAATATCTTTTTCTGTAATTTCTTCAGTTCTTTAATTTTTTCTGATGTCAGGTCATATATTTTTTCAGGTTTCTTTCTCAATACTCCCAATCCGCTGCAAGGTACATCAAGTAATATTTTATCAAATTTCATATTCAAATTTTCTATCTTTGTAGCATCATTTTTATAGACTTCAAAATTGGAAAATCCATAATTTACTTTTATATCTTCCAGCAGTTTTACTTTATGCTCATAAATATCTGTAGCTATTAAAAGCTTCGGATTAAAATCCTGTAATATTGCCAACGATTTTCCGCCGGGAGCCGCACAGGCATCAAGTACAGTATCATCTTCCTTTATATTTAGATTTTTTACTGCCAGATATGAGGATAAATCCTGTATCACGATATTTCCTTTTTTATATTCCTCTGTTTCAAATATATTGGAATTTGACAGGTAATACACATTATCCATATAAAACAGTATTTCGGATTTTATTTCCGATAATATTTTTTCAAATTTATCTTTTGACAATTTTTTCTTATTATATCTTACGGATAAATAACTTCTCGTTTTATAAGATTTCATTATATCAACATAATTTTCAGGATAATCCGTTTTCAGTTTATTTACAAGCCATTGAGGATAAGAATAAATAATTCCGTCCTTTTTGTCCAATGGAATTTTTTCAGTAATATCATCTTTATTTTTCAGAATTGTCTGTAATGTTGCATTTACAAAACCTGACTGATGTTTATTAATTATTTTTGCAATTTCTACTGCTTCATATATGACCCCTGCACTGTCAGTTCCCGTAAAAAATAACTGGACTACTGATATTCTAAGTAACTGTCTGATTTTTCTTTTTTGAATATTTTTTACGGTCTGACTTATCAGATAATCAATATATATGAGATTTTTCAATGTAACATTTATTATATTTGTTATAAAAGTTTTTTCCTTTTTTAGATAGCTCTTTGTCTTGAAATAATAATTTAGCTGAATATTGCTATATTTTCCGTTCATAATTTCATCCAATAAATTTATAATATCAATCTTTATATTATTTTTTATATTATTTTCTGATTTTTTCAAAATTATTTTATCTGAAAAATTATCAGACTTTCTTTTTTTATCCATATTATTCAATATTCTATTCCTTTATTCCATATTTATTTTATAATTATATTTCAGATATATTTCAAAATCTATATAGTCTATTTCTTTCAGATTATTGTAATATATAATTTTTTATTATTTTTTATTTCCATTCCCATTTTTCTATTTTTACATCTATATCGTTTTCCGAAAAAACTATAATTTTATCGGCATTTTTTTCAGGAAAAATTCTTGATGAAAACACTTCTTCACCATTATTTATAAATACTTCAACTGAAGAATTATCCACAAAAATTCTCATACTGAGAGTATTTATCTCTCCCAAATATACTTTTCTCAAACTTTTATTCGGCTGTTTTCCTTTTCCCCTGTCCAAAATAAATTTCTTACTCTCATAGTCAAATTTTAAAACTGTTTCCGAATTTTCTCCTGCTCTTAATTTTATTCCAAAATTAGAAGAAATATTTGAAAATTCTGCTTTCAGCTCATATACTGTACCGTTACTTATTTCCTTTTTACCTTTTATTACGCCTGAAAATTCTGATTTTTCTCCTCTAATTTTTTCCATTTCTTCAATAGGTACCTGATAAAGCTTGCCATTTTCCAGTTTCAGCTCTCTCGGTAAAGTTAGACAGTGGAGCCAACCGTTTTCAGTTGTCGGATAATCTTCTTCTTCAGGAATACCCATCCAGCCTATTAAAATTCTTCTTCCTTTATCATCTTCCATTGATTGAGGTGCGTAAAAATCATGTCCCCTGTCAAATTCTTTGAAATCTGTCTCAATAATAAATTCAGGTTTATTATAATTCAGTTTTCCTATAAAATATCCGCTTTGGTATTTATTATTATATAGATCTTCCTGAGGCTCAAGACCTTGAGGACAGGCAGCCAGCACATCCGCTGTTTCTCCTGTTTTTTCGTCTTTCAGCTGAAAATAATCAGGACATTCCCACATATATCCGAAATCTCCTAATTTTCCTTTGTCTGCTCCGGCAATTTCTCCTAAAAACTTCCAGTCATATATATTTTCTGAACTGTAAAAAGCTACTTTCCCTTTTAACTCTTTACTTTGTATTCCTAAAACCATATAGTAAATTCCGTCTTTTTCCCAAACTTTCGGATCTCTTATATGTCTTGTATACCCGTCAGGCTGATTTATTATAACCGGTTCTATCCTTTTAAAATTTTCTCCGTCAGTGGAAATCGCTATACACTGGTAAGAGTCTCTGTTTCCTTCCTCATCTTTTACATTTCCTGTGTAAAATAGATAAAGCTTATCATCTATAACCAATCCGCTTCCCGAATAAACACCATTTTTGGAATAAACTGTTTCAGGTCGCAATGCTGTCTTTTTTCTTTCCCAGTGAATTAAATCCTTACTCACGCTATGAGCCCAATATTTTGCAGTATGGTCAGTTTTTAGAGGATTCCATTGATAAAACATATGGTATTCTCCTCTAAACTGTGAAAATCCGTTAGGGTCATTTATAAGTCCTACTATTCCCTGAATATGATATTTCTGCCTCCAATAATCACTATCTACCGCTTTTCTTTTTTCGGCAACAGATTTTTCTTCATTTTCTTTAACATGTTTAAAATTCATATTTCACCCCATAATTATTTTTTTCTTACTATATAATATACCACATTTTGTAAGAAAAACCAGTAAATTTTGAAAAAATAATTTAAATATTTAAAATATATAAAGAATATTAATAGACTATAAAGAATAAATATGATAAAATAATTAAAATTAAACAATATGGGAGACAATATATTATGATAGTAACTGTATTTTCCTTTTTATCTATTTTAATGATTTTTGTGAGAGCTTATTCCATAAGTTCGTTATTTTATCCAAGTAAGGAAAAAAATAAATTTTCCGAAAGAATTATAATTTTTACTTTGATTTTTGAAATAATGACAACACTGTTTTTTGTGTTCTTTTCTTCATTTAAATATTTATTGCCGCCTGTGTTATTATTTTTTAAAAATCGTCAGTTCCAATATTTTATATTTGAAAATCTAAGTACAGTCCTTATTATATATGTGATAATTGATTTTTTTCTACTTTCCACATTTTATCCGTTAAATCCTGTTATAAAATTTTCAAACAGAGCTGTTCTGCTTTTTGTCTTTACTGTCAATATTCTTCTTGGTATTATGACATTTTTAATATAATCTGATAAATAAAAATCACATTAAATCATATTGGAAATAAAAAATAAAAATTTTAAAATAAAAATAGTGAGAAATAATCTATAAATATTATTTTTCACTATTTTCTCTTTTTATTTACCAAACTCATTTACTCTACTGTTTGTTATTTCTTCAATTTCGATATTATAATTATCTTTTTCTTTTGCTTTGCTCTGTTTTGCTTTTCTATTTACTACTGATGTAGAATCCAGATTACTTGCTACAGAATTTTTTACAGCTGAATTATTGTTGGCTTTTTTATTTTGAGCTAACGAATTTATCATATCCGATGTATTAGTATTGGATTTCCCTTGCTGTTTGTCAGTATTGAGGAATTGAGTAACTCCTCCGTTAGCCGTACTTGCTGTTTTATTTCCTTCAATTTCGGCTACAGTCTGTTTAGCTTCTTTATCTCCATTTTTAGCAGCTATTTTATACCATTTCAGAGCTTCGCTCATATTATTTTCTTTATGATATGAAATTGCTATAGGTGTAGCTAAAGCCTTATTTCCTGAATTATAAGATTTTATTAGGTAACTTCTTGCTTCTACTTGTCTACCCGTATCAAATAGAATAGCTCCAATTTCAAGATTTGCTGCACTTACTCCTCTATTAAGAGCCAACTTAAACCATTTTATAGCCTCATCATAATTTTTTGTCTGTTTATTTAAAAGTGCAACCTGAATATCCGCTTCTCTCAATCCTTGTCTATAAGCAGCTTCAAACTGTATTTTAGCATCCTTATAATTTCCTGCTTTTGCATAATTCACACCTCTATTATACGCTTCCGCTCCGGGAATTTGTTGTGGATTTCCTGCATTTTTAGGTAATTTCGCAATCATTTTATTGGCTTCTGCCATATTTCCTTCTTCTTTTAACAACATGGCCATATTATATATCGCTTCGGGATAATTTCTATTTACTCCCATTTGCAGATATTTTTTAGCTTTAGCAGTATCTTTTAATCCGTAATATAAATGAGCCAATGAAAGAATAGCTTCTTTATTACCATTTTCAGCATCTTTTATAGCTTGAGAAACTTTGGCAGGGTCAACTTTGTTATTAATTAGATTTTGCTGTTCTTCAGGTGTCAGATTTTCTATATTTCCTTTATTATTTGCTTGCTGCTGATTATTATTTTTTCCTAAATTAAAAATATCACTGTTTACCTGAGAAGTATTATTTTCGGTTATTGAAGTATAACTATCATTTTTAGTATCCTCAGAAGTTTTCTTGTCTTCTTTATTCTTAAAACATGATACTGTTAATATCCCCATTACTACCAGAAACAGAAAAAATACCTTTTTTTTCAATTCAATCACCCTATCTATAAATTTTATCTTAAAATGAACCTAATTGTGTTATATCCAATATTTTGTACATAAAATCTGAAAATTTACTCGTTGTTGGTTCGTCCTCAAAATTTATCGTAAATATTCCGTCTTTATTCTCCCATAATCTATCAAAATAAGTATATATATCTTTTGTTAATTTGGAATTCTGATTTGTCAGTATTCTAAAATCAGCATCCATTATATATCCTCTTATATTTTTTTTGATAAAGTTCGCTGAACCTGCCGCTATTATAACATTTCCGTCTGTCTTTTTCATTAGAACTATCTTAGTGTGGTATTGCTCATTATTAGTAAAATACCACTTTATTTCTATTTTTCCTTTTGTTTTCTTTTTCAATTTTTTGGACACAGGTTTATTGGGAAGTCCGTTTGTACTCATTCCAAACGCATCTCTGCTTCTGTCAAATATAATTCTTATTTTGACTCCTCTGTTTGCAGCGGCTATAAGCCTGTCAATTACTCCTTTATCAGCTAAAAAATACATCCCCATTATCAGTTCGTCTCCATATTTGAGACTGTCAATGTCCTTATCAAGATGTTTACCTATTGCAGCTTCGGTAATATACTGTATCTGATAAGTTTCTCCCTGATTATCGGTTACTGTATCAGTTTTTTCAGTTTTAACGGAATTATTATCTGTATCTTTTAGAGAATTTTCATCTATTTTCTGAAAATTATTATTTACAGATTTATTTTCAATATTTCTATCACTTGTATTATTTGTTTCATTTTCATTTTTAGTATTTATATCAGTTTCATTATTATTCTCAATATTTTTATTTCTAACATCAATTTCCGTATCGGAAAATTTTGCAACCAATTCAAGATTATGAAGTACATCTTTTGTGATATCCCCGTCAGCATAAATGGCGATATTTTCATGAAAATAGCTCGGGTCATGTATATTTGCACTGGAAACTACGACTTCTTTTTCGTTTAGAAACACTTTTCTATGATCCGCTTTGACATTTAATGCTCTGAATAAATTTCTTAAAGTCAGTTTAGGCCACATTTTTCCATAAAAATTTGTTATCCAGCCTTTATTTTGAGGATTTCCCATTGGCTCTATAATAGTTCTCCAGATAGGAGAATACCAAGGGAAAGTATCTTTAAGTTTAAAAATATCTACTATGATTACTTTTATTCCCGCTTCTTTCAATGAAGTTATAAATGGATGTTCAAAAGCACCATAAAAATTATTATTCTCATCAGCCAGTACATATACTTTCAAATTAGGATTTTCCTTCTGTTTTTTTACAAGTCTTTCTGTATATTCTTTAGCAAATTCAGGAAAATGCTCCTTATCCTTGTTATATAAATCATTAAATAAGAACATTTCCACTATAAGATAGTCTTTTGCATTATCAAGGACTTTATAAGTGGCTTCCCATAAATTTCTGTCATATTTTATATTTCCATCTTTATCCAAGTATGTAAGGTCATAATGAAAATCAACATTTCTGCTTTCCCTTAGAGGGCCTTCATAATTTACGCCCTCAGGTGGAGTTTTTATTGTCGAACATGATATGGACATTATAGAAAATCCGATTAATAAATATCTTTTTATATTCAAATTACTATTTTTTTTCATTAAATTCTCCTACATTAAATTCTGCAAATTCTGCTGTAAATAATCATAAATTATTATAAATCATAGCAGTTTACGAAGTTTTTACCAGATTTTTTATCCATTTTTTGCTTTTCATTCTCTTTAGGCAGAAAGGTGCTTTCAACACTTCATCACTTCCCGAACAAAGATAAACTAATGCTACGGGAAGAGCCATTTTCAAACCGGCAATATATGTCAGAGGTACTGCAAACAGCCATAAAGGAAGCAAATCTGCAAACATTGTCCATAATGTATCTCCTCCCGCTCTCAAAATACCTACTATAAAGAGAGTTCCTGCTGTTTTGATTATTATTATAAATCCCTCTGAAATTATTATTTGACGTGTCAGAGAATAAATTTCCCCTTTTACTCCCATTATTCTTAAAATCAGAGGACTTGTCAGGTAGACAAATAAGGCTATCATTACCCCTATCAGTAAAGATATCTTCAACAGTTCCACAGCATATTTATAGGCATTGTCTTCATTTCCCGCTCCTATCTCCTGACCTATTATCGTCGCAGTACCGCTTGATAGACCAAATATAAGTGTAAACACAAGATTACTTATGGATTTTACTATTTGTATAGCCGCAGCTGACTCTGTTCCCATTCTTCCATATATTATGACATATATACTTACTCCAAGAACCCACATTATTTCATGTCCGAATACAGGTAATGAGATTTTCAATGTTTTAATTATAAAATCCCATGTTATTTTAAATAACTCTGAAAAACTTCCTGCCATTGGAAGTTTATCCCTATATATTATAAACATCAGATAGAAAATACTTACTATTCTTGCAATAACTGTAGCCAGAGCAGCTCCTTCCACTCCCATTGCCGGAAATCCGAACTTTCCGAATATAAGAACATAATTTCCTATAAAATTTATAAATAAACCTATAATAGTCGAATAAAGGGAATATTTCGTATTTCCGATAGAACGAAGCTGCATATTAAATGCATAACCTATCCCTATTAAAGGATAAACCCATACGACTATTTTAAAATATTTCACTCCTAAATCTATAACATTTTTATCTTTAGTAAAAATACTTATAATTATTTCAGGTATAGATATTCCCATGATTAAAAATAACACGGAAAATAGAAAACCTACAATAATAGTTATACCCAGACATTTTTTCAGATTTTTATAATCTTTACTTCCATAATACTGGGCTGCCAGTATTCCCCCGCCACTATTTAGTCCAAACAATGAAACTATAAAAATCATAAATACTTGATTGGCAAACCCTAATCCTGCCACTGCCGATGTTCCTAAACCAAGTATGACATCTTCTTTTCCAACCATAAATATATCTATGAAATTCATCAGACTGTATATCATATTTTCAAATGATATAGGCAGCCCTATTGTAAATACTTTTTTATATACTTCTTTTACTGTTTTATCCATAATCTGTTTCCTTTTCTCAATAATATTTCAATTATATTTCTAATCAAAATCATTCTCAATAGAATATTCGGAAAATATTAGCAAATGATCCGAAATGTATTTTTTGATTAATCCGTTATTATTTTTTATAAAATTATATACTCCATATCTGCCGGTATATTCTCTTGTCTTTTCTTTATCAATAAAAAAATTATCGTAAGAATTTGCCAGTCCTGTATCGGAAATTGTAGTATAATTGTTTTTCGGGTCTAAAATATACGATACATTATTCTTTAAAAATAAATTTTGAAATGCAGGACTGTCCGCCGGTACGTTGAAATCACCTGCCATTATTATATCATTTTCCTGAGTCATATTCAAAAAATATTCATAAACTTTTGAATAATTTGCTGCTTCTATTAATCTCTGCTTTTCATTATCTCCAAATATTGAATGACAAATAATATATACAAAATCAAAATTCCCTGATTTAAAATATGCGCCGTAAGGCTCTCTCATAAACTCATTTTTATTCTCTTCTTTATAAAATCCTATTCCTCTTGCTTCCTGAAACTTATTCTTTTTATAAATATACCCATAATATTCCCTATAATTCTCACTTCCTACCGAGTTCTCGGATATTATATATTCCCATTCTTCTCCTGTCAGATTAGTCAAATGATATTTCAGTTTTTTCAATCCCTTTTCATTCATAACTTCTTCCAATCCGACTAAATCAAATTTTGATATTATTTTACTGATTGTTTTATAATCTTTAGGTTTTTCTCCCAATCTCATTATATTAAAGGAAGCTATTAATATTGTTTCATTTTTTCCTTTTCTTTCTTTTCTTTCCTTTTTTAAATTTTTATTTTTTCTATTTTCTGATATTTTCGTATTTTCCTGTTTTTCTTTATTTTCTAAAATTTGTTCATTATCACACCCGAAAATACAGCAAAAAAGAAATAAAAGAAATATTAGAAAAAATCCTCTTTTTATATTTTTCATAAAACCCCGCCTCTAATTTTCAAGATTTACATATTAAATTTATCTTTTCTGTTTTTTTATTTTTTCTTTACCGTCCATTCAGTACTATCTAATCTTATTTAGTTTTATCCAATCTCATTTGGTTCTATTCAATTCTATTTAGTTTTATTCAATTTCATTTAGCTTTATTCAGTTCCTTAAGAAATTTCCTGTAAACATATTTTTCAGTCAATGTCTTAAAATCACTTTTTTCTAATTCTGCTATGTCAAGTTGAACCATTTCTATTATAATATTTTTGAGTTCCTTTTCAGGAAGAAAACTAACGGAGAGCTTTTCAAATACAGGATTTGCATTTCTTACATAAATCATCGCCTTTTTTTTAAAATCAAAAAAATCGTTGGATTCTATCTCTCTTAAAATATATTTTTTATTTTTTAAAACAAGATTGAAATATTTTTTTATTTCCTTGAGATTATTTTTTATTCTTATATATTTCAGCTCATATTCTTTTTCTTTTCCTGCTTTTTCTAATTTAATTATGATTTTTTTATTTTCATTTTCAGTTACATCTATATAGCTTTCTATGGTTTTTCTCAATCCATAAACCGTAAAAGCGATTTTTTTTGCAAAGACGGTAATGGCAACTATAATTATAAATATTTTTGTATCAGTTAAAGTCATTAATATATCAATTAAAAACGTTATTAATTTCATTATTATTTTTTCCCTTTCTCTCTCATTAAAGAAAAATGAGAGTTAAAAATTTCAACTTCTCATTTCCTCCTTTATATTTAACCATTCGCTCTTTCTATATATTCGCCCGTTCTTGTATCAATTTTGATTTTATCTCCTATAACTACAAACAACGGCACCTGCAAAGTGTATCCTGTGGAAATTGTAGCAGGTTTTGTAGCTCTCCCTATTGTATCCCCTTTCAGTCCCGGTTCAGTATAAGTAATCTCTCTTATTACTGTATTAGGTAACTCAACTCCTACAGGCGTTCCTTCATACATAAGTACCTGTATTACCATTTCTTCTACTAAGAAATTTACCGCATCTCCCAAATCTTCTCCGGTCAGTCCAATCTGTTCAAAAGTTTCCTGATCCATAAAGAAATATTCCCCTTCAGATTCATACAAGAACTGCATCTGATTTCTGTCAAGAATAATATCATCCATAAGTTCCGTAGCTAAAACAGTAATTTCCTGTATTTTACCTGAAATCAGTTCTTTTGTCTTGAACTTTACTTCTGCCGCTCTCTGTCTTTTACCTGATGTCGACTGATGTCTTTCAGCTTTTAATATTAAATATGGTATATTATCCTTTCTGTATGTACTCCCTTGTCTTAATTCTGCTGCTGGTTTCATTTTATAATTTCCTCCTAAATTTTCTTGATTTTGTCTTAATTTTATTTATTTGTATCAATCGAATATGTTACTGTTACGACTGACCTCAATTTTTTAAACATCTGATTTTCTACAGGTTCATTTATACGTTTAGTATCTTCCTTATCTTCCAGAATTTCAAACTGCCCCTGTACCATATTTTTCAAATCTCCAACCCTGTTGTTATTTACTTTCAGCATTTCAAATGCTCTCATTTCAGCATTTTTTGAAGCCTCTATCAATAAATCCTTTTTATATTTTTCAATTCCTGTTATATAAAACTCGGGTTTTATTACTTCAAGGTTATTATAAGTTAAAGGCAATTCAGCTAATTTCTCATAAATTTCATCTATTTTGTCCACATCTTTAGTGTTTATTGAAATAATTTGGGTAATCTCATAATCTGATATTTTATTGGTTTCTCCAACATATGACGGTTTTATTTTTAAATTCCCGATATCATAATTTTCTTTTTGAATTTGCTGTGTTTCTAAAAGTTCCGTTACAGCCTTTTCTTTTTCATCTATACTTTTCTTAGCCTCTTCCACATCCTTATTTTTAGAAGTTAAAATAATATTTATCACAGCTCTGTCAGCTTTTATACGTTTTTCGGCTACTCCTTTTACCGTTATTTTATTTTCACTTTTATTTACTTTGTCCAGTGCGTTGGAAATCAAGGCTCCTGAAACTATAAGACCAAATGTAAGTATTGTAGATATTATTATAAATTGCACTTTTTTCATACTAATCACGTACTTTCCTGTTTCCTATTTTTAACAACTTTTTTAATGTTTCTTTTGAATTATAATTTATTTTGTTAAAAAAGTCAATTATATTTGTTATTTTAGATTTTCTCATCTACTTCTGTTAATGTATCTTTAGCGGCATTTTTTATATTTAGCGTAAGATTTATAAGTCCTGCTTCTTCCAGTATACTGTTCGCCCATTTTTTTGCATTTTTTTTATCTTTCATGTCATTGAGATACATTAACATAAGGTTATACATAGCTTCAGCATCTTTCTGTTCGGCAGAAAGCAAATAAAATTTTTCCGCTTTTTTAAATTCTTTTTTTTCATCATAGTCCAGAGCTATGTAAAATTGGGCTCTCGGATTTCCTTTTTCAGCAGATATGTTGTACCATTTATTTGCCTCATCTTTATGCTTTTCCGCATAGGCTATCACTCCGAGTCTGAAATCTGCTCCTTTAATTCCTTTTTTGTAAGCTTCATTCAAAATTTCTTTCCCTTTTTCCTTATCCCCTATCCCGTAGTAATAAAAAAGCCCTAAATCAACATAAGCTTCGTTATAAATATTTGCAGCTTCTATATATCTGTTTTCAGCATCTTTATATCTTGATTCATCCTGATATTTTTCTCCGTCCACAGCCAAACGGAAATATTGCTGTTCCTGTTCGTTCCCGAACATATGGTCAATATTCTCTTTCATATCCCAACTTATTTTTTCAATTCCTTTTGTTTCAAACAGTTCTTTTCTCCACTTTATCATCTGATCTCTGTTTCCCTTAAAAAAATTGATATAAATAAGTTTATACATAGCTGCACTATCTTCCTGTTCAGCTGCTTTCTTATACCATTTTTCGGCTTCATTTATATTTTTTTCTTCTTCCAGTATCAATGCCAGATAATATTGGGATTCCACATCTTCCCCTTCGGCACCTTTTATAAACCATTTTTTTGCATTCTTCATATCTTTTTTCGCATATTTTATATTTCCCAATGTTCTTGCAGCAAGGACAATTTTATATTTATTATAGGCCTCCTCAAGTTTTTTTAATCCTTTCTCACTGTCTATATTCTGATAATACATCATTGCCCATTCATAATATGCAAAATTATCATACCTTGCAGCTCTTTTATAAAATTTTTCAGCGTTTTTGAAATCTCCGTCTCTTTCATATTCAAAGGCTAAATTAATCATTTTGGTATAATTTTCCTGTTTTTTTTCTTCTGTCATAAAAAAACGGGCACATTGGACAGTCATTAGAAACATAGCCATAATAATAAGCACTCTTCTTATATTTCTTGCCCAATATTTATTTTTCGAGCTTTTTTTCATATTTTATCTCCCCCTGTATTTATATTTTTTTATTATTCTTATTGATATTTAATTAAATTTATTGTATACTAAACGTCAATAATATTATTTATCAATTTTACATATTGTTAATTTTAGCAGATTTAGAAATATTTTTCTATACTTTAAAACAATATTTTTTGAAAAAATATTTTCAAATAATAAATAATTAAAAATAATGAAAGGAAAAAAATGAAAAAAAAATATATTAATAGAATGATACTGCTGATGTTTTTTTGTATTACAGTATACAATTTGGCACACCCGGCTACTCCGGGACTAATTGAACTGAGAAACTGGAAAAAAAGTATTTCGGGAGAATTTCTTGCAGTTATGAGTGTCTCAATGTTTATATCATCACCTTATTTCGGTGCATTAGCTGACAATATCGGAATGAAGAAAATATTTATATTTATGCCTTTCCTATACGGATGTTCCCAAATATTTTTTGGTTTTGTAGACTTTCTGCCCGTTGTCTTTATTGCGAGAATTATCGCCGGAATTGCTTCCGGAGGAACATTTGCAGTAGCTTTCGGATATGTCAGCCAGCTATCTACTAAAGAAACAAAAAGCAAAAATATAGCAAAAGTCAGCTCAGCAGCAGTTATTGGAGGAGCAATAGGACAAAAAATCGGAGGAATGGTTGCAAAATTTGACACACGATACCCTTTTGGATTACAGTTTATATGTGGTTGTTTAGTATCCGTTTTAATATTTATTATTTTAAAGGAAATAGTATCGGAAAAGAAAAATGAGATAAAAGAAAAGAAAAATCTGAACCCTTTTGCTACATTCAGATATATAGGAGAACTGGACGGATATTCCAAATTTTTCTGTTTTATAATTTTTTTGTCAAATGTGGGAATATATTCATATGCCAGTGCTTTGAATTATTTTTTTAAATTCTATGTCAAAGTAAATTCAGACACTATCGGCACTTTTGTAATGTTTTCATCACTTGCTGCATTTATAGGTACAAGTCTGATTTTAGTAAAGCTGATAGCTAAATACAAGGAAAAATCAATCCATAAGATAATGATATTTATAGGAATTATACTTATGTCCATTATATTATACGAACTGAAAGCAGGAACGGTTTCCTATATTCTGATGACGATATACACAATGACCTATGAAGTAGTGAGGTCTCTCGGAAACAGTATCATAGCCCAAAGATATATGAAAGAGCAGGGAAAAATACTCGGTATAGCTTCTGCCGTAGGATTTTTAGGAAATGCTGCCGGTTCTTTATCGTCAGGCTATTTACTTGCAGCCAATTCTTATTTACCGTTTATTGTAAATATTATAATAATGACTATCGTATTTATATTATTATTACTCAATAAATCAGTTATTACAATAAAACAGTCTGAAGAATAGAAATTTTAATCAAAAAAATATTTATAACTTATTTATCATTAATATATATTGTCATTGGTTTTTTATCATTTTCAAGAACTACTTTTATTATATATGGAGTGTTTTTCCCTTTTAACTTAATTACATCTCCATTTAATGTTATTTTTTCTTTATCTTCTATATTCTTTTTCTTCTCAAAGCCTGAAAAAGTCATAGAAATTTCCTCATATTCTTCTTCATTTTTGAAATTTTTTAGAACATAAGATTTTTTAAAGTTTCTATTTTGGCTATCTATTTGAACAAGTTTCAAACTTTTATCTTTTAATGAGTTCAAGTATCTCTGCCATACAGCTTTTTCAATTTCTATTACAATAGGGTATTTCTTTTCGTACATTTCATCTAAAAGATTTCCATTCGTTTCACTATATGTATTATATTTTATATTTTTTTCATTTTTTGAGCTTTTCTGTTCTGTTTCATAACCATATAAATTAGCGTAAATAAAGTTATTATCGATTTCTTTAATTACAATAATTTCCCTTCCCGTTTTTTTATCTTTTTTCTTTCTAATAACTAATGGTCTGTGAAAAGATAGTGAAATTGTATGTGAATATATAGTATTATTTTTTTCGGTTTTATTTCCATAACTTATTAATGAAATTAATAATAAAAGTCCTAAAAATATATAGTTCTTTTTCTTTAAAAAATTTAAAATTCTCATAGTTTTTCTCCTTTTGATTTATTATCTTCAAATATTTTTCTGTTATAATTAATATCATAACTACATTAAAAGAAAATGAGAGTTTTTTATGAAAACTTTTATATCAATATTTTTTTCAAAAAATTTTTTTAAATTTAAATTTTTATTGTATCAATCATAATTTTATGATACTATTTATCATAACAAGTAATAATAAGACAATAATAATATAAACAGTAATAATATTGAAAGAGGTGCATATATGAATTATAAAAGTACAAGAGGCGGGGAGCTCAAATCATCTACTTTTGCTGCTTTACATGGACTTGCAGATAATGGAGGGTTGTATATACCTGAAAAATTTCCTGATGTAAAATTATCGTATGAAGATTTAAAAGATTTATCCTATCAGGAATTATCAGAAAAAATTATAAAACTGTTTTTTACGGAATTTTCCGATGAAGAAATAAAACAGGCTGTAAATAATGCTTATAACGAAAATACATTTAATGATAAAAATATTGTTCCTTTACATAAATTAAATGAAAAAGTAAGTTTTGGAGAGCTGTTTCATGGAAGAACTTTGGCTTTTAAAGATTTAGCTCTTTCATTATTTCCCTATTTGCTGCTTTTGAGCAAGGAAAAACAAAATGAAAAGAAAGACATACTTATTCTCACTGCGACTTCGGGTGATACGGGAAAAGCAGCCTTAGAAGGATTTAAAGACATCGACGGGATAAATATAGTTGTCTTTTACCCTAAAAATGGTGTCAGTCCTATGCAGGAAGAACAGATGAGAAAGCAGAAAGGAAAAAATGTTGAAATTATTGCTGTAAACGGTAATTTTGATGATGCACAAAGTGCCATAAAAAATATATTTTCTTCCAATGATTTTAAAAAATATGCAGAAAACCATAATATTATGTTTTCAAGTGCAAATTCCATAAACATAGGAAGATTGTTCCCACAAGTGATTTATTATATTTCGACATATGTTAATCTAATTAATAATGGTACTATAAAAACAGGAGAAAACTTTAATGTAGTTGTACCTACAGGAAATTTCGGTAATATTCTTGCAGGATATATTGCAAAAAAATTGGGAATTCCTATAAAAAAGTTTATTTCAGCTTCAAATAAAAATAACGTGTTGTCTGATTTTTTTCAAACAGGAACATATAATAAAAACAGAGATTTCTATACTACAAATTCTCCTTCTATGGATATTTTACTATCTTCCAATTTTGAAAGATATTTATATTACAGTACAGGCGAAAATTCTGAAAGAGTTAATGAACTTATAAATTCTCTACTTTCTACAGGAAAATTGTCCATTACGCCTGAAGAACTTTCAAATATCCAAAAAGAATTTTATGGCGAATTTGCCGATGATAACGCTACAGTAAAAGCTATAAAAAATGTATATAATGAATATAAATATTTAATGGATCCTCATACTGCCGTTGCTTATGCTGTATATGAAAAATTAAATAATAATATTGATAAGGATATACATACTGTAATAATGTCCACTGCTCATCCTTTCAAATTTCCATTGCCTGTTGCAGAAGCACTGGATTTGAACAAAAATAGAGATCCTTACGAAATTTTAGATGAAATTTCATCCGTTACAAATATTGAGTTTCCTAAAAAACTTGATGAAGTGAGAAAATCTGAAATAAGATTTTCCAAAATAATAGATAAAACAGAAATTGAAAATTTTGTAAAAGAATATATTAAAACCTTAAAATAAAAGAAACTATTTTAAAAATAGTTTCTTTTATTTTATTTATTATTTCAAAACATTTAATCCTGCAAGATTTATAAAATTCCAAGGTTTATTATAATGAGGCTGGAAGAAGAAATCTACAAAAGCCAACTCATCTACTGTCATTCCATTTTGAATACATACTGATAAAGTATTGATTGACTGTGTCAAATCAGCTTTAGAAGTTATCTGTGCTCCTAAAATTTTTCTGCTGCCTCTTTCAAATACCACTTTAAATTTTACTTTTTCATAAGTAGGCATAAATTCAGGTCTGTAATTTTCCGTAACTAAGATAGAGTCCACATCTATACCTTCAATTCTTGCTGTTTCTTCAGTTATTCCTGTTGCAGCCATATTATTTTCATATATTTTTATTCCTGATGTCCCTTGTGTTCCCGGATGTCTGTATTTATTTTCAAATAGATTTAACGCTGCTAAAGTTCCCATTCTTACGGCATTAGTGGCAAGAGGGATATATCTGTATGTTCTAAGAGGATTGGAGTATACCGAACAGCAATCTCCTGCCGCCATTACATCTCTGTCACTTGTTCTCATATATTCATCAACTTTTATTGCTCCATTGGGCAACATATCCAGCTGACCTTTAAATAATGATGTATTAGGCACAAATCCTACACACATAATTACCATATCGGCTTCATATTCATTTTTATCGGTAACTACTTTTGTTACACTTCCATTCTTCCCTTCAAATCTGACTACTTTCTCTCCTGTAGCAGTTACAATACCTCTATGTCTGAATGCTTCCTCGGCAACTTCGGTATATTCTTTATCAAAATATTTGTTGAGTATTCTTTCTTCCGCATCTACTAAAACAACTTCTTTTCCATTATCTCTAAATGCTTCTACAAGTTCTACTCCTATATATCCTGCACC
Organism: Pseudoleptotrichia sp.; assembly: GCF_057270515.1. Taxonomy (NCBI): domain Bacteria; kingdom Fusobacteriati; phylum Fusobacteriota; class Fusobacteriia; order Fusobacteriales; family Leptotrichiaceae; genus Pseudoleptotrichia; species Pseudoleptotrichia sp. Next base: position 198,256 of record NZ_DBHIXS010000002.1, on the reverse strand, counting down.
GACTACAACCACTTTTTTGGAATATTTTGCCCTTTCAATTATTTCATTTGAATGATTAAAGTTTTTACAAAGCAGAATATTATCCAAATCTATCCCTTCAATTGGAGGAATGATAGGCCATGAACCCGATGTGATAATCAATTTATCAAAAGTTTCATTAAATTCAATTCCTGTTTCCAGATTTACAACACGAATTTTTTTACCTTGTATATCAACGTTTTTTACATCATGTTTCATTCTTGTATCAACGTTTAATTCTTTTAATTTTTCAGGTGAACAGTAAAATAATCCTTGAGGATCTTTTACTACTCCTCCCACATATAATGCAATTCCACATGATAAAAATGAGATGTTATCATTTCTTTCAAATACTGTTATTTCAGTATCGGGATTTGTTTTTTTCAAGTTTAGAATTGCTGCTGTTCCCGCATGTGTACAGCCAATTACAACTACTTTCATCTTGTATGTTTTCTCCTTTGCAAATTATTTATTTCTTTAACTTAAGTATATTTAGTATACTATAAAAATTAAAAAATGTAAAACATAAAAATTTAAAATCAGACAAAATTTATAATTATTTCAATATTATTTTTTTGTTTCTTTTGATTTTCTCTTATATAGATATTTTATAATTTTACAAAAAGAAATAATTATATAAAGATAAGACAATACATTTTATAATTTCTAATTTTTTATCAAATTTCTTCCAATAATCTTTTTAATGTTTCAGAATTTGCTTCAGGAGCATTGATTTCCCTTTTCCAGTATTTACTTCCTCTGACTCCATGAAAAAGTCCATGAGTATGCATAAGAAACAGATGAGGTCTTATACCTCTTTTTTCGAGTTTTTCTACATATAATATCATTTTTTCAACTATTTCTTTTCTTGTGATTTCTATTTCTCTTTCATAATATTTACCAAATTTTGTAAGTATCATAGGATTATCATAAATCTCTCTGCCCAACATTACTGAATCTACGTATTTTAAATGCTCATCAATCTGTTCTGTAGTTTTTATACCTCCATTTATCTCAATATGTAAATTGGGTTTTTCTTTTTTCAGTCTATAAACTTCATCATATCTTATCGGAGGGATTTCCCTGTTTTGCTTTGGGTCAAGTCCCTCCAAAACAGCTATCCTCGCATGAATAATATACTTTTTGACTCCAACTTTTTCAGTAATGCTGACAAAATTCAGCATATCTTCATATCTGTCAAGCAAAGTTCTTTTAAATGTATCAGGCAGAATATTTTTACCGTCAATTCCTATTCTATGCTTTATAGAAACAGGCTTATCAGTAGCTTTTTTTATTTCCTGAACTATTTCGGCTACTGTTTCGGGAAAAGCCATTAAATAAGCTCCCATCATATTTCCCGATACTCTGTCGGAAGGACAGCCTACATTGAGATTTATTTCATCATAATTATATTTTTCTGCAATTTTTACAGCTTCATAAGCCTCTTTTTTATTTGTCGCAGCTATCTGTAATACAATCGGATGTTCTATATCATCAAATCCAAGAATATAATCGGTATCACCATTTATAATAGCCTGCGCCGTTATCATTTCGGTATACAGCAGTACATCCTTATTTATCATCCTTACAAAATTTCTGAAATGTCTGTCAGTTTTATCGACCATAGGTGCCACACTGATAATATCTTTCTTCATTTACTCCCCATTCTTTTTATTATTTTTTATAATATTTCATAGCTTCAGGTAAAAATTTTTTCATAGCTTCTATTCTGTTCTGTGTAGACGGATGAGTTGACAGAAATTCCACATTTACTCCTTTTTCAACTGCCATAAGTCTTTCCTGAGCTTTTATTGCCTCTTCAGGATTATACCCTGCTATTGCCATAAATATCATTCCATATTTGTCTGCTTCATATTCCTGTGTTCTGTTAAATTTCAAAAGCCCTATTGAAAGTCCCTGACCGACTAAATCATTATTTATAACTGCTGTTGCCCCTCCTGTGAGAGTATCAGCCAATTCTTTTCCTATCATCACTAATCCTGCGGCAGTTTTCCCGCTCTGACTTTCAGCATGATGTCCGCCTACCACATGCCCTATTTCATGTCCCATAACAAATGCTACAGCACTGTCAGTCTTAAGTATGGACATTATACCTGTATAAAAGACTATCTTGCCTCCCGGAAGTGCAAAAGCATTCTTTTCTTCATTCTTTATAAGATTAAATTCCCAGTTAAGATTTTTAATTTTGTTTTCCATTCCATTTTCTCTCATAAATTTTTCCACAGCTACGGACAGTTTCCCACCGATTGCCGATAGTCTACGCCCGTCAGTTGTATTATTCACCAATAAATTTTTATCACGCATTTGTCCTATAAATTGTGAATATGCCTGTTTAGACTGGTCTACAAGACTTTCATCACTCACGATCTTCAACTGCTTTCTCCCTGTCAAAGGGGCTGTTTCACAACCGATAAATACCGTTAAACTTGCTATAATCATTAAAATTTTTATATTTTTTTTCATTTTTGACCTCCTGTAAGTATTGTTTGTATTTTACAATCTTTTCCTTATTTTTTCAATAGAAAGAGCTTTTCTTTATTTTTTTAATATATCAGCTATTTGTATATTTATCCAATATACTAAGATATTCAAGTATTTCTTTCTGTTTTTCTCTTTTTATAATAATATCCATTGAAAAATTAGAGTTTATATATTATAATTAAAAATAATCCTGAATTTATAACAGCATAAATCAGAATTAGAATTATTTAAAATAAAAAAGGAGAAAATTAATGTTTGAAAACAGTTTAAAAACAGGTCTGCTTATGACGGGTCTTATAGCCCTATTTGTCGCAATAGGAGGGTTATTTGGCAGAGAAGGTGCATTGATAGGACTGCTTATCGCAGGAGGAATGAGCTTTTTCAGCTACTGGAACAGCGATAAAATAGCCCTAAGCTCATACAGAGCCAAAGAGATTACTGAAATAAATAATCCAAGATTATTCAAAATGGTACAGAATCTGGCTAAAAATGCAGATTTACCTATGCCTAAAGTATATATAGTTCCTGAACAGCAGCCTAATGCGTTTGCCACAGGCAGAAATCCTGAACATGCTGCTGTTGCATGTACTCAAGGTCTCCTTGATATAATGGATGACAGAGAATTATCAGGAGTATTAGGACATGAATTGGGACATATTAAACATAGAGATATATTGATAAGTACTGTCGCCGCTACATTTGCGGGAGCTATTTCAAATATTGCAAGGTTTTTACCTTACAGTACAAGGGGACGTCGTCGTGATAATGATAGTGGGAATATAGCAGCATTGGCACTATTACTTTCTATTTTAGCTCCTATAGGTGCTATGATTATTCAGATGACTATTTCACGTAAAAGGGAATTTATGGCAGACAGGGCAGGAGCTGAATATTCCGGAAATCCTCTCTATTTGAGAAATGCTTTGGAGAAACTTGAAACATACAGCAGCAGAATACAAATGCAAAATAGAAATCCCGCCTACTCACATATGTTTATTGTAAATCCTTTGGCAGGACTTGGAGGACTGACCAATCTTTTTAGAACTCATCCGTCTACCGAAGAAAGGATAAGAGAACTGGAAAAAATGGCAAAAATTGATGACAAAAGTTAAAGAAAGGATTGACTTCTGAAAAAACGGGAGTCAATCCTTTTAATTTTATATTTTTTAAAATTGATTTTTATCAACATAATCAGCATGCTATTTTTTTAAATGACAAAATTTTTATCGGATATTTCTGATTTGCTTAATATATTCTACTTTTTATTCATCCTGCTCTTCTTCTAATTTTTCCTTTTCTTTATTTAATTTCATTATTTCTATACTATCAGGAAGTAAAAGAAGTGAAACCAAAAAATAAAATCCTATATGGAACCAATCTAACTCCTTTATAATAATACTATCTCCTGTAAACAATGTATATAACATAAATAAAATAACCGAAATTAATTCCACAAAAATCAGTTTTTTATAATTCATTTGAGAAAAAGAATATATAGAGGAAATTGTGAGAAAAAGGTCATTTATTGATGACTGAAAACTATTTTTACCTATTTGCTGACCTCTTAAAATAATCCCAAACGCTAATATTGCAAAAAAATTTCTTACAAATACTATCATCGTAACCTGCTTTCCTATTTTTAATCATCATCTTCCGAATATTCTTCGGACTTTATATACTTTTCTTCTTTAAAACTACCGGGCAGCGATATAATGAGTAATACAAAGCCAAATATTATTTTAGGCCATTCTAAATCTTTAATGACTATTCTTTGAGTTAATAATGCTGTAAAAGCAATAATGGCAAATGCAGTAATAATAAATGTCTTATAGTCAATATCATAAAAAGCGATAATAATAATTGAATATATTAAAAAATGGATAATAAGCGAATGAAACATAGGTCTTTCAATTAATTGTCCTCTCAAATAATATACAAGTATCATTGCAGTAGAAAAAGCCCTTAGAAATATCATCATATCTGATCCCTTTCAAATTCTCTCAAATATTCCGAAAGTTTTTCCAAGCCTTTTTCTAAAATATCCTTATGTGTACAATATCCCAATCTTGCATATCCCGGCATATCAAAACGATTTCCGGGAACTAAAAGAACGCCTTTATTTTTCAATAAACTTATACAAAATTCTTCTGTATCTATAGGAATATCCAATTTAATAAAAGAAGTAGACACATATTTAGGAAAAATTAGTGATACTCTCGGCTCATTTTGTACCCATTTTTTCACAATATTCAAATTTTCCGTTACTATTTTTTTATTTCTTTCCAAAACAGCTTCTTTATTTTCCAAAATATATGTCGCCAAATAATCGTCAAATACTCCCGCACAAATCATCGTATAATCACGATATTTTCTAAAAATATTTGTCAATTCATCATTTGCAGCAACCCAGCCTATCCGTATTCCAGGAACGGAATATGTTTTTGAAATACTGTTTACGGAAATTCCTTTATCATACAAATCAACGATTGAAGGTATTTCGATATCTGCTTCCAGTGATTTATAAACTTCGTCGGAAAGAATATATGCATCACAGCTTTGAGCAATTTCAACTAATTTTCTCAAATAATCTTCTTCCATTAATGTACCCGTAGGATTATTTGCATTGTTGATACATATCATTTTTGTATTCGGCTTTATAAGTCTTTTCAAATCTTCTAAATCAGGCAGCCAACCATTTTCTTCCTTAATATGCCACAAATCCACTTTTGCCCCAAAAGAACGGGGTATATCATATAATTGCTGATAAGTCGGATATAATGAAATCACATGGTCTTCAGGCTCAATCAGCGAATATAAAGCCAAAAAATTTCCTCCTGTAGCTCCATTTGTTTGTAAAATCTGTTCAGGAAGCACATTTTTATATAACAGGCTAACCTGCTTTTTAAATTCAGGAGAACCCTCTATCCAGCCATAATTCATCTTTTTTGTCATCAATTCCGAAAAAAACTCTTTTTCCGTTTTATTTCCAATTTTGATAATTTCCTCCAAGGTAAACGAAGCTATCGAACTTCCTGCAATATCATAAACAGCATCATTTTCCCAAACATTCAACCATTCTTCCACTCCAAAATTTGCAATTTTCATATTATATCACCTTTTTTATCCGTATTTTTTTTCATTTTGAATAAAAAATATATATTAATTTATAATTTCTTTTTACACTGTTTTTACATTCTTTCAACCACTTTTATTCCTAAAAGCGAAAGCCCCTCTTTTATTATATATGCCGTTTTTTCGGCAAGTAACAGTTTTGTATTAAATTTTTTCTTATCCTGTTCTCTGACTATTGATTCCGAAGCATAAAAATTATTAAATATTTTTGCCGTTTCAAACAGATAATCAGCAATCAAATTAGGTTTATAACCTTCGCAGGCTTTCATAACAGCATAAGGAAATTTCAGTAATATACCTGCAAGAGCTTTTTCTCCTTCATTAAGTTCTTCGGAAATCAGTCTGTAATTTTTATCATAATCAGCATTATTTTCCTTCAATTTTCTGAATACGGACATTATTCTTACATAAGTATACTGTAAATAAGGGGATGTATTTCCTTCAAAATTCAGCACTTTGTCCCATGAAAAAGATATCGAAGTCATACGGTTCTGACTCAAATCAAAATATTTAACTGCACCAATCCCGACTATTTCTGCTATTTCATCTTTTTCTTTTTCAGTTAATTCAGTATTTTTTATATCAATAATTTTTTTAGTTTCCTCTACAGCCTGTTCCAGTATATTTATAAGTCCGACAGTTTTTCCCTTTTCAGTTATTATGTCATCCTCAAACCTCATAGTTCCGAACCACACATGAACTTTTTGATAATCATAAGGTTTTCCTATCATTTCAGCAATTCTAAATACTTGTTTAAAATGTTCTATCTGTTTTTCTACCATAACATATACGGCACAGTCAATGTCCAGAATATCTTTTCTATATTTCAATGTCGCTAAATCTGTAGTTGAATATAAATGATGATTTCCGTCTTTTTTTCTGACTATGCAGGGAGAAATTTTTTCGTTTTCATCAAAATACACTGTCAATACTCCGTTATCGTCAGTAACTATTTTCTTTTCCTTAAGTATTTCAAGTATTTCAGGTATCATTTTATTATAGAACGCTTCACCATTATACATATCAAATTTTACATCTAATTTTTTGTATATCTTTTCGTGTTCTCTAAGAGAATACTCTATAAAATTTTTCCATAATTTTACATTTTCTTTATCTCCTAAAAGCAGTTTAACCCATTCTTCTTTTGCAACTACTTCCAATTCAGGATCAAACTGTGCTTCTTCAGAAAATTTTACATATATTCTTTCAAGCTCTCCTATGGGATTTTTCTCATATTCTTTCTTATCAATCCATTTATTATAGCCTACAATGAGTTTTCCAAAACGGCTTCCCCAATCTCCCAGATGATTATCTCCTGACACTTTAAAACCTACATATTCAAATATACGCTTTAAAGAATCTCCGATTACCGTACTTCTTAAATGACCGATATGCATTCTCTTACCAATGTTGGGAGAAGAATAATCAATCAGTATTTTCTTTGAGGTATCAATCGGAAAATTATATTTTTCCATTCCTATTTTTTTTACTTTATTAATTATTTCAGAATTTTTTATATATATATTTAAAAATCCGGGATTTGCAATTTCAAATTTATCAATAATATCATTATTTTCAAATTTATCTATTATTTCCATTGCGATTTCTCTCGGATTTTTTCCTATTATTTTTGCATTTATAAGGGCAAAATTTGTCTGAAAGTCAGCAGCTTCCTTTTTTGCTGAATACTGTATTTCAATATCATCAAAATCTTTTCTGAATATTCTCTTTATATTTTCTTCAAATATTTTCTTGACTTTAACAATCATAGGTTCCATACTGTCCTCCACTTCCGTTAAACTCAAATTTTATAAATTAGACACCCAGTTTTATATTTTTCCTCAAATCCGTAGGTGTTATATTTTTTAATTTAAAAAAATTATTATTAAATGTTTTAACGGTATTATATCCTAATTCAAAAGAAATATCAATTATGCTTTTATCGGTTGTTAGTAATAATTCACAAGCTTTATCAATTCTTAAAGAATTTAAAAAATCAATAAATCTTTTGCCGGAATATGACATTAAAATCTTATTCAGTTTTGTATCAGTAATACCGAATTTTTCTGTCAGCTTATTAATTGTCAATTCCTGAGTATAATTTTCAGAAATATAATCTATTATACTATAGACAAGTTTCTGCTCTTTTTCATTTAATATTTGATATATATTTTTATAGTATTCCCTATATGTATTGGGGTTCATATGCAGATGTTTATTACATAACTTCGTTATGTGAGCTCCGTCTACAAAACCGACTGAATGAGCTATTTCCTCAATGTTTAAATCAGTATACACAAGTAAATTCAAAGCTTTGGAAATCCTCATATGTCTTATCAGTTCATTAAATGTATATCCTGTTACTTCTTCCACATATTTTGTTATGGAAGACTCACTCATAAAAAATATTACAGACAGCTTATTCAATGTCAATTTTTCATTTAAATGAGCATAAATATATTTTATAATATTATTTTCAATTATTTCTTTTTTTTTTGGCAAATTATCTTTTTCAGAAATAATTTTTTTAGCAATAATTATTAATAATTCTGTAAGTTTGTTTATTATATATATTTTATTTAAATCGAAGTCATTTTCTTCATTCGACTTTTTCTTATCCGTAAGAATATCAAATTCCGAAAATGACTCCACTTCTATTTCATTTTTTATTTCAGAAAAAATATTTTCTATTTTTTTTGCTTCTTCCTGACTAAAATAAATAGCGGGAATTTCTTTCATAAGTGAAAAAATATGAACTTTGTTTTTTTTATACTTATTTAATATATTTAATATAAGACTGCTGAAAACTGAATTATATGATATTTCCATTACTTCCATAGGTTCCGCTACATCAGTTATTTCGGCTATTTCCCAAGGAAATATTGCCAGCAGGACATTCGGAATAATATCATATTCTTTATCATAAATTTTTATTTTTCCTGTACCTTTAGTGAAAAATAACAATCTTGATTCACTATTCATATTCGGTTTTATAGGAGTCTCAATATATTTAATATCAAACGAATACAGTTTATAATGTTTATAATCCGTCTGGAATTGTAAATTCAATTCTCTACCCATGAAATTCCTCACTAATTTTTTATATTCTATTATCTTATAGTCGTTATTATCTTATAATCATCATTGCAGCTGTAAGTATTATAATATCCATTACAAATATTATAGCAATCAGTTTTCCTACAAATTTTATCCATGTTGTATACTGCACTCTTGCTGTAGCAAGTCCACCCATTACAACTCCTGATGTAGGTGTTATAAGGTTTATAATTCCGGAAGCCGCACTGAATATCAATACCATAACTTCAGGACTATATTTTAAAGCCGCTGTCAGAGGTCCCAAAACAGGGAATGCAACTGAAGCCAGTCCTGATGTTGAAGGAATCAAGAATGACAATACAAGGAATAACAAATAAGAAGCCGGTGCAAATACAACCGGAGAAAGTCCGTTTAATGCTTTTGAGGCAGAATCAAGAATAAATGTATCAAATTTAGTAGCTGCCATTAGTACAGAAGCTCCTCTTGCAACTGCTATTATTAATACAACGCTTAATATATCCTTTACTCCGTCCATAAACGAATCTATAATTTCAGTTTCCTTAAATCCGTTAACTACTCCTATTAAAATACCTGATAACATAAACCACATAGCAAGTTCAGCAAAATACCATTCTCCTAAAGATGTCCCTGTCAGATAACTTGTCCAACCTTTAAAGAAAGTAATTCCGAAACTTTCCCATGGAATCAATGAAATAACCATTATAATAAATGTTATAGAAAATATAGTCAATGTAATTCTTGTTTTTCCGGTAAATTCTATATTATCAAAATTTGCATGTCCAAAGTGTTCCTGCATATCATTCTGTTCCTGTAATGATAATATTGTGGAACCTTTTTCCTCTTTTACTTTTTTAGCATATTTTAAAACATATAAAATTGCAACTATCAATGCCGAGATCCATAAAATTGTACCTAACATTATTACAGTCCCTGTATTATACTGTATCCCTTTTTCTTTCAATCCGTCAAGAGCAATACCTATTGCAAACGGATTTACTGTTGAACCAAGAACTCCTACTCCTGCACCAAGCATTATAGTAGCAACTCCGACAGTAGTATCAAATCCTGCTGCAACCATTGTAGAACATATCAATACATAAAATGCAACTGTTTCCTCAGCCATTCCGTATGTTGTTCCACCAATTGAAAATAATATCATCAGCACAACAATCAGAACTGTTTCTTTTCCTTTAAGTTTTTTTACAAGTGCACCTACACCGGCATCCAATGCCCCGGTTTTAGTAACAACTCCTAAAAATCCTCCAAGTAACAATATAAATATACATACATCTATCGCTTCTTTAAATCCGTTGAATGGAGCCATTACTACTGTAGAGAGTTTAGCGTCATCAACTTGTGGAAAAAACCATGTCAAGATTGCCAAAGCTATTATTATAAGAAATAATATTGAAAAAGCTGACAGCTGTATACCTTTTTTCTTTGCCATATCATTCTCCTACTTTCCTTTTAATATATTTTAATATAATTTTTATCCCATAAATGGGATTATGAGGGCATTAATATGCCCTCTCAAAATTTAATACTAATATTTAATAACTGTTCCTGTATTTCCTGCCAATGCTGATCCGGCATTCTGCAATGAAGTAATTATAGCCTGTCCTTTTGGATTATTTACTACATATTCCATACAAGCTTCTATTTTCGGTAGCATACTTCCTTTAGCAAAATGACCTTCGTTTATATATTTTTTCACTTCTTCGATATTTAAAACATCCAGTTCTTTCTGGTCAGGTTTATTGTAATTGATATAAACTTTATCAACAGCAGTTAATATAACAAGCATATCAGCTTTCAAATCGGCTGCGAGTTTGGAACTCGATTTGTCTTTATCTATAACAGCATCTACTCCTTTGTAACGTCCATTTTCTTCTACAACAGGAATTCCGCCTCCACCAACTGTAATTACAATAGTTCCTTTATCTACAAGTGTTTCTACTTCTTCTATTTCAACTATTTTTTTAGGTAACGGTGAAGGAACCACTCTTCTATATCCTCTACCTGCATCTTCTACAAACGTAAAGCCTTTTTCAGCAGCGATTTTATCTGCTTCTTCTTTACTGTAAAACATACCTATAGGTTTTGTAGGATTAGTAAAAGCAGGATCTTTTTCGTCAACGACTACTTGAGTTACTAATGTTACAACACCTTTTTTTATATTTTGTGCCTGTAATTCTTCTCTTATAGCCTGTTGAAGATGATACCCTATATATCCTTGACTCATTGCACCGCATTCAGCAAAAGGCATATAAGGAGTTTTAACTTCTCCGTTAGCAGCATAATCCATTGCTAAATTTATCATTCCCACTTGAGGACCGTTTCCATGACCAACTATAACTTCATATCCCTCTTTAGTCATTTCAACAATTGATTTTGCAGTATTTTTTACAAGTTTCAACTGCTCTTCAGGAGTATTTCCTAAAGCATTTCCTCCAAGTGCGACTACTATTCTCTTAGCCATTCTTTATTTTAATGTAGCATACATTACTGCTTTGATTGTATGCATTCTGTTTTCAGCTTGGTCGAATACTTTTGATTGAGGGCTTTCAAAAACTTCGTCTGTTACTTCCATTTCAGGCAATCCAAATTTATCGTTTATTTCTGCTCCTATAGTTGTTTTCAAATCATGGAATGAAGGTAAGCAATGTAAGAATATTGCTGTATCTTTCGCATAACTCATAGCCTGTTTATTTACTTGGAATTTTTTCAGTTCTTTAATTCTTTTTTCCCAAATTTCATCAGGTTCTCCCATTGATACCCATATGTCAGTATAAATAACGTCAGCATCTGTACATGCTTCTTTTACATCTTCAGTAAATCTTATTTTGCTTCCACTTTTTTTAGCGATAGCCTCTGCTTGAGCTACTAATTCAGGATCCGGTTTTAAGTCAGCAGGTCCGCAGGCAGTAAAGTTCAGTCCCATTTTAGCACATGCTACCAATAAAGAGTTTCCTAAATTGTTTCTTGTATCTCCCATGTACACAAAGTTAATTCCTTTTAAATATCCAAAATTTTCTTCGATTGTCAATAAATCCGCCAACATTTGAGTTGGGTGAAATTCATTTGTCAATCCGTTCCATACAGGTACTCCCGCATTATCAGCTAATTCCTGAACTATTTTTTGGTCAAATCCTCTGTATTCTATTCCGTCATACATTCTTCCCAAAACACGGGCAGTATCTTCGATACTTTCTTTTTTACCCATTTGTGAACTTCCAGGATCAAGGTAAGTAACTCCCATTCCTAAGTCCATTCCTGCAACTTCGAATGAACATCTTGTACGTGTAGAAGTTTTTTCAAATAAAAGAACTATGTTTTTCCCTTCTAAATATCTGTGAGGTGTTCCTGTTAATTTTAATTCTTTAAATTTCTTTGATAAATCTAACAGATATCTGATATCTGAACTACAAAAGTCTAATAATTTTAAAAAATGTCTTCCACTTAAATTTTTTGGCATTTAAAACCATCCTCTCTTATTATAAAATTTATATTTTCAACTAATCAACCGGCTATATTTATAGTCGGTCAATTAGTTTCGGTATATATTATAATATATACCATATTTCTTATTTTTTTTCTACGATTTTTTATTTCTTATTTTTTCTATTATATTTAATTATTTTAGTCTTCTCTTTCCAGAGGCATACTCATACATCTTGGTCCTCCACGACCTCTTGATAATTCGGCACTTGGCATTTCAAGAACTTTTAGTCCTGCTCTTTTCAGAAGTTCATTTGTAACATCATTTCTTTCATAAACTATAATAACTCCCGGAGCTATACACAATGTATTTGAACCGTCGTTCCATTGTTCTCTTTCAGCAGCAATTCTGTCTTCTCCACCGCATTTTATCAATTTGACATCAGGTACACCGAGATATTTTTCAAGTATCGCTTTTAATGTATCTGTCAATAATTTGATTTTTATTTTATCTCCGTCTTTAGTCAATTCATAAACTTCCAACGGTCCCATTATATTTGGGTGAATAGTAAATTTGTCATAATCAATTTGAGTAAATACTGTATCTAAGTGCATAAATGCTCTTGTTTCAGGTATTTTGAAAGCAAGTACAGTTTCTATACTGCTGTCAGCTGAAGCAAATACATTTTTAGCTATCTGGTCTATTGCAGCAGCTTGAGTACGTTGAGAAATACCTATTGCAAGAACTTTATCATTTAAGTTAAGTATGTCTCCACCTTCAATGTGAAACTGATTATCTCTTTCATAGAAATAAGGAACTTTTCCTTTATAGTCATTATGATGTTTGAAAATATAGTCAGAATATATTGTTTCTCTGTTTCTTGTAACAGAATACATTCTATTAAGACTTACTCCTTTTCCTATTGAAGCAAATGGATCTCTTGTAAAATACAGATTAGGCATAGGATCTAAGATTAATTCACTATCATCATTTAATTTAGAATTTAATGAATCCGAATTTAATTCCAATTCTCCATATTTAACCCCTTCCATTGTTTTCAATATTAATTCTTTGTTATCTTTGTAAGAATTAAAAAGTTTCAATAAAGCTTCTCTGTATTCAGGTACAAGTACACCCCCTTCAGTTATAAACTGTTCCAGAAACTTTTGTTTCAAGTCAGGACATTGACTTATTGTTTCAGCAGCTAAATCTTCAAGATATACAACCTCAACTCCGTTATCCCTCAAAATTTTGGCAAAAGCATCATGTTCCTGTTGTGCAACTTTTAGGAAAGGAATATCATCAAACAATAATCTTTCCAATGTGTCCGGAGTCAAATTGAGTAATTCTCTTCCGGGTCTGTGTAATAAAACTTTTTTTAACGGTTTTATTTCACTTTTAACATTAATTGCCATCTCTAACTTACCTCCTCGTAAGAAAAATTTAAATTTTTTGAAAAATAAATTTTTATCTTTCAATTACATTATTATTATATTCCAAAAAAAAAAAATTAAAGGAAATTTTTCCCCTATTTTTTTGTATATTTCATATTTTTAATTTTTATATATCTCATACTTCTATTTTTTCAGTAAAATCAATATATTTAACTAATTTATATAAAATTTAAAACATTAAAAAATCCACTTTAGCATAAAGAAAATTCCTTTTTTTGAAATTTTTCTCCATTTTAAAGTAGATTTTAAATTTGAAATATTAATTTTATGTTTGAATAATTATGTTATTTATTAATAATTTATATTATACAATTTTATATTTATACTTTTATGCTGATTAGATATGTTTATATTGTATATATTCTTTACCTTTATCGGAAATCTTAAATATTCCACTATCAATGTATATAAATTTTCTTTCTTTAGCCCTTTCCAATATTTTGTTGAAAAATCTTTTATCCCATCTTAAATGATACTCCATTGTATCAATTCCGCATTCTTCTTTTTCACTTTCAGTATTGCTATGATTAAATATGTGAATTAACAATATCTTTGTCGAAAATTCAACTTTCTGCTTTTTCTTACGTCTGAAGGTTGAAATAAGTCCCTTTTTCGGTGAGATAATCAGCACAAAGATAAATATTACTCCTATTACTACGGCAATCATACCCGCGATAGAAACATCCCAGACAGTTGCGAAGAAAAAACCAAGTATACTTGATACCGCTCCTAAAATAATACTTAGAAATATCATTATTTTCAGTTTATTTGTAAGCATATAAGCCGTTATTGGAGGTCCTATCATAAAGGCAACAACTAATATCGAACCTACCGCTTCAAAAGAAGCAACTGATGTCATAGACACCAATGACATCAATATATAATGTATCAGCACGGGTTTCATTCCCAAAGTTGCAGCAAGAGCTTTATCAAAAGTAGATATTTTAAGTTCCTTAAAAAAGATTACAATAAATAACAGATTTATAATAAATATTGAAAAAGTTGAAACAAGACCTTTTGCAACCGTAATGCCAAATATTTTAGTCGTATTGAATGGGGTAAAAGCAAGTTCTCCAAGTAACACCGCATCTACATCAAGATGAATGTTTGAAGCATATTTTGAAATCAATATTACTGCGATACTAAATAATAAAGGAAATACTACTCCTATAGCAGAATCCTCCTTCATAAGTCTTGTTGAATTTAAAAGTTCTATAAGGTAAACCGTCAGAACTCCGACTATTCCGGCTCCTACTATTAATAAAGGGGAACTTAAATCATGAACCATAAAGAAAGCAACTACAATTCCCAACAAAATAGTATGTGTTATTGCATCGGATATCATTGCCATACTTTTCAGGACAAGAAATGTCCCTAAAATAGAACATGAACTTGCAACACATATAGCAATAAGCTGTATTATCAATCCTGCACTCATGATTTCATTCCTCCTTTCATTTTACTAAGTTGTATTTTTTTATTCTCAAGTTGCTTTCTAAACATTTTTCTTTTCTTACTATTTATTAAAATTCTGGATAATACACCTCTTTTAGGAGAAAAAAGTATACTGAAAACTACTATCAGACTTATAACAAGAACAATAACCGGTCCTGTCGGTAAATTACTTTCCGTTATACTTATCAAAGTTCCTGTCAAACCTGCTATTCCGCCAAATATTCCTGATAAAATGACCATTATCGATAGTCTGTTCGTCCATTGTCTTGCAGCCACTGCCGGAGAGATAATCATTGCACTTATCAATATTACTCCTGCTGCCTGTATTCCTATTATTACCGTAATTACAATAAGAACTGAAATAAGAATTTCAATTTTTCTGCTTGGAAAACCCAAAGTTTTCGCAAATTCCGAATCGAATGTAACAATTTTAAATTCTTTCCAGAATAAAATTATAACTATCAGTAATATTATTCCCGTATATAGCATAAGCCTTACATCACGTTCTACAAAAGTGGACGCCTGACCGAAAATAAACTTATTAAGCCCTGATTTATTCGCACCGGGTAATTTATTCAAATATGAAAGCAAAACAAGTCCCAACCCAAAAAAGACCGATAATATAAATGCTAATGCACTATCAAACTTAATTTTAGTATAATTCTGAATAGTTTGTATTAACCCTATACATATTAATCCAATAGCTAAAGCACCTAAAAGAAGAATTTCCGTATTTTTTGAACGGATAATTAGAAAAGCCAGACATACTCCCGGTAACGAAGCATGAGAAACAGCATCTCCAAGTAAACTTTGTTTTCTTAAAACTGCAAAGCAGCCGAGCATACCCGAAACCGAGCCTAAGAGCATACAACCTAATGCTATAGTTCTGAAAGTGTAATCACTTACAAGAAGACTAATTATATTCATACTAAGCCTCCTTTTCAGATAAAAATTTACTTTTATATGTCTTTTCTATATTTTCCTGAGTAAATGTTTCATCTACATGACCTGATGCTATGACTGATACGTTGATAAATGTTACGTAATCAAAGTAATTTTTCACTGTCTGCAAGTCATGATGAACTACCACCACCGTTTTCCCGTCATCTCTTAACTTTTTCAGTATATTTACTATTGATTTTTCAGTTTTACTGTCCACTCCTTGAAAAGGCTCATCCATAAAATATATATCTGCATCCTGTACTAAAGCTCTCGCAAGAAACACTCTCTGCTGCTGTCCGCCTGACAGCTGACTTATCTGTCTTTCGGAAAAATCGTCCATTTCTACTTTATGGATTGCTTCTTTCGTTTTCTCTTTGTCAATCTTTCCTACTCTTTTCAGCCAACCTACTTTTCCATATCTTCCCATTTCCACGACATCAAAAACAGTAGTGGGAAAATCCCAGTCCACACTCCCTCTTTGGGGAACGTATGCTATTTTATTTCTTACTTTATTATACTTCTGACCATAGAAATATACTTCTCCTGTGGCAGGTTTTATTAAATTCAGCATTGCCTTTATCAATGTAGACTTACCGGCTCCATTAGGACCTACAATTGCCATTAGCACTCCTTTTTTTATTTCCAGTTCTATATCCCATAAAACAGGATTTTCGCCGTAAGCAACTGTTAAATCTTCCACTTTGATAATTATTTCTTTTTTATCGTTGTCTGATATATTATTGTTAGCCATCTTTTTTCCCCTTCTACTTCTAATTCTCATACAATTTTATAGAACTGTTTTTTTTCATATAAATATTTTAAATTCAATTATTTTCTATTATATTATGTTCTATTTTTGTACTTATAATTCTGTATTTATAATATTTTTTAGATTATATTTTCTATCATATTTCAATATTAATAATATTCTAATACTTATTATTATTTTAATATATTTTTTATATTTTTTGTTATTTTTATAATACTATTTTGAATAGCTAATATAAGAATACTTCTATTTTAAAGCATTAGCAATAGTATCGGCATTAGCTTTTACTGTTTTAATATAAGTTTCTGTATTATGAGCTTCATCTCCCAATGAGTCGGAATACAATTCTCCACCTATTTTTACTTCTTTCCCTTTAGCTTTTACAGCTTCCTGTAATGCTTCTATACTTTTTTTAGGAACTGAAGATTCTATAAATATAGATTTTATATTATTTTCCACTATAAAGTTTGCCAAATCACTTATGTTTTTACTTCCTGTTTCAGAATCAGTTGAAACACCTTGTATTGCTCTAACTTTTAATCCAAACTGTGCCGCAAAATATCCGAAAGCATCATGAGCGGTTACAAGGACTCTACTTTTTTCAGGAATTTCATTTATTCTTCCTTTAACATAAGCTGTCAATTCATTTAAATCAGCTTTATATTTTTCCAAATTCTGTTTATAATATGCACTGTTTGCAGGATCATATTTACTTAATTCAGCTTCCACAGCTTCAGCTTCTTTAGCCCATAACTCAGTGTCAAACCATACGTGGGGGTCAGGCGTATTTTGATCCACAAAATGAATTTTTGATTTATCCAATGCGTTTCCTACATTTAAAACCACTTTATTCTGAGAAGTCAGTTTGTCAAAAATCTCTACCATTTTACCTTCGAGATGAAGTCCACCATAAACTACAACATCTGCATTTGATAATTTTTCTATATCTCCTGCACTTGCTGTATATAAATGAGGGTCTACTCCTTCTCCCATAAGTCCGGTAACTTCTACTTTATCTCCACCTATAGTTTTTATTAAATCTACAAGCATTGTTGTAGTCGTAGTAACTTTTATTTTTTTACCCGTTGAGGTCTTTGCAGTCGAATTATCTTTGTTTTCCTTTCCGTCTTCTTTTTTACCGCAAGCTAACAATCCTAAAATCATTACTCCAAATACCATTAAAAATCTAATACTTTTTCCAAAACCGTTTTTTCTAATCATCTTCTATTTCCTCCGTATCTTTATTTTTTTTATAAACCTCCATCATCCCTGCTGCATTATAAGCTACTACTTTTATACTTTTTTCTTTGCTGCTTAAATATATAGGGCCTTTAAAAGGGTCTTTCCTCTGAACAGTATAAGTTTCTTTAATATTAATATTCAAATCTTTCAGATAATCATAGAGTTCAATATTATCTTCTACACTTAATATGATTATTTCATCATCTTCTTCCGCTTCAGAAAGTTTTATTATATTTTCTTCATCAAATTTCTTAATCCCGTAAAATATAGGGCTTCCATGAGGACATTCTTTAGGATAGAACAAAAATTTCTCAAGTCTCTTTAAAAGTCTGTCGCTGGTAACGTGTTCCAATATTTCAGCCTCTGTATGAACTTCATCTTTGTTATATCCAAGTTTCTCGAAAAGAAAAACTTCCCAAACTCTATGTTTTCTTATAATATTAAGTGCAAAATCATTTCCTTTTTCAGTAAGTTTTATATTTTTTCCTGATGTTGTCAAATATTCGTCATTAGCAAGTTTTTTTATCATTTCACTTACCGAAGCGGGAGAAATATTCAGATATTCAGCTAAATTTTTATTTGAATACTGTTTTTTCTTTTTTAATGTGTATATTCCCTTTAAATAATCCTCTATACTCTTGCTCATTTCATCTCCTTTCTTAGTTAAGCCTAATCATAAAATTAGGTCAGCCTAATTCTTTGATAATAGAATACCACTATATGATTTACTTGTCAAGAAATTTTTTAAATAAAAAGGATAAAAAATAAAAGTTACTGCAACTACAACTTTGAATAAAATAAAAATAGTAAAAATATATTTATAAAATTCTTTAAAATCAACAAATATTACTTTTACTATTTTTATTCTATTATTTTTAACTTAATTTCTTATTATCTCTCATTTTATTCAAATTATTTAATTTATTTAGATTATCCAAATTTTGTTTTACTCAAAAACTTCCGTAGCATTTGTTACTTCTTTTCCTAATGCAACATTTAGTGCGACTATCGCCACTTCCAGCTGACTCTCATCAGGTTCGCTCGTAGTAATTTTCTGAAGCCACATTCCCGGTTTTGCTATTATTTTTGCAAAACCGTTATTCAAATGGTAGCTTGTCCATCTCTGAAGTTCATAAGATATTCCCGCTACAACCGGTACAAACAATACCCTTGTTATAAGTTTATATATTAAAAACATAACCATTCCACTATTTTCCCTTGTTACTCCAAATAGCAAGTCAACTACTGAAAATACTAAGATACTTATAAACATTACGAGTAACAGAAAACTCGTTCCGCATCTCGGATGAAATCTTGTACATTTTTTTGCATTTTCAGGTGTAAGTTCCGTACCTTCTTCGTAGTTTATAATACTTTTATGTTCTGCCCCATGATATTCAAACACTCTTTTTATATCTTTAAAAAATGAAATTCCCCATATATATCCTAAAAAGAAAACAAGTTTTACAATCGCTTCAAGAATATTTGCCATTACAGTTTTTTCTTTAAATATAAATCCTCCGATATAGGAAGGTAAAACCATAAATATTGCTACTCCAAGTAATATGGAACCTGTAACAGTCCACGTAATCTGACTGTCATTTAGTTTTTCCTCTTCCAGTCCTGCCTGATTTGAAGCAAATATCAGTTCTTTTGTCCCTACCACCATAGCGTCAAATAGGGCAAATACACCTCTTATAAAAGGTATTTTGAACCATTTATTATTTTTCTCGGTTAATTCGATTTTCTTATAAACTATACTCCCGTCATGTTTTCTTACTGCTGTTGCAATAGCCTTAGGACCTCTCATCATAACTCCTTCGACTACAGCCTGTCCTCCGACAACTACTTTTTCTTCCATTATTCCTTTCCCTTTCTATGTTTATTTAATATCTGTCAAGCATTACTCTATTTCTTAGTCTTATTAATGCTTTATTTATATGCTCCGCTTTTAATTTGCTTATTCCTTTTACTTGCGTCATTTCTTCAGCGGTAGCCATTAAGATTGCCTGTATTTCAGTAAATTCGGCTACAAGCATTTCTATATCTTTTTTTGTTACTTTATTTATTGTTCCCAATATTCTGTATCCTCTTGAATTGATTATTTCATCAAGACTTATATTCTTAAGGTTATATCCCAAAATTTCTACTATATTTTCATCTTCAAGTAATTCTTCTTTATTCAGCATTCTTAAATTTTCCATTACTTTTTCGACTTTTTCATCATTTTTCTTATAATCTCTTATTAAATCTGTAAATTCTTCATCCTGATTGAGCATGATCTCCTGATACTGTATTTTTACAAGTCTTCCCTCTGCTCCCAGCTCGGATATATATTCTATCAGCTCATCGGACATTCTAAAAAGCAGTCCATACATTCTTATAATTTCTACAATATCGTATAATGTAACCATATTATCAAATTCAGAAACAGTCAGATTTATTAAATTTTTACTTATTGCTACTGCGTATTTTTCCAAAGCAGTCATCGCCTGAGAAGATTTCACAAGCAAATCTCCTATGTCATGTAAAGTATATCTAAATTCTCCTTTATATATAGTAATTTTGTTTCTTCTTTCCGAAACGGTAATGACAAGATTTCCTGTCTGTTTGGCTACTCTGTGAGCAGACTGGTGTCTTGTACCGCTCTCATCAGTTTTTATATTTGAGTTAGGCTGAAGTTGGATATTTGCTCCATATATAGTTTTTATATCCTCGGACAGTATAATTCCGCCGTCCATTTTAGAAAGTTCATACAGTTTCTGTGGAGTATAAGGGGTGTTCAGTTTAAATCCTCCTCTAATTATACCCGATAAATCGGAAGGGTCTCCCAAAACGACTATCGCTCCGAGCGAAGCCTCCTGTACTCTGTCTATAGCAGACCTCAATGGCGTTCCCGGTGCTAATATGGAAAATACATATTCAAGTATTTTCTTTTTAGGTTCTTTTTTTTTCATATTTTCATCCTTTCCACTAACTCACTAATATTACTTATATAATTTAATTTAATTTTTGTTTTTTCATTTTTTATATCTTCTTTATTACTCTTAGGCAGATAAACTCCTGTAAATCCTAATTTTTCGAGTTCATTTATCCTGTTTTTTATAAATGACACTTTTCTTACCTCTCCTCTCAATCCCAGTTCACCTATTGCGGCAATTTTCTGACTGATTGGAGTTTTATTTACCGAGGAAAGTAGAGAGAATATTACTGCCAAATCCGAGCTTCTGTCTTTTAATTCTATTCCTCCGGGAATATTAATGTAAATATCTTTAGAATTTACATCTATGTTCAATGACCTTGATAGTACCGCACTCAATATTTCCACTCTATTTTTATCATAACCTTCTACTGTTCTTCTCGGTATACCGAAACTGGGTGTACTCAAAAGCGATTGTATCTCAAACAGAAATACTCTGCTTCCTTCAAATATTGGAGCTATTATACTTCCTATATTTTTTTCTTCTCTATCGCTTATAAAAAATTCTGAAGGATTTTTTACTTCACTTATTCCATTTTCTTTCATATCAAAAATTGAAATTTCATTTGTAGAGCCGTATCTGTTTTTTATGGATCTTATTATTCTGTAATAATTATTTTCTTCTCCTTCAATCTGAAGCACTGCGTCCACCATATGTTCTAAAAGTTTAGGACCTGCAAGTTTTCCGTCTTTTGTTATATGTCCTACTATGTAAAAAGAAATCTCATTTTTCTTTGCAATCTCTATTAATTTTAAAGTTGTCTCCCTTATCTGGGTAACACTTCCGGGGACGGAATTTACATTTTCTGAATACAGAGTCTGTATAGAATCTATAACTACTACTTTCGGTTTATCTCTTAATATAATATTTTCTATTTTTTCGATATTTGTATCATTGAGAATATATAAATTCCGACTGTTTACATTTATTCTGTCGGCTCTCTGTTTTATCTGTCTTGGAGACTCTTCCCCCGAAACATAAAAGACATTACCTATTTTTGAATATTCTTCGGATAACTGGAGTAAAAATGTGGACTTCCCTATTCCGGGACTTCCTGTTATCAGGACTACTTCCCCTTTGACAAGTCCTCCTCCGAGAACCCTGTCAAATTCTTTGTATTGAGTTACCATTCTGAATTCTTTTTCAATTTCTATTTCAGAAATTTTACTTATAGATATTTCTTTTGATTCAATATTTTTAAAAGCCTTTTTTATATCTATTTCTTCTTCAAAAGTCCCCCACGAATCACAGTTTGGACACTTTCCAAGCCATTTTTGTGAAGTGTATCCACATTCAGAGCATATATATTTTACTTTTGAGTTTGATTTGGTCGCTGCCATAATCCAAATTATCCCCCTTAATCTTTCTATTATAATTCAATTTCTATCATTCAAATCATTTTTATAAATAGAATAAATTGTGCCGTTTTCTTTATTATAATATATTTTTTAAAATAGTCAATTAATATTTCATATTATATTTCATAATCTTTTATATTTTCATTTGAGAGAATTTATAACTCCATTTGATTTACTTTTTCAATCAATTTTTTTTCTACATTTTCAGGGACAAAACTTTTCAAATCCCCATGATTTTGTGCAATTTCCTTTACAAGACTGGAGCTCAAATACAAATATTTTCTTGATGCACTCAAAAATATAGTTTCAAATTCACTTTTAGCAAGTGCCTTATTAGTCAAAGTAAATTGCAGCTCATATTCATAATCTGACAATGCTCTCAATCCTCTTATAAGGATATCAACTTTTTCCTTATACATAAAATCTACAAGCAGTCCGTTGAATATCTTCACTTCAGCGTCGACATTCTCTCTCTTGAGTACCTCTTTTATCATCTCCACTTTCTCATCATCTGAAAACCATGCCTGTTTTTTTGAGGAATTTTTAAAAATGCCAATTATAAGTTTGTCAAACAGATTTGCCGAACGTTTTATTATATCTATATGCCCGTTTGTTATAGGGTCAAAACTCCCGGGATAAAGTGCCGTTTTAATCATTTTCCCCTCACTTCATTATTTTGTATTGTATTTTCTGCCTTTAATAAATTCAAGAGCTTTTTTTGCAGCTTTTTTTTCTGCTTCTTTCTTACTTCTTCCTCTGCCTGTACCTATTATTTCATCATTGAGTTTTACTGAAATTTCAAATCTTTTGTTATGATCCGGTCCTTTTGTATTCATTAATTGATATTCAGGCATTTTCTTATATTTACTCTGGAATATCTCCTGTAATACTGTTTTATAATCAGCTATACCTTCTATATCTTTTAAATTTTCCACCTTGTCAGGTAAAAATTCCAACGCAATCTGTTTTGCAGTATAATAATCAGAATCTTTAAAAATTGCTCCTATTAATGCTTCAAAAGCATCTCCTAAAATAGATCTTCTTTTTCTTCCGCCCGAAGCAGCTTCTCCGTTACTCAGATAAAGATACTCCCCTAATTTTATTTCTGCTGCAATAGCTGAAAACACAGGCTCACTTATTATCTGGCTCTTGAGTTTTGCCAAATCTCCTTCGCTTTTTCTTTTGTCCAGACCATATATATATTCCGTAACTATTAAATTTAAAACTGCATCTCCTAAAAATTCCAGTTTTTCATTATCAAACTTTTTGAATTTATCGTTTTCATTGGAAAAAGACCTATGAGTTAAAGCTTCTTTCAAATAATCTTCATTCTTGAACTGATAATTTATTTTTTTCATCAGTTCCTGAATATTTTTAGCTTTCATAATATAACTCCTATATCAGTCTCATATTTCAGAAAATCCGGAACAATAAAAACACTCCGGATTTTCCTTGTCATATTTTTTTATTTATCCTTATATTTTCTAAAAGCAAGAACGGCATTATGACCACCAAAACCTAATGAATTGGAAAGTCCTACTTCTATTTCTCTTTTTTCAGATTTATTAGGAACATAGTAAAGATCGCATTCAGGGTCAGGATTATCCTGATTTATAGTAGGCGGCAAAATTCCTTCGTCTATTGCCAGTGCAAGAAATCCGGCTTCAACTCCTCCTGCTCCTCCCAGCAAATGTCCTGTTGCCCCTTTTGTGGAACTTACTGCCAGCTTGTAAGCATAGTCTCCAAAAGCAGCTTTTATAGCTTTAGTTTCATTTTTATCATTAGCAGGAGTAGAAGTTCCATGGGCATTTATATACCCTACTTCCTCAAGTTTTACATTTCCCTGTTCCAAAGCCATTTTTATTGCTCTTGCAGCTCCTTCTCCTCCGTCCGAAGGTGCAGTCATATGATAAGCGTCTCCCGTTTCTCCATATCCTACAACTTCAGCATATATTTTTGCTCCTCTTTTTTTTGCATGTTCCAGTTCTTCCAGTACCAATATTCCTGCTCCCTCTCCCAGTACAAATCCGTCTCTATCAGCAGTAAAAGGTCTTGAAGCTTTTTTAGGGTCAGGATTTGTCGATAATGCTTTCAAGTTTCCAAATCCTGCTATTCCGCTTGGAGTAACAGTACCTTCAGTACCCCCTGCCAATATTACATCAGCTTTCCCCAATAATATAGTCTGAAAAGCATCACCTATAGAGTTTGTACCTGAAGCACAGGCTGTAACTATCGATTTATTCGGTCCTTTTGCCCCAAGATATATGGAAGCGTTTCCCGCTGCCATATTTGAAATCGCTGCCGGTATATAGAAAGGTGACACTTTTTTAGGACCTTTTTCCACAAGTTTTCCTATTTCCTGTTCTATTATTTCAAGTCCCCCAATTCCCGAACCTATAATTACTCCTACTCTATCAGCATTTTCAGGAGTAATCTCAAATTTTGCATCTTTTAATGCTTCTATTGAAGCGGCTATTGCAAATTGGGAAAATCTTCCTATTTTTTTCAATTCTTTTTTTTCAATATAATCCTCAGGGTTAAAGTCATTAACTTCTCCTGCAATATGGACAGGATATTCTGTACTGTCAAAAGCTGTAATTTTATCTATACCGCATTCCCCGTCAAGTAATCTTTTCCAAGTTTTATCTTTTCCGGTACCTAACGGAGTGATAAGCCCTACTCCTGTAATAACTACTCTTTTCATTTATACACCTCACTCATTTATTTTTATCCTTTATATATTATTATACTAATTTTTTCATATTTTTTCAAATAATTTTCAATAAAAAAAGGGGGAATTTCCCCCACTAATTGAAATTATTTATTGTTTTGATTCGATATAATCCATCACGTCTTTAACTGTTTTAATTTTTTGTGCATCTTCATCAGGTATTTCAATATCAAATTCTTCTTCAAATGCCATAATCAATTCAACTGTATCCAAAGAGTCAGCCCCCAAATCATCAATAAATGATGCATCTTCAGTAACTTGGTCCTCATCTACTCCTAACTGTTCCACTACTATTGATTTTATTTTATCTAGCATTATATGCCACCTCCATTTTTTTATTTCAAGTAATTATATCAAAAGAATTGGAAAAATGCAATACTTTTTAAATAACCTATGTTATATATTTTCGGTTATTAAATAACTTTTTTATATCGTATTAAAGAAATTATTTAAATATATCTTTTCTAATTAAAAACAATTTTACAATAAAACTGATATAAACTATCGTATATAAATTTTATACATAAATTTTTTGAAATTTTATAATTTTAATCCTACAGTTTTAAATTTACAAATTATTTATATTTTCCAAATTCTCAATATTAATTACTTCAATATCTTTATTTATTTTTTTAATAAGTCCTGCCAGAACTTTTCCCGGTCCTATTTCATAAATTTTCGTAACACCATTTTCATATAACTTATTTATCGTATCTACCCATTTTACGGGTCCAAATGTCTGCCTGTAAAGCTCTTCTTTTATTTCATCAGCACTATTGAGAATATTTGCGGTAGTATTCGCAATAACAGGAACTTTAACGTCTTTCCATGAATATTTCTCAAATTCTTTTTTCAGCTGCTCTGCAACAGGTTTCATCAAAGAAGAATGAAAAGGACCCGACACTGCTAAAGGTACTACTCTCTTAGCTCCTCTTTCCTTAAAAATTTCGGAATTATTTTCAAGAATTTCTTTTTCTCCTGCGATTACGGTCTGCTTAGGCTCATTATAATTTACCGCTTCTATCACACCATTTATTTCATTACAGATTTTTTCAACTTCATCAGCAGAAAGTCCTAATATTGCAGCCATAGCACCATTTATATGAGCATTACTCATTATTTCTCCTCTTGCTGCGATTAATTTTAATGTTTCTTTCTCATCTAACACTCCTGAAGCATATAATGAGCTATATTCTCCCAGACTGTGTCCCGCTACATAATCAGGATTTATTCCTTTTTCATTTAATAATTTTGTCAGTATTACTGAAAATAATGCTATTGCAGGTTGAGCATATTTAGTATCTTTTATTTCTTCATCTGTCCCTTCAAAAAGAACTCTCTTTACATTTTTATTTTCAATATTTTCAAATATTTCATCAATTAGTTTTTTTGTTTTACTATCCGCTTCCTCATATAATTTTTTCCCCATTTCGGCATATTGAGTCCCCTGCCCGGGAAATACAAAAGCTATTTTAGACATTTATTCCTCCTGATACAGTTTATTATTTAATATTTATTTTAGAAATACGCTATTTATATACTACTTAATTTCTTCAGCATCAACCACTTTGTCATCTTTTTTCTTTTCGCTCTCTTCGGAAAATTTGGAAGATTTTTTTTCTTTTTTAGGCTTTCCTGCATTCAGTTCTTTTACTCCCAAAGTTACAAGAACTATCCCGCCGATAAGAGTAATTATAGGAAGTCCTTTACTAAAATACTCTCCTAAAAACTGCTGTAAATATAAATATATCCCTATCGCAAATACAAACCATCCAAAATTATTTTTCTTAACAATGAAAAATAAACCTATCAATATTAATATCATTTGATAGTTAAAAATATATCTTAATATATTTTCATCCAGAAAATCCGGAAAAAACATCTGAATACCGTAAAATAAACTTAGAATAATTACAATTACTCCCCACAAAAGTTTTTTATTCATTTTTTTCACCCTTTCTTTAACTGTAAAAATTATATACTTTCTTATTGTATTTTTTTACTTTTTTCTTTTTTTATTTTACAAATATATTTTTATAAATATGTTTTACAAATATACTCTCTAAAATATATTTTCTAATCGTATATATATTTATAACAATATTTATAATATTAACTATTTGCTAAAATTATCCGCCAATCTATTAACAAGTACTCTATATTAGTATTATTCCTATTTGGACCACTCAAATAATATCGAGCCGTAAGTCAGTCCACCGCCAAATCCTACTATTATTATTTTGTCTCCTTTTTTCAGTTTTCCTTCTTTGTTTGCTTCATCTATGGCGATAGGTACCGAAGCTCCTGAAGTATTTCCATATTTCTGAAGATTTACAAAAAATTTATCCATAGGCTGTTTAAATCTTTTAGCTATTGATTCGATAATTCTCACATTTGCCTGATGAGGTATGAATAAATCCACATCATCAGGAGTTATGTTTCCCTGTTTCAATACGTTTTCAACAGTTTCAGGAAATACTTTTACAGCAAATTTAAAAATTTCTCTTCCATTCATCTGCATATATATTTCTTTATTTTGAATTGCCTCAATATTTGCAGGTTTCCTTGACCCGCCAGCAGGTACTATAAGCTCGCAGGCTCCCGAACCGTCAGCTACAAGATGTGAGCTTATAAATCCTCCACTTTCAACTTCACCAAGTACCACTGCACCCGCTCCGTCTCCAAATAAGATACATGTACCTCTGTCTTCCCAGTCAACAACTCTGGACATTGATTCTGCTCCTATTACAAGAACTTTTTTATATATCCCCGCTTTGATAAAACTATATCCTGTTGTATAAGCATATATAAATCCTGTACATGCAGCAGATAAATCAAATGCCGATGCTCTGATGCCTAATTTATCCTGAACTATGGCAGCTGTAGAAGGAGTAGCATGGTCAGCCGTCATAGTGGCTACTATTACAAGCTCTATTTCATTCCTGTCTATTCCTGCGTCTTCTATGGCTTTTTCAGCAGCCCTGTATGCCAAATCAGACGTCGCTTCATTTTCGGCTACAATTCTTCTTTCCTGTATTCCTGTCCGAGTTCTTATCCATTCATCATTAGTATCAACCATTTTTGACAAATCATCATTAGTCAACACTTTTTCAGGTAAATAAGAACCTGTTCCCAATATTCCTATTTTCATTTATTCACCTCGATTATTTATTTAATTAATAATATTTTTTCAAAATAATTTTTTAAATTTATTATGTATGAAGTTTATCATAAAATGTTAAAAATTACAATTTATAAAATTTCTTTTTAATTTTTAAATAAAAAAAGCAAGACTCTTTTTATCTTGCTTAATTTTATTCAGAATCAGTTGCAGAATTGTCAGCTTGTAATACTTGTCTGCCTCTATATACTCCAGTTTCAAGATTTAATCTATGAGGTCTTCTCACTGTTCCGTCAGCTTCAACTATTATATTAGGTGCTTTGATTGAATCGTGTGCTCTTCTCATGTTTCTTTTTGCTTTAGAAGTTCTTTTCTTAGGTACTGCCATTATTATCGACTCCTTTCCAATAATTTTGGTATATAATAAGCATTATTATGAATATGCTCTTAAAATAAATTACAATACAAGCTATTATAATAAATAACTCAGCATTTGTCAAGAAATTTTGTGAAGTTTTTTTATCTGCCCAATCAAGTAAACATGATTTCCAAATAGAAAAACCTCACAAATAATAAAACAAATATATTTCCTGAATGTTCATCTGTGTATTCAGATTTTTATCTTGTACTAATTTTTAATTTTTTTTACGAACAATCTATTTTTTATTCTTTCTCTCAAGCTCTCTTCTTTCTCTTCTTGACAACTGCTTTTCAGCCTCTTTTGCTTCCAGTCTGTCAGCTTCTGTAATTTCTCCGTCATTTTCATCTAAATTACTATGCTCATATTTGACATTGGAAACTTCTTCACGTTTGAAATTTTCAGTTTCTTCTTCTCCTTTTACTCTTAATTTCAATATAAAGGAGCTTGTTTCTCTTTTTATTGCGTCAATCATTTCATTATAGATGTCAAATGCGACTATTTTATAATCATGGATAGGATTTCTCTGCCCATAAGATCTCAATCTTATTCCTTCTCTCAATTCAGTAAGGTCTTTTAAATGCTGTCTCCATTTCTGGTCTAATACTTCGAGCATTATATATCTTTCTATTCTTCTGAATGTTTCCTCTCCAATTAACTGTTCTTTCATATTATATCTGTCCGTCAAATCTTTATTGACAGCTTCTATTATTTCTTCTCTGTTTTGATTTTTAAGGTTTTCAGGTAATTCATAATCAAATATTTCTCTAAATTTATCTTCGAGAACTTTTATATCATGCTCTTCTATAGTATCTGCCATTAATGAAGTATTTACAGTTTCTTCAACTGTTTCTCTCATCATACTCAGTATAAGTTCTTTCAGTTCTTCATTTTTTAGAACCTGATCCCTTTGAGTATAAATTACTTCTCTCTGTTTATTATTTACATCATCATATTCAATAAGACTTTTTCTTGATGAAAAGTTTCTGCTTTCTATTCTTTTTTGGGCATTTTCAACTACTTTTGTTATCTGTTTGTGTCTTATTTCCTCATCTTCATCTAATTTTAAGAACTTCATCATAGATTTCAGTCTATCGCCGCCGAACAGTCTCATCAAATCATCTTCGGCAGACAAATAAAACTCTGATGTTCCGGGATCTCCCTGTCTCCCTGCACGTCCTCTAAGCTGATTATCTATACGTCTACTTTCATGTCTTTCTGTTCCTAAAATAAATAATCCTCCCGCTTCAAGAACTTTTTTTCTGTCCTCTTCACAGTCTCTTGCATAAGTATTATAAGCTTCTTTGTATTCTTCAGTACCTTTTTCCGCTACTTTCAGTGCAAATGATTCGGGATCCCCTCCAAGCTTTATGTCAGTACCTCTACCTGCCATATTTGTAGCAATTGTAACTGTTTTATATCTTCCGGCCTGAGCAATTATTTCCGCTTCTCTTGCATGGTGTTTTGCATTCAGTATTTCATGAGGAATTTTTTCTTTTTTCAGCAATGCCGATACATCTTCCGAGTGTTCTATAGAAGCAGTACCTACAAGGACAGGCTGTCCTTTAGTATAAAGCTCTTTTATCTTTCTGGCAACTGCTCTGTATTTTGCAGCCTTTGTCATATATATTACATCTGCCAAGTCCTTTCTTATAACAGGTTTATTAGTAGGAACTTCTATAACTCTAAGTTTATAAATCTGCTTGAATTCGTCTTCTTCTGTTTTTGCAGTTCCTGTCATTCCTGATAGCTTATTATACATTCTAAAATAATTCTGTAAAGTAATCGTCGCAAGGGTCTGGTTTTCTCCTGCCACTTCAAGTTTTTCCTTAGCTTCTATAGCCTGATGAAGTCCATCGGAGTATCTTCTTCCTTCCATAAGTCTACCTGTAAATTCATCTACGATAATTACTTCTCCGTCATCATTTATAATATAGTCTCTATCAAGCTTAAACAATTCCTTCGCTTTCAATGCCTGTGTCAGAAAATGTGTTAATTCAACATTTTCAGGAGAGTACAGATTATCGATTTTTAATATCTTTTCTACATTTTTTATACCTTTATCAGTAATTGTTACTGTATGAGATTTTTCATCTACTTCATAATCTTCCCAGTCCTCATCGGGAATTACTGTATTTTTCTTATCTTTTATTTCTTCTGTCTTATAACTTCTTTTCAATCTTGCAGCAACATCTGCAAATGTATTATACCATTCCGTAGTTTCTTCTGCCGCTCCTGAAATAATCAACGGAGTTCTTGCCTCATCTATCAATATCGAATCTATCTCATCGACAATGGCATAGTTATGACCTCTTTGAACTTTATCTTCCAATTCACCTACCATATTATCTCTCAGATAGTCAAAACCGAATTCATTGTTTGTACCATAAGTTATATCGGCATTATATGCTCTTTTTCTCTGTTCGTTAGTTATATTTGCGATAATTACTCCCGAAGTAAGTCCAAGAAAATCATAGATTTCCCCCATAGTATCCCTATCCCTTTTTGCCAGATAGTCATTGACCGTTACAACATGGACTCCTTTACCTGTAAGAGCATTTAGATAAATAGGTAATGTTGACATCAGAGTTTTTCCTTCTCCTGTTTTCATTTCTGCTATTCTTCCGTTATGTAAAATCATTCCTCCGATTAACTGTACATCGTATGCCCTCATTCCTGTAATTCTTTTTGCCGCTTCTCTTACTGTTGCGAAAGCCTCTACAAGTATATCATTAAGAGTTTCACCTTTTTCAAGCCTCTCTCTGAATTCTACCGTTTTATGTTTCAATTCT
Source organism: Pseudoleptotrichia sp. (assembly GCF_057270515.1). Classification (NCBI taxonomy): domain Bacteria; kingdom Fusobacteriati; phylum Fusobacteriota; class Fusobacteriia; order Fusobacteriales; family Leptotrichiaceae; genus Pseudoleptotrichia; species Pseudoleptotrichia sp. The sequence goes on along the minus strand of NZ_DBHIXS010000002.1, from coordinate 166,824 downwards.
TCATCAGTCAATTTTTCAAATTCAGGTTCTATATCATTAATATGGCCTACTAATTTTCTCATCTTTTTTATTTCACGCTCATCAGCCGTTCCAAATATTTTTTTTCCTAATTTCTTTAACATAATTTTTAATAACTATATTTCATAATTCTAATATTTTTTACTCCAATATTTTTTACTGAATTATGAAATAATCTCTCCTCTCTTTAAGCTTTATTTTTTATTTATTTTATTTTACTTATTTCAAAAATAAAACTTTTCTATTCAATCATCCTTAAATTATTTTCACTATTTTTCAGATACTTTATACTCAAAATATCTGATTTATTGCTTAAAATATTTGATTTACTGGTTTCATTTGTAATTTTATTATAATAAAACAATGATAATTCTGAAACTGTATTATTTCCAACAAAAAACTTATTATCTGTTGTCTGTTTTTCTTTTTCTTTTAATTTTCCTATTCTTCTGAGTTCTCTTTTAAGTTGTTTATTATATTTTATACTTTCTATACGGTTTACTTCCGATATTAACTGCTGTATATCTTCATAACTCAAGTTATTCTCATCTACAAGAACATTTAGTTGTTTATTAAAATTAGCTGTTCCTAAAAGGCTTGAATAACTCATCATAAAAATAAAACATGTTATTATAAAGATAACCCTTTTATTTTTTTTCATTTATTTATTCTCCAATAATTTTTATTTAATCTAAATCACACTGTTAAGTATTATATCATTATTTTTTTCTAATGTCTATGCAATTAGCTCAACTTTTTTTTATAAAAAAAACTTGTACCTATTGTAAATTTTAAATAATTATTGTATACTGTAGTGATAAAATATTTTTAGGAGGGAAAAATGGTTATAAAACCTAAATTAAAAGGAAGTTTAGCTCTCGTGAATCATCCTATTGGAGCTTATGAATTTGTAAAAAGGCAAATTGATTATGTAAAATCACAAGATAAATATTCAGGGCCAAAAAAAGTTTTAATTATAGGCTCTTCTTCGGGTTACGGTCTTGCTTCAAGAATTTCTCTGGCATTTGGGGCCGGAGCAGATACTATCGGAGTAGCATTTGAAAAAGGAATAGAGGGAAAAAGATTAGGCTCGGCAGGTTGGTGGAACACTATCGCATTTAATGAAGCCGCAAGAAAAGAAGGTCTTATTTCAAAAAATTTTATGGGAGATGCTTTCTCGAATGAAATGAAAAAAGACGTAATAAAATATATAAAAGAAGAATTTGGCGGAAAAATTGATTTACTTATTTACAGTTTGGCAAGTGCTATGAGAACCGACCCTAAAGACGGAACTACTTACAGGTCAGCTTTGAAATCCACTCAAAAAGAGATTGTCGGACCGTCAATTAATCTTGAAACTGAAAAAATGGAAGAAACTGTTATGGGAATTGCTACCCCTGAAGAAATTCACAGTACAGTAAAAGTAATGGGGGGAGAAGACTGGAAACTTTGGGTCGAAGCCCTTGATGAAGCAGGAGTTATTGAAAAAGGATTTAAAACAATCGCATATTCATATTTAGGACCTAAAGTTACCTACGGAATTTATAAAGACGGTACTATCGGAGCAGCAAAAAGGGATTTGGAGCATACTTCCGATATACTAAATGACTTTTTGAAAGAAAAATATAACGGAGAAGCGTATGTATCATTAAGTAAGGCTCTTATGACGAGAGCAAGTGCCGTTATTCCTATATTCCCTTTATATGCAGCATTACTTTATAAAGTAATGAAAGAAAAAGGAATACATGAAGGAACTATTGAACAGAAACACAGACTATTAAAAGATATGATTTATGGCGGAAAACCTGAAATCGACTCTGAAAGAAGATTAAGACCCGACAACTGGGAAATGAGAGAAGACGTTCAGGCAGAAGTTGAAGCATTATGGGAAAAAGTTACTCCTGAAAACTTCAAAGAACTTAGTGATTATGCCGGAGCAAGAGAAGAATTTATGAATTTAAGCGGTTTTGATTTCGATAATGTCGACTATGATGCTGACGTTGATTTGGATGAACTTGCAAAATTACAACCTTAATTATGGATAAATTCATATAAAAATTAACTTGGCAAAGTCATCTGTCCGATAATATAATAACTGATATATAAATAATTGATAAATTTAAAAAGAGGCTATGCCTCTTTTATTTTTTAAAAATTATTTTGTTTCGTACAATCCTATTGTTTTTTCATTAAGATTTATGAGAATATTTTTCATTTGTGTATAGTGTTCCAATATAACTTTATGTGTTTCACGTCCAATTCCTGACTGTTTATACCCTCCAAAAGGTGCACCGGCAGGAAATGCATTATAAGTATTAATCCACATACGACCTGTCTCTATAGCTCTCGCAACTCTTATTGCACGGTTCAGATCACGGGTAAACAGACCTCCTCCTAAACCGTAAATGCTGTCATTGGCTAATTTTATTACTTCCTCTTCACTATGGAATTTCTCAATTACTACCACAGGTCCAAAAATTTCTTCCTGAGCTATTTTCATATCATTTGTAACATCAGCAAAAATAGTAGGTTTTAAATAGAAACCATTTTTGTGTTCTTCATCTTCAAGACGCACTCCCCCTGTAACCAGTCTTGCACCTTCTTTTTTACCGATTTCAATATAATTAAGAACATCTTTCAAATGTCTTTCGTAAATCAGAGAACCCATTTGAGTATTAGGATTGAGCGGATCTCCCACTTTTACCTTATCAAATATTTTTGCTAATGAATCGATAAATTTATCATAAATAGTGTCCTGAACGAATATACGTGAGCCGGCAGAACACACTTGTCCCTGATTAAACAGAATACCTAACTGAGCTCCTTCCATTGCTATATCCCAATCACAGTCATCAAAGAATATATTTGCGGATTTTCCTCCTAATTCCAGCGTTGCAGGTATCATATGGGAACATGCTGCTGAATACACGTCCTGTCCTACAGCTGTAGAACCTGTAAATGCAAGTTTTTTAAATCCTGAATGTTTCAGCATAAAATTACCCGATTTTGAACCGCTTCCGGTAATTACATTAATTACTCCCGCAGGTACTGCATCCCCTATCAATCTTACAAGTTCCAGTACTGAAAGAGAAGTATGGCTTGACGGTTTTAATACTACAGTACAACCTGCTGCCAATGCAGGTGCCAATTTCCAAGCTGCCATAAGGAACGGAAAATTCCATGGAATAATCTGTCCTACAACACCTATAGGCTCCCTTAAGATTATATTCATTGTATTTTGATCAAGCATATTTGCAGTTCCTTCTTCAGCACGGATAGCTCCTGCAAAATAACGGAAATGGTCAGCTCCTAAAGGGATATCGGCTGCCAAAGTTTCACGAATAGGTTTTCCATTATCCATAGTTTCAACCGTTGCAAGATACTCTTTATTTTCTTCAATTATATCAGCTATTTTCAATAAAACATTCTGTCTTTCAACTAAAGATGTATTTTTCCAGCTTTCAAATGCTTTCTGAGCAGCTTTAACGGCTTTATCCACATCACTTTCAGTTGCTTCGGAAATATTTGAAATAATCTGCCCTGTCGCAGGATTGATTACTTTCAATGTAGCACCGTCAGAAGCAGGTACCCATTTTCCGTCAATATACAAACCGTAATTTTCCTGTAATTTTACTTCCATTAAATCATCTCCTTCAAAATTTATATTAATCTGTTATTTTATATCAGTTATTAATAGTATACCTCGATTTTTCATTTTTTCAAATTTTATTTTACTTATTTTGAATATACTAATTTTTTGAACATATAAATTATGAATTATTTAGTTAAAATAGAGATTAGATTGAACATAAAAATTTTGGAATTAATTTAGAACTAATAAAGATAATATCTTTTAACTAAAAAATATTTTACTATAAATTTATTAAATTTCTACTTAATAATATTCAGACTCCGTATACTGTTCCAATTCTTTTATTTTCCCTTGTTTTTTCCACAATGCAGCTATATACACAAAAGGAGTATCCATTACAGAAATAAAAAGCTCCAGAAAATAAGTTGAGAAAGCAATAACAAACAACTCGTTAATTTTATATACTCCTGCAAATGCAAGAACTGTAAATAGCGAATTATCTATTATCTGCCCCACGACTGTACTCAAATTATTTCTTATCCATATGTCTCCAAAACTTGGTCTCCATTTTCTAATTATTTGATAAGCCCATACATCAAACAGCTGGGATACTATAAATGCAGTCATACTCGCCGCTGTTATTCTTATAACGGACAGTTCATTGATAGCCAGTCCGAATATAGGTTTCAGATGTTCCTGAAACTGGTCTATAGGTGCCGGTTTTATCGCTAATGCCCAGTTCATAACTATTGTTGTAAATACCATAGTTATAAATCCTATAGTTACAAGCTTTTTTGCATATTTTTTACCCTCTATTTCAGACAAAATATCAGAAACAAGAAATACTCCACCAAAAGCTATATTACCCATAGTAGTGTCTACTCCAAATAAAGTCATCATTTTTAATACTTGTATATTCGCCAAAACTACCGACAAAGGTACAAATATAAGTAATCCTACTTTTCCCCAAAATCTGTAGGCTAATAAAACCGCAGTATAATTGAATAGCAAGTATCCTAACCAAAGTAATTCATTTGTTCCGAATTGAAAGTTTTTTATAAATTCCAATTTATTTCCTCCTATTTTTTTTATTTTATTTCGTTTTTTAAATTTATATACTTTGAAACATATATTTTTAAATATATATCTCAAATAATCTACATATTATAAGCAAAACCTTGTTAGATTTTACTCTCATAGAAATTTGCTTTCTCTCAAATAATCTACATATTATAAGCAAAACTTATATTTTTTAAACATTTGTAATTTTCAAATACTCAATATATTTTGAATAATTTTTTGAATAATTTATATGTCTTAAATATTTTTTAACATAAAAAATACGTATGTCGTCCTTTTGACACACGTATCCCAAAAGGTTTTTTTTATGGATGGATTCTCCCAAACATCCTGACAGAGTTGATTAAAACTCTACTCATCTTTGATATTCTTTTCTTCATTATTTTCTTTTTCAGTTTTATCATTCCAATTTTCAATAAATAAAGGACCAAGCAAAAAACTTAATCCGGTCAATAAAGAACCAAAACCTTCCAAAGTTTTTCCGTTATATAATAAGAATGTTGCACATAAAACGGTCAAAGAAATAAGGAGTACGGAAAATCTTCTCCCACTTGCCCTGCTTTCTCTGTCATTATCCATTTCTTTATTATTTATCTTATGTCTATAATCCTGTTCTTTTTCTGCCATTGTTATAATTCTGTCTGCTGCTCCCTGACAGATTTTCTCGTATCTTTCCAGCGTTTCAGGAGAAGGAAGCGGACCTAAGTGTATTTTTTGATATACTGATATCTCACCTGTTTTTTCCATTTCCTCAACCTGTAATATTTCATCTTTATGTTCATCAATATTTCTTTTTTCAATTTTGCGATTTTTCTTTTTTTTATTTTCGGTCAATTCCTTACTCATTTACATATTCCTTTTTGTATTTATTAATCGCATATCTTAAATCTTTTCCTATTTTTTCCCAATCCGAACTCAATGCTCTTAAATCGCTTTTAGCAGGATTGGATATAGATTTTCGTGAAGAATTAGCAACATCAGCCATACCCGATATAAAACTTCTCGTTCTTCTTTTCATAAGATTACCTCCTAATTCTACTCAATTAAAGTATACCAAATTTTTGCAAAAAATACAACTTTTTCAATTTTGTTAATATTTTCTATTTTTTCCGTAGTATAGCCATATTTTAGAAAATTAGTTGATTATGGTATCTTACTTCACACTTATTTTCATTAAACTATTTAACTAACATAACCGTCGGTACCGAAGGAACTCTATGTCCTAATTTATTACCGGGCGAAGAATTTCCCAACCAGTTATAAATAAATTTTATTTGGTCGTCATAATGTCTTATACATTTATGCGACTCGGCAAATGTTCCAATTTTTCTTGCAGTAGCGGCTTTTCTTGTTTTTCTTGTTTCTTTCGGTTCAAACAGTGAGGGTATACTGTGCATATATCCACCTCCACTGAATCTTACCGCATTGTTTGCATCTCCTACAATTGTCTTGTTATCAGAGCCTGTATATTGCATTACAGGTTTCGAATATGCTATCAAAAATGTTCCGTACGGTGTTGCATAAGAATTTCCCGAATCTTTTCCTGTAGTTACAAACGAAGTTGTTACTACATTCCAGTTATTTAAATCAGCATTTTTTTCAATAATCATCTCATTCTGACTGTGTCTATCAACATATATAAATCTTGTAATTTCAGTATCAATCTTGCTATCTTTCAAAAGTCCTTTTTTAGATTTTCTTAAATAATAAGTACCACTATCATAAGCATCCACTTTTACTTTTAAATATTTGTCAGTTTCTTCGACAATAGTCATCAAAGTTCTATCAGGTAAATTTATAAATTCTTTAAAATTGGAATTTAAATATCCTCTTTCACTCTGATTTTCTCTATTTCCAAATTTATCTTTGACGGAGCTGCTTCCACCTCCTAAAGGTACATAATCATCCAAAACATAGATTGTCTCTCCTTTGGAAATAGCCTCTGTAATAAATTTATTTGTCTTTTCCACTTTCTTCATCATATCATGCCAGTCAAATTCTCTTTTTATTCCTACACTAACAGGAACATATCCTAATTTACCGTCAAAATATACTTCGTACCATTCAGACGTACCACCTTTAGCTGTCGTTTTTACTTTCCCGACTACTTTATATTTATGACCATAATTCACTTTTTTTAAAATTCCTGAATTTTGATTTGGCTCTTTTCTTATATTTGAAGCAGTTTTTATGAAAATAAATTCATCCATATCCATTGGAGAATTTTTAGAATATTTATAATCAAAAGTAAGATTTTCAGGTCTTTCTTTTAAATAATAAGTTATGTAAGGATAAGCTCCTTTTATCAATTTTATTTTTTGTATTGGCTGATTATTATCAACTTTCTGAATTTCTTTGTCAGATTGTTCATCAGGTATTTTATCTTTTGAACTGTTTTCTGTATCTTTTAAATCCTGAGGAACTGCTATTCTATCTTCCGCTTCCTTATTTTGATTTTGAACAGGCGGAATAAAACTTGGTATGTCTTTTTTTTCAGTTTGTTTATTCTGATTATTTGGCTGTGTGCTATTTACGGGTTTATTTACTTTTTCATTGGATATTATATTATTTTTTGTTTTCTTAGGGTATTTTCTGACATATTCCTTTGAATATTTATTAAATTCTTTTTGAAAAACATTTCTCTCGAATATTTTTTCAGTTGTCTGACCTTTTACAGTTTTATTATTTTCGTCTTTAATATAAGGAGTAAATCTTGTATAAATCTTATCACTCTCCTCAATGTATTCAATTACCAGTATATCATTTTTTCCGTCTTTATCAAGATCTGGCGTCATCTGTACGCTTTTCCAGTTTTTCTGAACTGTCGGATTTACTGCCGTTGTTCCCGTAGGAGCTGCAACTGTTATAATTGATGATAAAGTAACTCCTACTAAAAATTGTAGCTTTCTCAAATTCATATTCCACCTCATTTTAAGTATATTTTAAAGTATATTTTTATAATACAACAGCTATTACAGGTTCATTAGGTATTGTATTATCTCTTTCTTTATTTGTGCTATTTCCATTTATCCAATTTACTATAAACTCAATCTGATCATCATAGTGCCTTACACATTTATGGGACTCCTTATAAGTACCTATCTTCTGGGCAACTACAGCTTTTACAGCTTCAGTATTTGCACCGTATGAATACGGAATCCCGTGCATATAAGCACCTCCACTAAATCTTACCGCATATTTTGCTTCCCCTCCTACAACCACATCACTTCGATTTCCTACTCTCTTATGTTTAGGAATATTTGACAAATCTTCTCCGTTTCTTACATTTCTTGTAAACATCATATATGGTCTTGTAAATGCCACCAAAAACGCTCCATGAGGCGTTTCATAGGAAGAATGTCCGTTATCTCTTCCTGTTGTTACAAAAGAATAAGAAATAATTGCAAAATTATCGGTATTTTTTATTCTTTCCAATATTGCTTCAGTCTGATTGTTAGGGTCAATAGCTATAAATTTATTTACTTGAGAATTCAAATCAAGCTTTTTCAGTAAATCAGGATTATTATCTATATAATAAGGACCTCCATATAAAGGAGTTTCTATTTTCAGCATATCGTTTTCTTCTCCCAGTACCTTTAAAATAGTCTGGTCAGGTATATTTATTATTTCTCCTTTTTTATCAGGACTTGTATATCCTACAACACTTTGATTTTTTCTGTTTCCAAATTTATCCTTTACACTGTAGAAATCATTGACAAGAGGCCTATATTGGGTAACTATATATAAATCAGTCTTATCCCTTATGGCAAGATTTATAAAATTATTTACTTTTTCAATTTTTGAGTGCATTTCTTCCCAATAAAATCCTCTTTTTTGAATAGTATTTTCACTGCCTGCTACATATCCTTTGATTTTATTTTTATTTTCTTCAATTTCGGTAAAATACCAAATTTTTTCTTCATTGCCTTTCAATGATAAAAACTCCAGCAATATTCTTGGTTTATCTTTGTATTTAGCTATAAAAGCAACCTCTGAATGATGACTCGGCATTTGATTAAATACTGTTGTTTTTTTCACAAACACAAAATTATCAAGATTTTTAGGTGAATGTTTATCAAATTTCATATCAAAAACAATCTGTTCATTGGTATTATCATCCAGCAGTCTTACATATCTCACTTCTCCCTGCTGTAAATCCTTTGAATAGTCATTATAATGTTCTTTCACTTTTTGTAATGCTTCCTGAGCCTTTTTTATAGAAAAAAGATTTATTTCATTTTTTAAAGGAATTTGATAGGCAAATCTGTATTTCCCATTTTCCATAACATAAATAGAGATTATTACTTTAGTTTTAATATCACTGTCCTTATAATTTACAAGTACCTTTTCCTTTATACCATCATTATTGAAATCGTATTCAAAAATATCAGAAATAAATCCTGATATCACAAAACTTTCCGAAAACTCTCCAGGGACATTAAATTTCTCATAAGAAAAAGCATTCGTCGTCCACAATAAAATAAATGATACCAATAGTGTTACTTTCTTCAACATATTTTTCTCTCCTTAATTCTTCTTCAAATACTTATTCATTTATTTACATTATAATATTATTCTATCATATGTTTTTAATATTTTCAATCCAAAATCATATTTTATTTTTTTTATTATACCTCTAAAAACTTAAAATACACTGAAAATTTTAAAAAATTTCCATATATTAAAAAAATTGAAAATATTTTCAATTTTTTTATTTTTTATAATATAATTTTAATTAAAACATCATATAATTTTTTATAAAGTTCGGTTTTATTTTCTATCGCACTGTGTTATAATTATCTGTAATTTAAAAACATTGTTTCAATACAGACTAATTAAACAATTTAAGTCAACTAAAAATACAAATTAACTAAAACTTTTAAAATCAAGAAAATAATAATCAAAAACTACAAAGAGGAAAAAAGTATGAAAATTCAAAAAAAATTACGCGGTATAATATTGGCAAGTTCAGCTGCCAGTCTCTGGTCTATTTCAGGAGTTTCAGGAGAATTTCTTTTTAAAAAATTTCATTTTTCGTCAAATTGGCTTGTTTCAGCTAGAACACTGATTTCAGGAATATTACTTTGTGCAGCAGTCATTTTTATTGAAAAAAAGTCTATATTAAAACCTTTAAAAAATTGGAAAGACTTTTTCGGAATAATTTTATTCGGTGTCGCAGGAATATATTTTGTTCAGTTCACATATTTTAAAACAATAGAACTAAGTAATGTTTCTTTCGCTACAATTATTCAATTTACCGCTCCATTTTTCATTTTTATTTATGAATCTGTAAAAAATAGAAAAATACCTCCCCTTTCCACAGTTGTTTTTTTATTTATGACCATTTTAGGAGTTGTATTTATTGCAACAAAAGGAAATCTTTCAAATTTTTCAGGCTCTTTGGAAGCTTTGCTAATCGGAATTGCGTCAGCTATTATGATAGCCTTTTATTCAATTCAGCCAAAAAAATTAATAAAAAAATACGGAAGTATCACTGTCGTAGGTTGGGGTATGATTTTAGGAAGTATAATTGCCAACATCATTCATCCTGTATGGAAAATTGAAGGAATTATAAATATAGAGTCGATTATTCAGGTAATAATCGTAATAATTTTGGGAACTGCTATAGCGTATCTGATTTATATTACAAGTCTGAATTATATTTCATCGTCCCTTGCAGGAATTCTGACCGCTTTTGAACCAATCCTTGCGGCAGTATTATCAGTAATACTTTTTAGACTTAAATTCTCTCCTATCGAATTAACTGGATTTATGTTAGTCTTTGTTTCCATATTCTTCTTAGAAAAAAAATTATAGTTCATTTTTAATTATTATTTTTAAACATATCTGATTTTAAAATAAAAATTATATATAAATAATAAAAATTCTATCAAAAATAGAAATTTAAGAACTTTAATAAATATATTTAAAAAAAGAGCTGTCTCAAAATATAAATAGAATATATGAAAACTATATTTATTTATTATATTTTCACTTATATAAAGCAACTATTTATAAATATAGTTTTCCATATTGATTTTTAAGTTTTTTGAAACAACTCTATTATTTTTCCATTTGTATGAATTCTTATATTTTAAAATGCCGGAATTATGCTTCCTGAATACTTCTCTTCTAAATATTTTTTAACTTTTTCACTTTGTAGAGCTTTTACTAATTTCTGTATTTTATCTTCATTTTCTCTTCCTTTTAATACTGTAACTATATTCGCATAAGGTGAGTCTTTATCTTCCACAAGTATTGTGTCATCTTTGAATGATAATTTTGCATCTAAAGCAAAGTTACTGTTTATAATAGCTGCCGTTACTTCTTCCAATCTTGGTGCCAACTGTTCAGGGGCTAACTGTTCTATTTTTATATTTTTTGGATTTTCAACTATATCAGCCACTGTAGCATCTAATTTTGTATTGTCTTTCAATTTTATGACACCCGCTTTATCCAGTAATATTAAAGCTCTTCCTCCATTTGTAGGGTCATTAGGTATTAAAATTGTATCTCCATTTTTCAAATCATTTATATTTTTAATTTTTTTAGAATAAACTGCCATAGGTTCTACGTGAATTTTTCCTACTGATACTAACTCCATATTATTTTTCTTTGCAAATTCATCCATGTAAGGGATATGTTGGAAAAAGTTTGCGTCCAGACTTTTATCTGCCAGTCCTTTATTTGGTTGAACATAATCATTAAACTGAACTATTTCCAGCTCAATTCCTTCATTTTTCAAATCGTCTTTGATTAATTCAAGTAGTTCCTGATGAGGCACAGGTGTTGCTCCTACTACTAATTTTTCAACTTTTTTTGAAGTATCGGAGCTTCCTCCGTTTTCTCCTTCTTTCGAGCCTCCGCATGATAACACAAACAGCAGGGTTACCAATCCAATTAATAATTTTTTCATTTTCAAATTCCTCCCATATTTTATTTTTATTTTATATAAATCCAATAATTTATATTTTAGTATATATTTTATTTATTTAAATTACACATTTATTAAAATCCATTTTCTATATTACTGTCAGTTTCTTAATTTTTATACTTATATTATTGATTATTTATTAAAATACAGGAATTATAACATCCTTATATTTTTCTTCAATAAACTTTTTGACTTTTTCAGATTGAAGAGCTTTCAGTAATTTCTGTATTTTTTCTTCTTTTTCTCTTCCTTTCAGTGTTGCCAATACATTTGCATAAGGAGAGTCTTTATCTTCCGCAAGTATTCCGTCCTGCTTATAGGATAATCCCGCATTTAAAGCAAAGCTGCTGTTTACTATGGAAGCTGCCACTTCATCCAGTCTTGGTGCCAGCTGGTCAGCTGATAGCTCTACAAATTTGATATTCTTAGGATTTTCGGCTATATCATCTAACATAGCATCCTGTTTTGTATTATCTTTTAATTTTATAACTCCTCCTTTATCAAGCAATATCAATGATCTTGCTGCATTTGTAGGATCATCGGGTATCAGAATTGTATCTCCGTCTTTTAGTTCACTGACATTTTTTATTTTTCTTGAATACAATGCCAGTGTAGGCAAATATATTTTTCCTACAGCGACCATTTCAAATCCGTTTTTCTTTCCAAAATTTTCCATATACGGTATATGTTGGAACAAATTCGCATCCACTTCTTTTGTCTGTAAAACTTTATTCGGTTGAACATAATCATTAAAAGTAACTATTTCAAGTTCTATCCCTTCATTTTTCAGGTCTTCTTTTATTACTTCAAGGATTTCTCCCGCAGGAATAGGTGTTGCAGCTACTTTCAATTTTTCAGTCTTTTTCTGTTCTCCCTCACTGTTTTCTTTCTGTCCGCACGAAAATGCAAATAATAAAATTGATAATATAATTAATAATATTTTTTTCATTTTTGTTCCTCCTTAATTAAATAAATTTTTTATTTCATAATTTTTTTAAATATAATTTTTATTATTGATTTTCTTTTATCAAATAAAATATAATTATCCTTTTCTTCTGCTGTTTATTCTTTTCACTATTCTATCTCCTATAAACTGGATAATCTGAACAAGAATGATGATGACTATCGTTGCCTGCCACATTATTTCAGGATTTGACCTCGTATATCCGTCAATTACTGCTGAATTTCCGAGTCCTCCACCTCCGATAGAACCCGCAATAGCGGAATATCCGATTAAGCTTATTATTGTAAGAGTAAGACCGTGAATCAACGAAGGCAATGCTTCGGGTATCATAACTTTAAAAATTATTTCGTTTACCGTTGCTCCCATTGCTTTTGATGCTTCAATAAGGCCCTCATCTACTTCTTTTAATGCTCCTTCAATTATTCTTGCAACAAAAGGCGCAGCCCCTAAAGACAATGGTATTATAAATGCGATACTTCCATATGATTTCTGTACAATCAGTCTTGACAACGGAATAAGCAGTACCATTAATATAACAAAAGGTATCGACCTTGTAATATTTACAAGCACCATATCAAGAACCTTATGAAGCACCTTATTAGGTTTTACCCCTTTAGTATCCGAAACAACGAGAAATATTCCTATAGGAAGCCCTATAATCAGTGATATAACAGTTGCTATTGATACCATATACACTGTTTCCCACAAAGGTTTTATCATATTACTGAATTGAAAAAATTTTATCCAGTCAAATTTCATTATAATACCTCCAGTTCTACACTATTCATTTCCAACCATTTTTTTATAACTCTTATTTCTTCATCATCTGCAATTATTTCTACTATCAGATGCCCTACTACAGTATCACTCAATTTATCAATAGATCCGCCTAATATATTTATTTCTGCATTATATTTTTTTATAATTTCTGCAATATAGGGCTTATCGACCTGTTCTTCATTAAATTTAAGTTTCAGTTTGATTTTTCCGTCAGTTTTTCCATTTTCTGTATTTCTATTCTCACTTTCAAAATCATCATTATGAGATATATTTGCCACAAATTCTTTTGCTAACGGACTTTTAGGATTTAAGAATATATCTTTTGTCCTTCCTTCTTCAATTATCTGTCCGTCAGACATTATAGCAGTTTTATTACATATTTTTCTTATCACTTCCATTTGATGAGTTATAAGTATAATCGTTATTCCAAATTTTTCATTTATATCTTTCAATAAACTCAATATGGAGTTTGTAGTTCTCGGGTCTAACGCACTCGTAGCCTCATCAGAAAGGAGAATTTCAGGATTATTTGCCAAAGCCCTTGCTATAGCTACTCTTTGTTTTTGCCCTCCTGACAATTGCTCGGGATAATTATTTTTCTTAGAAGACAGTCCTACGATTTCAAGTAATTCATCCACTCTTTTTTCTATTTCTCTTCTATTCCACTTTCTTGATATTTCCAATGGAAAAGCTATATTTCCTGCCACATTTCTCGAATTCAGAAGATTAAAATGCTGAAATATCATTCCTGTTTTCTTTCTGTATTCCCTAAGTTCTTCCTGTTCAAAATTAAGTATATTTTTTTCAACTGTTTTTCCTTTTATTCCATTTTCTTTTAAAGTATGTCTTACAATTATGCTTCCTGAAGTCGGTTCTTCGAGTCTGTTTATAAGTCTTATCAATGTAGATTTCCCTGCACCGCTAAGTCCCATTATGCCATATATGTCTCCTTTTTGAATTTCAAGATTTACATTATTTACCGCTTTTAACTCTTTCCTGTTTCCGATTTCATATGTTTTTACTAAATTTTTCAGTGTAATAAATTTCTCCATAATTACCTCTTAATCTCTTTCTTTTTTATCTCTTTCTTTAATATTAAATTATTTTTCTTATCAATTTTCAGAAAAAAAGACTCTCATTTTTTCCTGAGAGCCTTTTCATTTATTTATAAAAGATTTAGACATCACAGGTACAATTCTTACAAATACAAATAAGCCTGTACCTATTGATGATTACTAAAGCACAAACTTAATACCTATGACATACACATCGCTTCTCTAAACCTTTTCATTTTGATTTCCTCCAATTTGAATAATTCATTTTAAATAAATATCTAATTATTTTCTATGGACTTATTATATGTGATATTATTCCAAAAGTCAATATTTTGAAATATATATGTTTTTAAAAGTTACTATAGATTTTATATATATTTCTTTTTATTCCAAATAAATAAAATAGCAAACTTGTTTTTATTTTATAAATATCCTGTATATTCTATTCTCTATAAACATTAAACCCTGTTGCCTGTTTTGTCGCCATTATTGTTATATCCGATATTTGGACATGTTCAGGCTGATTCGCTGCGTATACTGTTATATCGGCTATATCTTCAGGTTTTAATGCTTTTATTCCTTTATAGACTTTTTCTGCTTTTGCTTTATCTCCATGAAATCTCACTTCACTAAAATCAGTTTCAACAATACCCGGCTGTATCGTAGTTACTTTTATATTTTTATCTATTGTATCTATCCTTATCCCGTCGCTCAAAAATTTCACCGCAGCTTTTGTAGCACAATATACAGCTCCGTCAGCATACGCATACATTCCCGCTGTGGATCCTATATTTATTATATGTCCTGAATTTTTAGAAACCATATACGGAATAATCTCCCTTGTTACGTACAAAAGACCTTTTATATTAGTATCAATCATTGTCTGCATATCATTTATACTATAATTTTGAAATTTATCCAGTCCAAGAGCAAGCCCTGCATTATTTACGAGAATATCAATATTACCGACTGTCTTTATTATTTCTTTTACAGTATCTGCGACATTTTCATATATAGTAACATCCAGCTTGTAAATATAGACTTTCACAGCGTATTTTTCTTCAATATCTTTTTTAATTTCTTCGAGTCTTTCGAGCCTTCTGGCACATAATACAAGATTATCACCGTTTTTTCCAAAAGAGTAAGCCATCGCCTTTCCTATACCGCTCGAAGCCCCTGTAATAAACACATTCCTTTTCATTGACATTACCTCCCGTAATTATATTTCCAATATAATTTTAAGTATAAATAATTTAAATGTAATTTGCCATATCCAACAGTTTATAAGTATATCCCATATTCTCAAACATATTTTTTCTGTAAATTATTGATTTATAGGAAGTTTCTCCCGAAAAATCATTTATACTGTTTATATCTATCAATATTTTTGCTCTTTCTTCATTTCTGTCTTTTATCGCATATTTCAAAGTGAAACCGCCAATTTTATAATTTTTGACAATTTCATCATTTTCTCCGACTTCTGTTTCTTTTTTTATAATTTCGATTATTTTCATATCCTGATTTTCAAGTTTTTCATAAAGGATATTGGTATTTTTCATTTTATTGCCCGATAAAACTTCCAAAATTCTGTTTTCAGTTTCCATATCATTTTCAGAAACTGCTTTTGCATATGCCAAATAAGAATAAAATATTCCTCTTCCATTATTTCCATTTTTTGTGATTTCAGTTTCCCAGCCGTTTATACTATCGTCAGGAACGGAAGTAAATACAATAAATTTATATTTTGCTCTCGTTACAAGCACATTCAGCAATTTATATCCTCTTTCCTGATTATTTAACGGTCCGAAATTCTGAATAAATTTTCCTTCCTCATTTTTTCCGAAAGTAGTGGAAAGTATCATAATATCCCTTTCATCTCCCTGAACATTTTCAAGATTTTTAATGAACATATTATTTTCAATAAGCTGATTATATCTGTTCTTAGTTTCTTCATTATCATTTTCCCTCAAATAAATATTCATCTTATTGACAATATTATTTTTCTGCTCAAGGTTCAGTGTTACAATTCCGACACTTGATAATTTACCGTCTACGAGTATCTTATCACTGAATATATATTCAATAATTTTATTTGCCTCATCATCATTTTTTCTTGTCTTGTATACACCGTTTATTTTAAAATATTCTATCGGGATATATTCTTTTTTTGCAGGCATTGGTATGAGCCGTGATTCATAAAATGCCGCATTGGAAAAATTAATCAGTTTAGGGTGTTTAGACCTGTAGTGAAAATCCAGATAAGACATAACTGTATCTTCTTTCAGATTATTTACATAATCGAGCAGAGATTCACTATCCGCCAAAAATAAATCTTCTTCGCTTATTTCTTCATTTCCGCTTATATCCTGCTGTTCCATTTCCGCACCGAAATAATTTGAAGGCGGCATCTGATGAATGTCTCCCGAAATAATCTTGTATTTTCCTCTCATCAGTGTAGGAAGAACTTCTTCCAGTTTAAGCTGACTCGCTTCATCAAAGACTACCAAATCAAAAATCCCTTCTTTAAGAGGAAATACAGCACTGCACGTATTGGGGTCTGTCATAATTATCGGAAATATATCTTTGAAAAAATTTATATCCGTTCCTATGATTTCCCTTAATGTATTTATTTTTCCATATTTTGTATTTTTTCTGAGATTATAGAGCATTTTTATATTTTCACTTTTACTCATAACACTCAAAGCTCTTTTTCTTATATCGTTCCAATATTTTTTTATTCTGTATCTCTGCGTATCAATTATATATTTATCATTTTCAACTAATTTAGGAATATTTGCCGAAAAATCTTTATATTTTTCATTTTTCAATGTACTTCCCTGTAATAACGAGTAATAATATGAAAGTATTAGAAATTCAGATTTTTCTTCAATTCCATTTTCTTCCAAAAAATTTATAAAATTATTTATGAATGCCTCTTCTTCTTTTGTAATCTTTCCATTTTTCTTTTCATCGACAAAATTTATAAATTCCATTTTATTATTAACAATATCATTAAGAATATCAGAAAACTCATTTAATTCCTTGCCGTAAATTTCATAGTCATATTTTGTAAACTTTCTGTCTGTATATTTATTATTATACTCATCTATTCTTCTTGTATCGGAATAAATATCATTCCATGCATTTTTTATTTCTCTTATTTTTGTGTTGAACATTGAAAATAACGATATTTTTAATTTGTTTGCTCCAAAAGAGTTTTTAAATTTATCTCCATATTTTTTCAAATTTTCTTCTATAAATATAATTATTCTCTTCAATTCTTCCAAAGTCTGTGATGTTTCATCAAAAAATATTTCATATGAAGATATTTTATCAAAATTTTTATTATATATTTTTCCAAATCTTTTCAAATTATTTATGGAACCAATTTTTGAAAGAAGATTATCAATTTTATCTAAAATTTTATAAATATTTTTTATATCATTTTTGGAAATATCAACATAATAATACTTCCCGTAGTTTTTTCCATTCAAATATTTCAATGCGGCATCATTTACGTTTAAAACATCATCAGATTTTAAAGATTTCTGAAATATAGACTGGTGTTCATTATATCTTTTCTTTAATTCCCTGTATTCATTGACGATATATTCGTATCTACTTTCATCATACTGTTCTATTTTAGGTATGTTTTCTTCCAAATCTCTTACTCTTTTTACTATTTCTTTTCTATTAGTCGCAGGGTCATTAATCATAGCCACTAAATCAGTCAATCCCAATTCCGACAATTTTTCATAGATTACATCAAGGGCAGTCTTTTTCTCACACACAATCAAAATATTTGCTCCATTTTCAAGAGCATTTGTTATAATCGCAGTAAGAGTCTGACTTTTTCCTGTACCGGGAGGTCCCTGAATTATTTTATATTGAGTATCAGTCAATGTTTCTATAACATTTTGCTGGCTCGGGTCTGTCGAAACAGAGCTATTTTTAGTAAGCTGAAAATCATCTCTATCAGAAACATTGAACTTGTATTCATCAAAATTTTCCACTAAATTATTGAAATCCTGTATAATTCCTTCATTCTGTCTTTTAAAAAGTCCAAGTATTCCTCCATAGAATATAAAAGGTTTGTCTATTCCTTTTTTATCTATTTCCTCTGTTTTTTCAGGAAAATCCTCTATCCTGAATTCATCTGAATAATCTATTTTCAATTTTTCGTTTATTTTTTTTATTATATTTTTTATATCTTCAAAACTAAATACAGCTTTCTCATTATCCTGAATTTCAATATTATAGACATCAGATAAATTTATCTTATCATCTGATAAAAGTTGCATTATCAAAACTTTATTAATTTCAACTTCAGAATTTTCATCTTTTGATATTATAAATTCATTCATATCTGTTTTAGACCTTGATATATTTAGTTTCCAGATAAATAAAGGTGCTTTCATAACAGATTTTGTTTTGTTATTCTGTTTTACAAGTAAAGGATAACCTAATGCAAGACTGCTTATTCCTTCTTCTCGGAAAATATTCATATTTTCATTAAACAGATACTGTATTTTTCTTTCAACAGCCTGATTTTTTTCACTATTCGTCAGTCTTATTTTGACATTAAATGCCTTTTTAGTAAATAGATTTTCAAAAAATATTTCAGTAAATTTATCGTCTATCCTGTTCAAATCAGAAATGTCAAGTCTCGCTTTATATCTTCCGGGTACGGCGCTGAGATAAATACTTCTCATTGAACCTACATTCAGCTTTTCAGCCAGCAAATTCAGAAAATCGATATTCATAAATCCTCCATATGATTATTTTTAATAATTTACTATCTTCTTTAATATTATTTTTTTAATTATAGCATTTATTTAAAATTTATTGTAGATAAATATAGTAAAAAATATAGTTTATAAAATCTTTGAATATTGAGAACTATTCCTGATATTTTTTAAATTTAAAAACAGTAGATATTTTAAAAAAAATCAAAAATATTGTTTTAAATGGAAAAATTTTCGAGATAAAATTTTTTTAAAAACTTGACAGTGAGATATAGCCGTTTCGGTAAAATTGTATTTTTCTGATAAAATCTTTTTATAGAAACAACAAAGAAAATAGCAACAGAAAAGAAAAAAATAATGAAAGGAAAAATATGAATAAACCTGTAGATGAAAAATTAAGAATATTAAGTGCTGCAGCTAAATATGATGTTTCCTGTTCATCAAGTGGAAGCAGAAGAAAAAATATAAATGACGGATTAGGAAATGCGGCTTTCAGCGGAATATGCCATTCATGGTCGGCAGACGGACGCTGTATTTCCCTGCTTAAAATACTTATGACCAATCATTGCATGTACGACTGCAAATATTGTGTCAATCGTAGAAGTAACGATATTGAAAGAGCTGTACTTACTCCTGAGGAAATTGTAAAACTGACTATAAATTTTTACAGAAGAAATTATATTGAGGGACTGTTTTTAAGTTCGGGGATAATAAAAAGCCCTGACTATACAATGGAACAGATGATAACTGTTGCAAAGAAACTTCGTCTTGAAGAAAAATTCAACGGGTATATTCATATGAAAGTTATTCCCGGGGCAAGCAAGGAGCTTATACATGAAATGGGACTGTATGTAGACAGAGTTTCAGTCAATATAGAGCTTGCTGAAAACAATGCTCTCAAACTTCTTGCTCCCGATAAGAAGCCTACCGATATTTCCACATCAATGGGTCTTATACAAAAAAATCAGATACAGAATATAGAAGAAAAGAAACTTTTTAAAAGTACACCGTCATTTATTCCTGCCGGACAGACAACACAGATAATAGTAGGAGCAAGCGGGGAAAGTGATTATACTATTCTCAATAAAAGTGAAAATCTTTATAAAAATTTTCAACTAAAAAGAGTATATTATTCTGCTTACGTCCCTGTAAATAAATCAGGCATTCTCGCTAATACAGACGCAGTGCCTATGATAAGAGAACATCGTCTTTATCAGGCTGACTGGCTGCTTAGATTTTATAATTTTAAAGCGGAAGAGATATTGAGTGAACAAAACCCGTTCTTTGACCCTCTTCTTGACCCGAAAGCAAATTGGGCAATACAAAACTGGCATCTTTTCCCTATGGAAATTAACAAGGCAAGTTATAAAGAGCTTTTAAGAATTCCCGGAATAGGTGTAAATTCAGCACAACGTATAATTATGTGCAGAAAATACGGTGTAATAAAATATGAACATTTACAAAAATTAGGAGTAGTAATAAAACGGGCAAAATATTTTATTACTGCAAATGGTGAATTTTTAGGATTTAAAAAAGAAAATCCTGAACAGATAAGAAATATTCTAATAGAAAGAGAAAAAATGCCAATGTACCAGATGAAGCTCTTTTAATATGAAAAATTACTATTAATTACAATTTTTGTCCAATGAAAGATTAATTATAAGTTCTATAATTGCTTTATTGTTTATCAAAATGTCAAGAAAAATAGATATTTGAGTCAAAGATGATTAAGTCAAATCAGTTTTTATTCAGTTATCAAAATATCAAAACATAAAAAATTTTATTAAGGAGAAAAAATGCCTAATTATTATTATGACGGAAGTTTTGACGGACTGCTCACAGTTATTTTCAAAGCTTATGAACATAAAAATGAAATAATAAGGGTACATCCCGAAACAGAACAGCTTACTTTGGGATTAGATGATATTCATATTACAACTGATTTTGATGAAGCCCGCCGTGTAGAAAAAACGATATGCAAAAAATTATCGAAAGATTTTTTACATTGTATACGTACTTGTTTTCTGTCATGTGAAAAAAATAAAGACACTGTAATTGTTTATAGTGTCTATAAAGCGATAAGTTCAAGTGAGAAAATTATAAATTCCATGGATATGTACGGATTTCTTATGAGAAAAATGGTCAGAAGAGTTTTAAATGAACGGCATAAATATTTGGGGGTACTGCGATTTAGAGAAATGAAAGACAAAACACTATTTTCAACCATTGAGCCAAAAAATAATATATTGCCGCTTTTGCTTTCCCATTTTAGAAACAGAATGAAAAAAGAAAAATTTGCTATTTTTGATAAGAATAGAAAAAAGATAGCTTATTATAATACAAAAAATTTTGAGCTAATCTTTGTAAAACATCCTGAAATAGAGTGGAGTAATGAAGAAGAGGAATATTCAGCTCTTTGGAAAACTTTTCATAAAAGTATTTCCATAAAAGAACGGAAAAATAAAAAGCTTCAGCAAAGTAATCTCCCAAAATATTTCTGGAAGCACCTTATAGAGGATATGTAGAAACTTATTGAATGACTATATAAAAAATACATTAGATATCTAATAATTCATATGCAGTTTGTTCATTACTTCTTAAACAATTTCTATTCTTCTTCCTGCTATTTCAAATTTATTTTTATACAGTTTGTTCATTACTTTTTAAACAACTCTATATAAATGATGTATATATAGACAATTTTCGATTGTTTAGAAGTTTTTTCGTTTCTTTTTAAATAACTATATGCACAAAGATACATCTTGTTACAATATGTTCTATTAATATTCTAAAATATTACCATAAGCAATGGCATTCTATTTAGTTACTTATTTTCTTTTTTTATTATTTTTCTTATTTCTTATTTATTTCTATTACTTTTTTATTTCTATTACTTTTTTATTTCTATTACTTATTATTATTTTATTTGTTTATTTATTATTTCTTTCATATTATTATCTATCTGCTCATTACTTAGTTATCTATTGTATATTATTTTATAAAACTCAATAAAACTTATTCAAATTACAAAAAAATATACTTATGAATCTTGTTAGACAAATAAATATATTTTTTTATTTTCAGTATTAATATTTTAAATAATTTTATTATTTCTATATCTTATTTTATATTATTTTCATATTTTTTATATTTTATTCTATATCTCACTATTTTTTATTTACTTTCTATTTTTCCAGAGCATTTTTAAAATCTTCAATCAAGTCATCAGGACTTTCAAGTCCCACAGCAACTCTAATCATTGCATTTGTTATCCCTCTCGCATTTCTTTCATCTTCAGGCATTTCAGAATGTGTTACCGTAGCCGGATGAGTTACAAGAGTTTCAGCACCTCCTAAACTTGGAGCGAGAATAACTAATTTCAGATTGTCAAAAAATGTTTTTACTTTATTTTCATCTTTCAATATAAATGAAAATACTGCCCCTGCCCCTGTTGCCTGACTTTCATGAATTGCTTTACCTTTGTTGTTTTCATCTGTAGGAAAATATACTTTTTCTACTGCCGGATGATTTTTGAAAAATTCCACTAATTTTAATGTATTTTTTTGAGCCTCGTCTACTCTTACCTTCAATGTTTTCAAACTTCTCATCAAAAGCCAACTGTCAAATGGAGGTAAAATAGCACCTATGGATTTTTGAGCAAAACTAATTTCTTCAGCAAGTTTATCACAATTAACTACTACAATTCCCGCAATAATATCATGATGTCCACTCAAAAATTTTGTAGCACTGTGAATAACCATGTCTACTCCTAATTCAAGCGGTCTTTGAAGATAAGGTGTCAAAAATGTATTGTCCACAATAGAAAGAATATTATGCTCTTTTGCTATTTTTACAATTTCTCTTATATCCGTTACATCAAGTAAAGGATTTGAAGGAGTTTCTATAAATATTGCCACTGTATTAGATTTTACAGCTTTTTTTACTGCCTCTAAATCCGTAGTATCTATAAATGTATATTCAAGGTTAAATTTTGCAAATATTTCAGTCATAATTCTGTATGTTCCGCCATAAATATCTATACCGAGAACAATATGGTCTCCTGCTTTAAATTTTGTAAAAACTGACACGATAGCCGCCATTCCTGAAGAAAAGGCAAAGCCGTATTTACCGTTTTCCAATCTTGCTATCGTTTTTTCAAGTTCTTTTCTTGTGGGATTGGAAACTCTTCCATACTGAAATTCTTCGTCTACTCCAAATTCTCTTGTGGGATAAGCTGACGCCATACTTATAGTATTGCTCCAGTCAATCTGTTTACTTTTGTCTTTTTTCTCTCCATGAATTGCTTTAGTTTCAAATTTCATAATTTCACCCTCTTTTCTATAAAAATTATTTTTTGTTAAAAACTTTTTCAAATGCAAGCCTTTTTTCTCCTGTTTCGAGATAAATTATTCCGCAACAGATAAATCCATTTTTTATCAGAAAAGATTTCATAGGCTCGTTTTCTTCATGGGTATCTATTTTTATGCAGTTTATATTTTTTTCAACACATATTTTTTCAGCATATTTAAAAATTTCGGTTGCTATATTCTTATTTTTCATATCTTTATCTACTGCTATCCTATGGATTACACAATATTTCTCATTTGTCAACCATTTTCCTTTTTCTATTTTTTCGTAATTCTTTTCTTTTTTAAAAGATATTACTGCTGTTCCTGCAATCCGTCCACTAATTTCAACCACATAAGATTCATTATTTTCAATATCTTTGAGAATATCCTTTTCATCGGGATAACCATTTTGCCATTGATTTATCCCTAATTTTTTTAGCTGATTTTTTCCGTCTTCGATTATTTTCATCACTGTTTTCAAATCATCTATAACTGTTTTTCTGAAAATCATACTTCTAATTCTCCAAAATTTTTTTAATATTCATTTTATCATTAAAACAAATATAACTAATAATATTTTTTCTCAAAATTTTCCAAATATTTCAAATATATGTTACACCATGCCAAAATGGAAACAAGTATTCTATTATTTAATAATTATTTTTATCCAATATTTATATTTTCATTATTAAAAATTATCAACAAACATTTTATAATCAATTATAACCATTTTATTCCCATATGTTTATTACACTATATTATTGGAATACCTTCTTAGGAAGTTTTGAAGTCTTTCACTTTCAGTATTATTAAAAATTCTTTCAGGAGTACCTTCTTCTACAATTACCCCTCCGTCCATAAATATTATGTAATCGGAAATCTCCCTCGCAAACTGCATTTCGTGTGTAACTATTATCATTGTCATATGCTCATTTACCATGTCTTTTATTACTTTCAGAACCTCTCCTATGAGCTCAGGGTCAAGAGCAGATGTAGGCTCATCAAGTAAAATAACTTCAGGATTCATAGCGATAGCTCTTGCAATTGCGACTCTTTGCTGCTGCCCTCCTGACAACTGATTAGGATATGAGCCGGCTTTATCTTGGAGTCCAACTTTTTGAAGCATTTTCATTCCGATTTCAACTGCTTTACTTTTATTCATTTTTTTAACAACTATGAGCCCTTCAATTACATTTTCCAATGCAGTTTTATTTTTAAAAAGATTATAATTCTGAAATACCATTGTTGTGTATTTTCTTAATTCATTTATATCCTTTTTGGACATATTTTTTATATTAAATACTTTTCCATCAAAAGTAATTTCTCCTTCATCAGGAGTTTCTAAAAAATTTAAACTTCTTAGAAAAGTAGATTTTCCTGAACCACTCGGTCCTATAATACTTATTACCTGACCTTTTTCTATTTTAAAATTTATCCCTTTCAGAACTTCATTATTTCCAAAGGACAGTTTTATATCTTTAACTTTAAGCATATTACTGTCCCCCTATTCTTACTATTTTTTCCAAACTCATTAATAACCCTTCCATAACTATGCACACAATCCAGTAAATCAAAGCTACAACTATATAAACCTCAAAGAAATTAAGCCCTGCTGCACCGACTATTTTTGCTTTTCCCATTAATTCTACTATTGATACGACAAATGCCAGCGATGTATCTTTTATTAGACTTATGAATGAATTTCCAAGATTTGGCAGTGCTGTTACAAAAGCCTGCGGTAATATTATTCTTCTCATAGCCTGCCATTTACTCATACCAATGGAAATAGCTGCTTCCATTTGTCCTTTTTCTACTGATAATATAGCGGCTCTAAACGTTTCTGACATATACGCCGACATATTCAAAATAAAAGCAACATAAACAAACATAATAACCGGTACATTATTTACATTTAATGACCATCCAAATTTGGCATTCATATGATTTAAAAATTTAGGTATACCGTAATATGACAGATAAATTTGAACTAAAAGAGGGGTTCCTCTTATGAAAGACACGTAGATTATTGCCAGTTTTGATAATATTTTTACTTTATTTATTCTGACCACTGCTATAAAAAAACTTAAAATTAATGAAAAAAACATTGTTACAATAGCAATATTTAAAGTAATCGGTAAAGCACTTAATATCTTCCAGAATGACTTTACCATAAACTGATAATTTAAAAGTTGTTGCTGCATTTTTTATTCGCTCCTTTGATAACTGTTCCTTTTTTATATATTTTTTCGGACTTTTATATTAACCCTAAAAATTCTTTATTAATTACTGAATTGTTGACATTATACCATACATAAATTATTTAGTAAAATCACTACCAAACCATTTTTCTGATATTTTTGTTAAAGTTCCGTCGGCTTTCATTTCTGATAAAGCTTTATTCACTCTATTTTTTAAATCTTCACTCTCTTTTCTAAATACAAAATATACCGGTGTCGTCGTTACAGGCTCACCCACAAGTTCGACAAGCTCTCCTCTCTGTTTTGTAAAATATCCTACTGTCAATCTGTCATGCAGTGTAGCATCAGCTTTACCTTGAGCTATTTCATCCAGTGCTATCGAAACATTTCCGTCATAATAGGCAAAATTTATTTCTTTATTTTTATCAAAATCAGTCAATGTCTTATTATAGTTACTTCCTACTGCTGCCATTACTTTTTTGCCTTTCAAATCATCAAGAGTTTTAATATCCGTTCTTCCTTTTTTTACTATTATTTGGGCAGCTGAAATTAAATAATCATCAGAGAAAATATATTTTTGTTCTCTTTCAGGATTTTTAGCTACTTCATTAGCTATAAAGTCAAATTTATTGGATTCTAATCCTAAAAACATACTATCCCAAGGTGTCGGTACAAATTCTATATCCAAATTTGCCCTTTTTCCTATTTCACGGACTACTTCAACATCATAGCCTGTCAGTTCATCTTTATCATCAGTAAATGTAAATGGTGCAAAAACACCTTCAGTCCCAACTTTTACTTTTATTTTTTCAGTTGAATTATTAGATGTATTTTCAACTTTTTTTGTTTCTTCTTTTGATCCGCAACTGATTAAAAATAATCCTAATAATACTACTCCGATTATTTTCAAAAATTTTTTCATTTATTATTCCTCCTAAAATTATAATTTTTTTACATATTTATATGTCTAATTAATATAATTAAATTATTTAGTATAATCTCCTCCAAACCATTTTTCCGATATTTTTGCCAATGTTCCGTCAGCCTTCATTTCCGATAATGCTTTATCCACTTCATTTTTCAGCTCTTCACTATCTTTTCTAAACACAAAGTGTGTGGGAGTTACACTCAGAGGTTCCCCTACAAGCTGAACTTTATCCCCTTTCTGTTTTTTATAATATCCTACTACAAGTCTGTCGCTCAATGCTCCGTCCGCTTTTCCGTCTGCTATCTCTACCAATGTCATTGTTATACCGTCATCAGAATAATCCAAATTTATTTTTTTAGTTGCAGTTTCATTATATTTTTCAATAGTTTTTGAATAATTACTTCCTACTGCTGAAATCATTCTCTTTCCTTCAAGATCTTTCAATGTCTTTATATTATTCACTCCTTCTTTGACAATAATTTGAGCAGCTGAAACTAAATATTTATCTGAAAAAATATATTTTTCTTCTCTTTCGCTTGTTTTTTCTATCTGATTTGCAATCATATCGTATTTTTTTGATTCCAGACCTAAAAATATACTGTCCCACGGTACTGTAGTAAATTCAATATCTACATTCAATCTTTTTCCTATTTCCTGAACTACTTCTACATCATAACCTGTCAATTTACCATTATCATCTTTAAATGAAAATGGTGCGTAAACTCCGTCAGTCCCAACTTTTATTACTCTTTTTTTATTTTCTTCTCCTTTACTTTTATCTTCATTTTTCTCACCGTTATTTCCGCAAGACAATGCTAATACAAGTAGTAATAGTGTTCCTAATAATAATCTGATTTTTTTCATTCTTATATCCTCCTAAATTTTTTATATATTAATTAAAAAATCCGAACATTTATGCCCGGATACTTTATATTTATTTTTCAGTGTATCAGGACTACTTTTCATTATTTTTTATTTAATAACTTAAAAGAAGTCCTTCTCATCTTTTTAAAATTCAAGATTTAGTAAAGACTTACCTGCTACACATGCACATCATCATATTTAATTGTAGTATTTCAATATTTACAGCATTGATATTCATTTCTTCTCTCCATTTACTTTTATATCCTTACAAAATAACTTTATCACATAAAATATAAAATGTAAAATTTAAATTTTCAATAAGAACTATATATTTCCTATATAATTCATAAAAATATATCTGAAAATTTAAAAAAGTCAGAACAAGTTTAGCTGTCGTTTTTTATATATTTAATTAAAATATATCTAAAAATTTAAAACCTATGAAATTTTTAACATTTAACCAATTTTACAAATAAATCATAATGAAATTAGTATTTATTATTTTCAGTTTTCAGAATATTTGATGAAACTCTTGTAAAGATGAATACTAACAAGTTTTTTAAACAGTTAAAAAAAAGCTTTTAATGATATTATTTTCTCAGGAAAATATCGCAAAGAAAAATTTTAATAAAATTTTTATATAATTTTATGTTTTTTGAGCTATGTCTACTCAACCGACTTAAGTTATTAACAAAAAATCAGTAGATTAAAGTCAAATTTAATCTACCGATTTTTCATGATCATATTTAAAAAATATATTTTCTAATTATTCACCTTCAGGTAATACAAATCCTGCTATTATATAAGCAACAAGTGCTGCCCCTCCTGTGATAAGTCCTATGACAACTGCTGCTATTCTTATCATATTGGGATCTTTATCCATATATTTAGCAAGACCTCCGCATACTCCCATTAGCTTTTTGTCAGATTTTGATCTAGTAAGTTTTTTTTCCATTTTTTCTCCTCCTAAAAATATTATCTATAAACAAAATTGTTTAATTAAATTAGTAAATGGCTCTTAATCCTATTCCACCTCTTACATTTTTTCCTTTTGTGTCATATCCTCCGTTTATCGTTAATCCAAATCTCTGGTTTTCTATTCCTAAGTTCAGGTCAGCCTTAAAGTTTCCTTTCCTGTCCTCTTTTTCTCCTCTTATTCCAAACCAGTCTGCTTTCGTATACGATACTCTCGCTTTATTATTCACTTCTCCCGTCTTTCCAAGCTCATTCTCATATCCTAATCCTAATGTCGCTACAAAATGCGTTCTTACTGCCATTGGTTGTTTATATTTGAACTCTATCCCTGCTTCCGGTCTGATTGAATAATAATCGTTCCCTTTTACTTCCAGTCTTATTTCTCCCGTCTTCTCTTTTATCGTTCCAAATCTTCCATATTCAAGCTTCAAACTTCCATACGGTCTTATACTTGTTCTCTCACTTGTCCTGAATTCCTTGCTTATTTCATTCTTGACCGCTACTCCGTATGAATTATATGTCGATTTTGCATTAAAGATTTCATCTACTACCAAGTATTTTCTGTGCATATCACTTCTCGCTATATAGCCTTCTCCCGATACTGTCCATTGCAGACTTCCGTTATTATCGAAAGCTGTAGATTTGAATATACCCATTTTCAGCATTGTTGTATCTTCTTTTGAGCCGCCTATATCTTTAAATTTAAATCTGTTATTTACTGCTCCCGCATACCAGCCTGAGCTGTTTCCAAGTTTTATTGTTTCATCTTCGTGAACATAAGCTACTCCATAGGCATTACTTGTATAGTCTATTACACCTGCTGTATCTGTTTTATATTCATCCTTTGCACCAAATATTTTTATTTTATTGGATTGTTTCGACATATTGTACCATTCTTTTTTCAAATAGTCAAACTCTTTATCCAAAGATTTTCCTGTAGATACCATTCTCTGTTGTATATTTGCATATTGATGACCCATCATTTCATCAAAAGCTTGTGTTAATAATACCTGCTCATTTTTACCTATGCTGTTTAATTTGTTGAATAGCTGCTTTTCTCTTGTTCCTACAGCCTCGACACCGTATCTTTGCTCAAGTCCGTCAGCAAAGTTCCATGCATTTTCAGTTTTAGCTACAAAATCCGTATACGGTATTTTCGCCATTACAGCTTCTTCAGGAAAACCGCTACTTCCTTCTATAGGTTGAACCGTCCATGTCAATGAACCTGATATTGCATTCAGTTTTCCGCCTGTTCCTCCTCCAAGAGATCTATACGACTGAATATAAGGAGAAATTATATTTTTACCTATTTTTATTGCTTTACTTGTAGATAATTCAGCTGCTTCAGCACCTATGATTAAATCATTGTCTGTTGTAGGGGTAAATCCGTCTACCCAGTTGATAGGATTTGTCCTTCCTAAAGTATCTACATATATACCTACATTTGAAAATGCAAAATTTCCTGTCAACGGATCAGGTCCGGGAGTCATATCATGGATAGGCACAACTTTACCGTTTATAGTTGCCACTCCCGAAGGTGAAATAACTGTACTTCCTGCTATAGCTGGCTGAGAACCTGCTCCAGTTTCATCTATATAAGCATTTGCTCCATTTCCTACATTTACTCCTGCTGCTGCCAGATTAGCTTCAGTTATAGGATTTCCATTTTCATCTTTTCCATTTTTGTTTCTTATTCCTATTGAGCCTGTTCCTGATATATTAATTGTCCCATAGTTTTTAATAATACCGTTTTTGATATACACTCCATAAGAATTATTTATATCTATATCTATAGTTCCTCTGTTTTCCAATGTAGCACCATTCATCACGGCTACTCCGTAAGAGGCGTCCTTCGTGCCATCACCGCCATATCTTCCCGATGTTATATTTCCTGTATTTAGTCCATAAGCACCATTATTTAGATACATCCCATAAGCACCTTTTAATTCTCCACCGGATACCAAATTTATGTTTCCATGATTTTCAGCAACAGTTCCTGCTCCTTCGGCAAACATTCCTATTCCATAGTTTCCTGTAACATTAATTGTAGCATTATTATAAATTCTTCCTCCATTTTGGGCTGCCATACCTATTGCATAATAATTATTTCTAATATCCGAAGCACCTACAGTAATTGTTCCACTGTTTTGAACAGCTCCGTTTCTTGAAGCATAAGCTCCTACACTTCCTACACTATTACCGAAATTTACTGCTCCCGTATTATTTATAACAGCTCCGTCCGTAGCATAAAATCCTGTACTGCCTATTCCTGTTGAGTTTACATTAGTTGCAGTATTTACTGTTCCCATACTGCCCGCTTTATATAAATATACACTTTTTGTTCCCATATTGAAGTTTGTTCCTGCTGCTGATGTATAATTATTTGTACCGTTATTCAATAATGCAAATCCAAAAGAGTTATCTCCTACAGAAATATTTGATGAATTATTGTTTATTGTTACATTATCATCGCCATATACTCCCACTGCTGAATTTCCTGTATTTAACGTTCCGTTTATATCCAAAGTACCCTGTTTTTTATATATTGCCAGTCCTTCATCTCCTACAGAAATAGAACCTAAAGAATTTACATTTCCTACAGTTTCAGAAAAAATACCTAAACTTTTTGCTCCTGTAGTTATCGATCCCTGATGTGTTATATTCCCGTATTTTGTATATATACCTATACTTGGATTATTTCTGTTTGAAGAATCTCCTAATGTTATATTTCCTCCATTAACTATATTTATCATTCCTCCCGCACCATATTGGGAATTTACTCCGTAATTATGTATTGCGATAGATTTATCTCCAAGCAATGTTATATTTTTATTATTTACAACATGGGAATCAGTGAATATTCCTTTAGCTGTTGAATTATTTACCGATTCTATAGTTCCTCCGGCAGCTGTCAATTCAACACCATTTAGATAAAATCCTATTCCTCCTGAATTTATTTTTATTGCTGAACCGTTATCAGTTACAGTCGCCATTCTGCCATTTCTGAATATACCTTTAGAATATACTCCGGTTCCACTTGCTGCCGATGATACATCTATTATTGAACCGTTTCCTAATGTTATTTTTGAAGCATTTGCATTTGTAATAGCTCCCGCACTTGTCGAAGCTAAATCCGAAGCCAGTATCCCTATAGATGCTTTTGTAGTTCCTGTTGATACTATAGTTCCGTTATGTACTAATTCTATGGACTGATTTCCATATGTCGGTATTCTCGCAGGAGTAGCATCAGTTACTCCCAAATAATTTATTCCTGCAAGTCCCGTTCCCGAATCACCTATAGTTATTGTTCCATTATTTGTTGCCAATGAGCCATTTGCAGAAATCATTCCTGTAGAATCTTCCCCTGTAGTATTCAATGTCGAATTATTAACTAATTCAGCATATTCTCCCACTATTCCTGCCATACCTCTTCCTGTCAGGTTGATTGTTCCGTTATTTGTCAGTATCACGTCGTTTCTATTCGTAGACTGACTATTTTTCTGAGCAATCGCAACTTTAGATTTTTCTCTCAAACCTGCCGGTGCAGTTATTGCACCTGAACCTGATACTGTTACTCCATTTTTAACAGTTATACTTGATGATGAAAATTCCGAATTTAGATAAGCATCAGCAGAGCTATCCAAGTTTGAATTTACATCTATTGTCAATGGAACCCTTGAAGCTTTATAAGGTGTGTATTGTCCCGCCGTTCCTACTATATTTATCCCGGGAACACTTGAAGATATTCCTGAGCCTAAACTTGAAACCAGTTCTCCACCGACAATTCCTCCATTACCTTCAGCAACCATTAATGTAGAGCCATTAGCCAAATTCACTGTCAGTGTACCTGTTGACGAAGCATGACGTATAGCAGATAAAGGGCTTCCACTACCTGCTTTCACATAAAATGCCGTTCCTCCTGAAGCTATATTTGCAGTAGCATTTCCTGTCAGTTTTAGTTGAGATTCATCTCCTGACACACCTTCTCCATAAAAGAAAAGTCCTCCATTAGCTACATTTACTGTTGTTCCATTCATTTCAATATCTGAACCGCCGTTAGCATAAAGAGCTACTGCTCCCGTTCCTTCCGAGCTTACTGTTCCTGCTCCTAATTTCGTTACGGCTTGTCTGTTATTTGCCTTTGAAGCATAAATTGCTACTGCCTTTTCTCCATTTACTTTTACGGAACCTCCCGTCATTTCATAATCCGCTCCGTTATTGTATATCCCAGCTGTACGTGCTCCCTTCACGGATATATTGCTTGAGCTTGTTCCTGAACTTATTTTATTACTGCCGTTAGTGCCATTGATTACCATTCCTATCGAGTCATCTGAATTACTTATTGTCAAATCTCCGACACTTTCAGCTTTTCCTCCGTTATAAGCCATAAGTCCTATAACATTACGCCCACCGCTACTTACAGTTATTTTACCTGTATTTTTTACTTTAGGGACTATACTGTCAGTGTGATTTATAGTTCCATTTGCCAGCATTACTATATTAAATCTTTTGTTTAAATTTTTCGTCGGGTCTAAAGGTGCAGCCGGATTAGGGTCTCCAATATAGGCATTTCCGGGTTTTACTGTCATATTTTTATGAACATCTATTCCATATCTATCCGTTCTGAATAATATTCCACCGTCAGCTGTAGAAGAAAAATCTATACTTCTTACGTGAGTATCTTTTATTATAAAATCTTTCTGTGCCAGAGTTTGAGCAGCTGAAGAATAAGTCCCTTTCATATAGTCGGATTTTCTTAAAAATCCAACATTTTCTCTACCACTTACAGTAATATTAAGGTTGTATATATTTCCTATAGGGTCATTAAGAGTTCTTCCGCTGTTATCCAAAGAAGCTCTGTCAGTAGTTTTTGTTCCTAAACCGTTTCCTGTCTGATAATCATAAACACTGATATGTCCGTCACCTACATTTACAGTATGCTGTACATTTGCATAGTCAGTATAAGTCTGTGATGTTTCGGTATAAGGATTATCTATTGGGAGTAATCCCGAACCTCTTATAATCTTTGATATGGATATACCTGTGTTATGACTTCCTTCAAGAGTAACAGTTCCGTTGTTTCCGTCTATTATTGTTTCATTATAATAAATAGCTTCTGTATCTGCTGTTTTTTGAGGGTTTGTTCCATTAAATATATTTGGTACCCGTATTCCGTAGCTTCCTCTCGGTGTAGAAGAAGTTCCGAAGTTAGGGTCTTCACTTGAAACGTTTATATTTCCGACTTTCATATATATATTCAATGAACCTTTATTATCCCATGCTTTTTTCTTGTCGGCATTTGCACCTAAGTTGGCAATAGGATTAAAATTAAATTCTGAAAAATCCATTCCTATACTGTCGACACTTTTTACATTTATAACACCGTCATTATTCATTGCCGCTTGCCATGGTTTATATGTTATATTTGCATATCTTCCTGCACTACCGATAGTTTTTCCTGAGGTAGGTGCATATTGAGCATAATCTTCAATCATTGCAGTCATACCTACCAAATATATCCCTAACTGTGTAGGGTCTTTAGCAGCGTTCCTTTCGAGATTGATTGTAGCGGTACTATTGAGTATTGACGGAGTGGCACCTGCTGCCTGATTTTCTATTCCTATAGTTAAATGGGGCTTTCCACTTGCTATCGGATCTTCCAGAGATCTTCCGTAAATTGTCAGACTACCCCTTAAATTTACAACCATAGGGTCGTATGCTGAATACACGGTATTCCCGTTTATACTCATAAATCTTACAGTATTCGTATAGGGTTTTATATTCGGATTTCCTATACCTCTGACTCTGGGTGTACTTGTTTCATTTCTAAATATCCAATCTCCCGATACTTCAGAAACTATTGAAGCTCCAGGCTTTATAAGAGTTCCTACGCTGTCATCCTGATACTGGGTAAAGCTAAATACTGTCTGTGGGGAAACAGGAAGTCCACTTCTATATCCCTGACCTACAGTAGTATTATAGGCATTATACGCAACATCAGAATTCGCATATACATTTCCTGCTTTTGGTGTAGCAGAACGGTTTGGATTGGATTCACTCCATAGCCAGTCTCCTGTTACTACTCCTGTTCCTACACTACTTGCATTCTGATTTCTCTTTTTTCCTTCCCACTCAAATGAACCGTTTACGCTGAAACCATTGTCTTTCATCGTTACAGTCGTTGGACCGTTCAGAGTCCTTGCATTCGCATTATTTACTATTACATCAGGTTCAGCATAAAAAGATACTCCCTGCATATCCTGTGCAAACCCTGTTGCTACCTCATTCAATGCAGGTGGGTCAAATACATTAGGTTTTATGTCAGGTAATGTAGTAGGTCTGAAAGATACAGTAGTTACTTCAGGTATATTAAATCTTACAGTAGGATTTATAACTACAGGATTTATATTCAGATTAGGTAACGGAGGAGTATTTATATTTATAATCGGTTCAATTATAAAAGGTACTCCGTTGTCTTTCACAGGTTGAGTTCCAACTAATCCGTAATTTAGACCGTTCCTTTTACTGCTTAATGATGAAAATATATCCGTACTTTGTTGTAATCTTTCATAAGTAAGACTGTCAGGAGATACATTTTTTTCCCACCAGTTTCCTCTTGCAAACAATCCCTCATGAGGATATTTTTCTTTTTTATCTCCTTTACCTTTATATACACCTCTCCAATTATTATAAAAATAATTTATTCCATATTGCCAGCTACTCCAAGGAGATTTTACTACATGGTCTCCCTGCTCCATTAATTGTACTAATTCCAAATTTGCATTTCTCAATAATTTGTTATTTTCTCTTTTTGCCTGTCTGAATACTGTGTGTAAATCATTTATCGATGTATTCAGCTCTTTTCTCGTCTTGTTTATTGTATTTTCCGTGCTTTTTACTTCAGGCGATGTCAGTGTATCTGTAAACGAAAGTATTCCCATTAATAAAAAGCTCAATAACAAGCCTTT
The DNA here is from genome assembly GCF_057270515.1 of Pseudoleptotrichia sp. Lineage (NCBI taxonomy): Bacteria > Fusobacteriati > Fusobacteriota > Fusobacteriia > Fusobacteriales > Leptotrichiaceae > Pseudoleptotrichia > Pseudoleptotrichia sp. Next base: position 131,374 of record NZ_DBHIXS010000002.1, on the reverse strand, counting down.
TGTATACTTGACATCTTTACACCTTTTTGCCAAAGTTCTTAAATCTTTTTCCATTCTTTTCAAATTATTACTCATTTCTTATTCCTCTCTATAATTATTCATATTTATAAATTTTTTAACAATATCAAATTCTTTAAAAATACTTTTTATTACTTTAAATTATACTTATTTTTTTGTTATTTTTCTCCTATATTTTTTAAAAAATATCCCAAATTTAAAAAAAACTCTTTTTATGTTCATTATTTTCAATAAAAAATCTTCTCTATCGCTTTATTTAAAACATAAAAACAAAAGAAAATTATCAAGTTAATTCTCAATTAATTTTTCTATATTTATTGGGTAAAACACCAAAATAATTTTTAAATGCTTCAGAAAATTTGCTTGGATTTTCATACCCTGTTTCATTTGCAATATCGCCTATATTTTTGTTCGTTGTTATAATCATAGTTTTTGCATATTCCATTTTAATTTTTTTCAGATATTTTGTAGCTTCCATTCCTTCACTTTTTTTAAATGCTAACTGCATTTGATAACGACTGACATTCATCACTTCACATAGCTCTTTTACCGTGGGTAATTCCGAAATTTTACACTTTTCTAATATTTCTTTCGCTTTTTTTACAATTATTTCAATTTCTTCATAATTTTTATATTGTAATCTAAAAATTGCAATAACAAAACGAAATACTTTTGATTTGAAAAACAGATAATCATTTATATTTTTTATAGAAGCATTTTTTATTTCCTTTGCCAATATATCAATTTCTTTGTTAGTTATTCCAAAATGAAGTTTTTCCCTGTTAAAAATGCTTAAAAGATTATGTCTCCATTCCATTATGTTTTTATCATCAGTTAAATCAGGAACAATTTCATTTAGAAAAATATCAGTGGATATGTATTCAAGATTATTACTCTTAATTCTATACTGTTTTATTTTTTCATCAAATCTGTAAACTATCACATTACCTTTCCTAACGTGATAAACCTTTTTTTCATTATCCTGAATAAAAGAAAAAACTCCTTCTCCTTTTAGGCAGTATACTATCTTGATAGAGTCTGTTTCATTCATCATATTATCAATGGTTTCATCCATTTCATTTTTTAATTGTACAATAGAAGTTTCATATTTCCTGCTTAAGCAACATCTTGTATAAGTACCTTCGAATTTTCCGAATTTTTTTCCTCTAATATAATATTTTTTCCAAAAAGTTTTCTCAATTTTCTCAATCTTAAAAATTTTTTTTAAGATTTTTTCATAAAATAAATCTTTTTTCTTATTCATAATATTTTTACCTAAAAATTATACATATAAAATTTCCCTTTCCCTGATTTGAATTTTCAGTAATCTTAAAATATTTTTCTATATTTATTAGGCAATATTCCAAAATAATTTTTAAAGACTTCCGAAAATTTACTCGGATTTTCATATCCTACTTCACTGGCAATTTCAAGTATACTTTTATTTGTATTGACTAACATTTCTTTTGCATAATTCATTTTTTTCCTTTTTATATATTTTGCTATTCCTATACCTTCAAATTCCTGAAATGCAGCCTGTAACTGGTATCTACTTATATTCATAAGCTTTGACAGTTTTCCCACAGTCGGCAACTCAAAAATTTGATATTTTTCCAAAATTTCTTTTGCATTTTGAACAATGATTTCAACTGTTTCAATAGAATTAAACTGAATATTGAGAACTAAAAGAATAAATTGAAAAATTTTTGCCTTAAAAGTTAAATATTCTCCTACATTATTTACAGAAGTATTATTAATTTCTTCCGACAATATTTTAATTTCCTCATTGCATTTTCCATAATAAAATTCATCTACTTTAAACATATTTAAAATTTTTTTCTTCCATTCTTCAGCTTTTCTGTTATTACTTTCTTCTAAAATATCCTTAATCATTTCATCTAAATATACATCAATAGATATTAATACAAGATTTTCAGATTCAACTTCATATTCTTTTATTTCATTAGTTGCCCTGTGAATTATAATATCTCCTTTATTAAATTTGTATATCTTTTTGATTTTTTCAAAATTTGATGTAAATGAACATTCTCCATTCAAACAGTACATTATTTCAATAAAATTTTCTGAAACTTTAGGATTTTTAAGAACTTCTTTCATTTTTCCGTTCAATCTGAAAATAGAAACTTCGTATTCATTATCTAAATCATATCTTTCCAATACCCCTTTTAATTTTTCAGATTTTATACCTTGAATATGATATTTCTCACCAAAACTTTTTTCAACTTTTTCAATTTTGACAATTGAATTCAGCTGTTCTTCATAAAATTCATCCGTTTTTCTTTGTTTCATTTTCCACGTAATTATTAAGCTATTAATTACAATCCTCCTTTCTGTTTTATTATAATACTTATTTATCTTTCTGCTCTATTTGATTTCCGGCTTAATTTCTGAATAAAAAATATTTCTATAGTTCCATATTTTTTCTAAACTTATTAGGTAATATTCCGAAATATTTTTTAAATGCCTCAGAAAATTTACTTGGATTTTCATATCCTATTTCATTGGCAATTTCTATTATATTTTTATCGCTTGAACTCAAAAGAAATTTTCCATATTCCATTTTCTTTCTTTGTATAAACTCAGAAATTCCTATTCCTTCTATTTTCTTAAAAGAAGTATGTAATTGATACCTGCTTACTTTTATTATCTTACATATTTCTTTTACCAAAGGCATCTCCGATACCGGATATTTATCTAATAATTTTTTAGTGTTATTTACAATTTCCAAACTACTGAAAGGCATTATTTCGACCAAATTTGTTTGTGCTTCCAAAATCATCGGTAAAATTTGAAAGATTTTAGTTTTTAACTGTAAAAATTTATTTATATTTCTAATTGTAGCGATACTTTGAACTTCTTTTAATAAAATTTCCGTTTCCTGATTTAATTTTCCATAATAAAAATTGCCCGGTTCAAATATATCAAGATTTTTTTCTATCCATTGATTTATTCTTTCGTGAGTCATAATTTCAGAAAGATTTGAAATTAAACAGTCCAAATAAAATTCCACTGTTAAAAAACAAAAATTATTTCCCGAAACTTCATATCTGGAAATATCATTACTGGATTTTTGAATTAGCAATTCACCTTTTTTTAGATAAAAATTTCTCTTTTCTCCTGATTGCCTTACAGCAGAAAAAGAGGCTTCACCGCCGAAACAGTAAATTAATCTGATATTTGTCAAAGGACTTGGAGGATTGAAAAGATTTTGCAACAATTTCCCCATAGTGGTTAAAATTACGATTTCACATTCTTCATCTATACAGTATCTTTCTATCAAGCCATTTAATTTATGGCTACTTGTTCCAATTTTTTTTTGACCTGTAATTAAATATTTCTCTCCAAATTTTTTTTCTGTTTTCTGAACATCAAAAATCTTGCTAATTTGACTATAAAAAAATTCATCTATCATTTTTTCATATTTTTGAGCTTTTTTTCCCATTCATTATCCTTTACTCTATACATAAAATTTTCCAATTATATAGTATACTTTATTTTTAATTTTTTTTCTACCCTCGAAATAAAAAATATCCCTAATATTAAAATGATTCCAAAATAAAAGGGAGCATTTCAAGAATAAAAAAATAAAATAAGAGGCTATCTCATTATTTTTTTAGTTTTCCTTTTGAAACAGCCTCTTATTAAAATTAATGATGATGATGTCCGTGTCCTCCACAACAGCATTCACCTTTTTTCATATCCAGTACCATACGTCCCTGTATTTTTCCTTCTTCCATTTCTTTAAATATTTCGGGTGCTTCTTCTATTGCTCTTTTTTCAACTATAGGAACTACTTTTCCTTCAGCTCCGAACTGAAAAGCTTCTTCCAAGTCTTTTCTCGTTCCTACTAACGAACCTATTACTTCTATTCCGTCAAGAACAGTTTTTACAATAGGCAGATCCATTGTTTCGGAAGGCAGTCCTACTGCTACTACTTTACCTGCTGCACGTACCGAGTCTATGGCCTGATTGAATGCCACTTTCGATACTGCGGTTACTACTGTTGCATGAGCTCCACCATTTGTCAGTTTTTTGATTTCAGCTGCAGGGTCTGCCGTTTTTTTGCCGTTAATTATATAATCTGCTCCCACTTCTCTCGCTAAATTCAGTTTGTCTTCATTGATATCAACAGCAATTACATGAGCATTAAAAACATGTTTTGCGTACTGAATAGCTAAGTTTCCCAAGCCTCCGCATCCATAAATAGCAATCCACTGACCCGGTTTGACATCAGAAACTTTTATAGCCTTATAACATGTTACTCCTGCACATGTTATACTGCTCGCTTGAGCAGGATCAAGACCGTCAGGTACTTTTACCGCATAGTCTGCTGTTACAAGACAATATTCAGCCATTCCTCCGTCAACGGAATATCCTGCATTTTTTACATTTCTGCAAAGAGTTTCTCTACCTGTTGTACAATATTCACATACTCCGCAACCTTCAAAAAACCACGCTATACTTATCCTATCTCCTATTTTTAACGTTTTTACATCAGGAGCTACCTCTTTTACTATACCTATGCCTTCGTGTCCCAATATTCTCCCCGGTACTTTTCCAAAATCTCCATTGGCAACATGTAAATCCGTATGACATACTCCACAGTATTCGACTTCTACCAATGCTTCGCCGGCTCCTACTTTTGGAATTTCTTTTTCAACTACTTTAACTTCTCCGGTTCCATTTTCATTTACAACTACAGCTTTCATATTAATTCCTCCTATATAAAAAATAATATAATTAACTAATATATTGACAAATAATTTAAAAATTTCATTCTTACTACTGATTCTGTTATTTGACTCTATTATATATCGTCAAATTGACACATAAATTTTAAAATAGAAATCAATTATATGAATAATTATTCACCTATTTTGATTATACTCCTAATTTAAAAATATATCAAGTTATTTTTTTCATTTAATTATAAATTTAAAAAAATGACTATTTTAAAAATAATATTTCAAATTATGAATATATAAAAATACATTTACTTATTCAACAAAATATCACTGATTTAAAACAGTAATTCACTAAGAAAAAAACAAAAACTCGTCTGTGTAAATAAATAAACTGATAATTTTTTCTTTTCCGAAGTTTACTTTCTGTTCCAAATTGTGAAATTTTGAAAAATTCATAAATGTATTTTTATTATACTATTTTTTATATAAATTTTATTTTTCTTTTTTAAAATGATTTTTTTTATTTTATTTCTCTAAATTTTAGGATTAATATGATTATACTAATTATAAAAGATAATATATTTTATAATCTTCCTAAGTCTGAACAAAAAATTTCCCGTTTTTTATATACATATTTTTTATTTTCACTGTGTTTTTCTTACCTTTTTTTTCTCTTTCCTGCCTATCCTCACCGTATTTATACACAGGAGACATTTCCACATAATTGGTTATGAGAGATTTCAACATATTTTCTGCTTTGGAATTGGCTACCTCAATACCTTTATTATCAATAATCTTATCTATTGATAAATCTACCAGATATAATTCTTCTTTTTCCCTGTCATAATGTATTCCGCTACTTAGATACATTTTCCCTTTACTTCCGTCGTCTAATAAAGAAATATCATAATCAGTTTCTATGAATATTTTTTCATTTTTAAAATCTACTTTCGGATTTTTCAATGTTACTTTTGCTACCATAAAATTTTTAGTTACAGGAAATTTCTTTTCCGTTTTCTCCTGAATAACTGATTTTGGTACATGAATTGTCTTATTTTCAAGAAAATCACATGAAATTATTCCGAATAAGACAGTTATTACAACAAATATTTTTTTTATTATTAAATTTCGTTTCATTTTTCCTCCTGATTCTGTTTTGACTTATTTGTCTTATCTTATGTCTTAAATTATAAAATAACTCCCTTTAAATAATTCTGTTTATTTTTATAATTTTTACTTAGTTTATTTTTATAATATAATCTGAATTTTGCTGAATTTATATTTATTTCAGATATTTTTTCAAAAATTTACCTGTATGGGATTTTTTTGATTTTACTATTTGTTCAGGAGTTCCCGCAGCTATAATCTCTCCTCCTCTATGTCCACCTTCAGGACCCATATCTATTATATAGTCAGCAAACTTTATTACATCAAGATTATGCTCTATTACTAAGACAGTATTTCCTTTTTCTACGAGCCTATCCAATACAACTAATAATTTTCTTATATCTTCAAAATGTAATCCCGTTGTAGGTTCATCAAGTATGTAAATAGTATCTCCTCTGGATATTTTTGAAAGCTCTGTCGCCAATTTTATCCTTTGAGCTTCCCCGCCTGAAAGAGTTGTAGCAGGTTGTCCTAATTTAATATAATTCATTCCCACATCAATCAATGTCTGAAGTTTTCTTTCCAAACTCGGAATAGTCTTAAAAAACTCATAAGCCTCTTCTACAGACATATCCAATACTTCTGATATACTTTTCCCTTTATAATGGACTTCCAATGTTTCTCTATTATATCTTTTCCCTTTGCAAACTTCACATTCTACATAAACATCGGGCAAAAAATTCATTTCTATTTTGTTTATTCCTGCACCGCCGCATGCTTCACATCTTCCGCCTTTTACATTGAAAGAAAATCTTCCTTTGTTATAACCTCTTAACTGAGCATCTTTAGTCTGAGCAAATAAATCCCTTATATCATCGAACAGTTTGGTATAAGTAGCAGTATTTGATCTTGGAGTTCTTCCGATAGGAGACTGGTCTATATCAATAACTTTTTCCAAATGCTCCAGTCCTTCTATCCCTCCATTTTCAAGAGGATACAGCTTTCCTTTATTTAGTCTGTTATGAAGTTCAGGAAATAACGTCTGATTTATAAGAGTGGATTTACCGCTCCCTGATACTCCCGTTACTACTGTAAACACCTCAAGAGGAATACTCGCTGTTACATTTTTCAGATTATTTCCTCTGGCATTCTTAAGCTTTATCTCTTTTGTAAATTTTCTTCTTTTTTTAGGTACTTCTATACCTACTTCTCCATTTAAATATTTCGCAGTCAAAGACTTTTTATTCTTTAATACCTGCTTCGGAGTTCCTGCGGCAACTATTTCTCCGCCGTATATTCCCGCTCCCGGACCCATATCTATAAGATAGTCGGCTTCCCTCATCGTATCTTCATCGTGTTCGACTACAACTAAAGTATTCCCTATATTTTTTAAATCCCTTAGTGCATCAAGAAGTTTCTCGTTATCCCTCTGATGAAGTCCTATACTCGGCTCATCAAGAACATAAATAACTCCTGTAAGTCTGCTTCCTATCTGTGTTGCAAGCCTTATTCTCTGAGATTCTCCCCCCGACAGTGTTTTTGTCATTCTGGCAAGAGTCAGATAATCAAGGCCTACATTTATCATAAATGACAACCTTTCTTTTATCTCCTTTAATATTTCATTGGCAATCTGTTTCTGTTTTTCTGTAAGCTCGATATTCTCATAAAATTTCAGAGCTTCGGTTACACTCGTTTCTGTAAGGTCAATTATATTTTTATCATTTACAGTAATTGCAAGAACCACATCTTTCAATCTTTTTCCATGGCAAGTCTTACACGTCCTGTCAGTCATATATTTTGCTTCTATTTCTTCTTTTGTAGCTTCGGAAGCTGTTTCTCTATACCGTCTTTCAATGTTTCTGACTATACCGTCAAATTCTTTTTTACCGTTATAACTGAAACTTTCTCCTGACCATGAAAATTTAAACTGTTTACTGCTCCCGTAAAATATAATATTTTTTTCCTCTTCAGTCAGCTCTGACACTTTTTTATCCAAATCTATTTTATGAGCTTTTGCCATTGCTTCGAATAGTTCCCAGTTCCACCCTTTCTGATTTGTAGAGCCTGGAAACAATATTCCGCCCTCTCTTAATGACAAATTTTCATTTACTATAAGCTTATTTTCATCAACTTCAAGAGTAGACCCCAATCCGTTACATGCTTCACAGGCTCCATAAGGAGCGTTAAACGAAAACAGTCTTGGAACAACATCAGGAAATACAACTTCAGGATGATTTGGACATGAAAAATTCTCACTGTATTTGCTATCTTTTCCATTTATATTTGTAATAATTTTACCGTCTGAAAGACCTCCTGCAGCTTCGACAGCTTCGGTCAGTCTGCTTAAAAAATCTTTATCATCTTTTTTTATTACAAGCCTGTCGACAACTACTTCGATATTATGTCTTTTATTTTTATCCAAATCTATAACATCATTTAAATCAAGTATATCTCCGTTTACTCTGACCCTTTGAAATCCTTTTTTCTGCAAATTCAGAAATAAATTTTTATGTGTCCCTTTTTTATCAATTATAACAGGTGCCAGTACTATCAGTTTATCTTTTTCTTTAGTAGTTCCGATTACATTATCCACTATTTCCTGTAATGACTGTTTTTCTACTTTCTGTCCACAAATTGGACAGTGAGCCTCTCCGATATGTGCCCATAAAAGTCTCATATAATCATATATTTCAGTCGTTGTACCCACCGTCGACCTCGGGTTTTTAGATACGCTTTTCTGTTCAATGGAAATCGCAGGTGATAATCCTTCTATACTGTCCAGCTCAGGTTTCTGCATCTGTCCGATAAACATTCTGGCATATGCGGACAAACTTTCTACGTATCTTCTCTGTCCTTCAGAATATATTGTATCAAAAGCAAGAGATGATTTTCCGCTTCCCGAAACTCCCGTTATTACGACAAACTGATTTTTTGGTATTTCGACATCTACATTTTTCAGGTTGTGTTCCCTTGCCCCTGTAATTTTAATTTTATCACTCATTTTACTATATTCCTTTCACTTTATCAGTTTTTTAATTTTTCTTTCCCAACTTCTATATTTTTTTCTCAATTCCTATATTTCCTATATTTTTAGTAATCAGTCTTATTAGTTCTTTAAATAGTTATATATTTTATTTGATTTTATATATTTCTTTTATCTGTATTCAGCTGTACCAGTTCCTTCTTCTACGCATTCAGGTTATATGTTTTTTCAATTTTATAGATTTCTTTTATACTTTCTATTTTATACGCATTTTTATATTTTCTACAAACATATTTATTAATTTTTTTTAAATCTATCGTATCTTGGGTTTATCATATCTTGTGATTTTGTGATGAATGTCTTTCTACAAACATATTTATTAATTTCTTTTTTGTTTTCAATAATTTTCAGTGATTTCGATACTTTACGACAAATTATCTAAAATATTTTTCTAATATAAGATAAAAATTTTTACATATAATATTATACTAAAAAAGACTGAAAATATCCAGTCTGATTTATTGTATTTTTTATTTTAATTTTCATTTATTATTTCAAGCAATTTCTCTTTCAATTCTCTTCCAATTAAAATGATTACCTGATTTTCTACTTTCTTTTTAATATTTTCGCAGTAATTTCAAACATTCTTATTGGCAATTTCATATTTTCTCTGAAAAATTATTTAGCAACTTTCAATTTTCTATAATTATAAAATACGGCTTTCACCAAATCATATTCAAAAGGAGAATTTAAATCTCCGTATCTGAAATCAACTAAAGATCTGGCATTTAATCCTGTTACTACAGGTCTTGTAAATCCATATACATTTTTATCAAAAACACCTGTTTCAAAAAACAGCTCCCTTTCAGCTACTCTTCTTGCAGCACTTTCCATTACCGTATCGGGTATACTTCCCAATGTATCCCTTACAGTACTTGGTCCCAACATTGGCAATACAATATATGAACCTGCTCCTACACCGTATCGTCCCAATGTATCTCCGAATGTTTCCCAGTCCTGTTTAAGTCCTATTTTTGAAGCTACATCAGCCGTTCCCAGCAATCCGACCGTAGAATTTACTGTAAATCTTCCTAAAGCATTCAAAGCTTTCTTAGGATTTAGCTGTAATAATGAATTTACTATAGTCGGTATTTCCTTGAAATTATTATAAAAATTTGCTATTCCCTTTCTTATAGGTTGAGGAACAACTGCTTTATATACTCTCGAGACAGGATAAAGTACTTTTCTGTCAAGCTGGACGTTAAACGCATACATTCTTCTGTTGAAAGGCTCCCAAGAATCATCAACATTCATAAAGTCAAATACTTTATCGGAAATAATGTAATTTTCATCTAAAACATCAATATTACTTGCTATAATTCCATATTCGTCCTTATCAAACAACATATAATTTCCTGCATATTCTTTATTTTTATCTTTAGATTTCTTACTGCTGATACCAAAATTATTCTTTTTGACTTTATCTACACTTTTACCCGGTTCATCAATAACATCTCCGTCAACAAACTGAACAAAAGTATTATCATTTGTTTCATTTTCAACCATTTCCATTAAAGTATTATTTTCTTCGGTATACGGCTTCAAAACTTCAGGTTTTGCAGCTTCAAGACTCGCTGATAAAGCAAGTACAGCACCTATTATCAATAATCTATTCTTTTTATTTATCATATTAATTTTCCTCCATTTTATTTACCATTAGTTCAGCTACATCTCTATGCCACAATATTCCTGTATGTCCTCCGAAAGGTATAATCACTCTATTTGTAAAGTGTTCTTCTATATATTTTAATTCTTCGGCACTTGTCAGTATATCATTTGCAGAAGTTATAAATACTATCTTATCACTGTTATTTGCAATAAAATCACGACTGTTATCTAAACTGAAATCTTTTATAAACTGCTCCATTGTCAAATCAGGATATTTATATTTTTTTAAATACGGGTATAATATTTCCTTGGAATATTCATCAAATGACACTGATAATCCCTCGTGAAATTCTTTTGTTACCGAATCAAATCTTTTATACACTTTCTTATCCGATAATCTTCCAACGGCATTTCTACCACTGAAAACTTCCCCTGCAAAAGTCATATTAGCTGAATAAAATCTAAATAATAATCCCGTAAATGCTTCAAAATCACTGTCAGTCAACTGCAATCTTCCTAAAGCAGCATTAAGATTTGAAAAATCCAAGTCTTTTAATTCCATTGATTTGTCATTTATCATTCTACTAAATATTTTGTCAAAGAATTTTTCCAAACTTCTTGCATCATAAATACCGTTTTTTACTAAATATTTATCCAGTTGCTGTGTCGCAGTCAGAATGCTCACAGGAGTATTCAATAAAAGTGATTTCTCTATTCCTATTTTTTTCTTTTTACTGTCCAATTCGTGAATTAGTAAAGATTGAAACCCTCCTAAACTGTAGCCACCAATATATGCTTTATCTATTTTCATTCCTGAACTTTTTTCTATCGTTATTGCTCTGGACATTAATTCATATAAATGAGAGACCTCATCTTTTACATATCCTGCATAATTATTTTTACTCTGACTTACAATATACGGCATTGTGGTAGTAGAGCTGAATGCTATGACATTATATCCTCTTTCATAAAACAGATTTGCCAGATACATCGACAGACCGCTATTATACAATGAACCTGTTCCTGAAATAAGTATCATCAAAGGAGCTTCCTTACTTTGTTTCCAAACTCCATAATCATACTCACTCCATTGTCTTAATATCGCAGGGATACTTTTATTTGCCTTAAATTTTTTTACTTTTGGGCCTTTAGTCTTTTTAAATTTATACCATTGTTCACTCGGCGTCCCTAAAACCGTTGACATTATTGCATTATCTTTATAAGGGTAGTCCTCTGCTATTTTGGAAACATTGATTTCCTCAGCCTTTCCTATAATTGATAATATAATAACAGTCATAATTAATAATACTTTTTTTAACATTTTTCTCCTCCCGTTTATTTTATACATCTACAGAAATCAATCTTGATTCCCCTATTTCCTTGTTCATTGTTACCCCGTATAATCTATGAGAACCTTTCATGGTTTCCTTATTATGTGTTATTAATATAAATTGTGATTTCTCAATAAATCTGTTTAACAGTTTTACAATTTTTTTAGTATTTTCCTCATCCAGTGCCGCTTCTATCTCATCAAAAAACGTAAACGGACTTGGTTTAAACATAAATATCGCCATTATAAATGAAACTGCCAACATTGACTTTTCTCCTCCTGACAATAACAGTAAAGTTTGTTCAGGTTTATTTTTATATTTTACACTAAGTTCCAGTCCGGTTTCAAGTAAATTTTCAGAATCAAGAAGCCTTATAACTCCTTTTGCACCGTTTAATATAGTCTTACACATATATTCAAAATTTTTATTAATCTCTTCAAATGCGATAGAAAATTTTTCTACTATTTCACTCTCAATATCTCTTATCAAGGTTAAAAGAGACTCTCTGCTTTCAGTCAAATCCCTTTTCTGATCCGTCAGTTCATTGTATCTTGCATTTTCCCTTTCGTATTCGTCTATTGCCGCAAGATTTACACTTCCTATTTCCATTCGGCTTTTCTCATTCATTGACAGTTTTCTCTTCACAGTCTGTAATTCAAGATCATTCTCAATTTTTTTATATTCGGTATTATCTTTCACATTGGGATTTTCAATATTTTGAAGCTCAAGATTAAAATATTCCAAATCTTTTTCAGTTTTTACAAGAACTTCCGCAGACTTTTCATATTCATTTTTTTTCTCTACCATTTTTACTTCTATATCTTTTATTTCATTTATTAGCTCTCTTTCAGAATTTTCATAATTTTTTATATCTGTTTCATGTTTTTTTATTAGCTGGTTCAGATTTTCATTTTCATTATTCTTTCTCTGAATTTCTTCTTTTTTTTCTGAAATCTTTTTTTCAAATTCTTCTTTTAAATTATCTCTTTTCTTTTCAAATTCCGTTAATTCTTTCTGTTCACTCAGAAGCTTCTGATAATCCTTTTCTATTTCACTGTATCTGCTCTGATTATTTTCAGTTCTGACCTTGAGTATCTCATATTCTTTATCAATTTTATTCAGCTCATTTAAATGTTCTGTCAAATCTTCGGATTTTTCAAGTTCACTGTTTAATTCCTGAAGTTTGATATTATTTTTCACTATATCTTCTTCAGATTTTTTTATGATTTCCTTATTTTCCAATATTTTCTGTTTTCTCGTATTTATGGAAGCTTCATTTTCATTTATCTCATAATTTAGAGTTTCTATTTCCCTTTTTTTCTTATTAAAGCTTGATGTAAAACTTTCATATTCTTCCAAAAACTCCTTATATTTATCACTAATTTCCTTATATTCAGTATCTTTTTCCTGTTTCTTTATTTCTCCCTGTTTCACCCGCTCATTAGTTTTTTCTATATCTGAAGTTATTCTTTCCAGCTCTTTCTCTATTCCTGACATATTTTCAATAATCGTATTCAATTCCTTTTTTCTTTCAAGAAGTTCATCCTTTCCTCTTACGGAATGTCCTCCTGTCATTCTTCCTCTGGCAGTTATTATATCTCCTTCGAGAGTAGCTATCCTATCATTGTATCCCTCTTTCAGAAGCTGTGTTCCTACTTCAAGATTTTTAACAACTAATGAATTTCCATAAACAAACTGAATTATCTTTTCAATGCTCTTATCATATTTCACAATGTTTCTTGCAAAATCTACTACTCCGTCTTTTTTAGGAAACTCATTCATTATCTTAAAAACTTTCACTCCGTCGACAGGTAAAAACGAAGCTCTTCCAATTTTTTTCTCTTTCAAAATCTCTATGCACTTCTTCGCAATATCGGTATTTTTTACTACTATGTCCTGAAATGAGCCTCCTGACAATGTCTGAATAGCTTCTTCAAATCCTGTAGGAATATCTATGAGATTTACAAAGGCTCCTACTACTCCGTCAAAACTTTCATTCAATATATATTTTATACTTTTTGCAAATGTTTCATTTTTTTCTATAATATTAATATTCGCTCTTTTTTTTGCATTTAAGTTTTCGTATTTATAATTCAGTTCATTTTTCTCTTTATTCAATTGTGCATATCTTTTCTGTAAAGTTTCTATTCCAATATTTATATTTTCTATTTCATTTTCTTTCAAATTTTTTTCATTTTCTTTTTCAATTTTCTTTTTTTCAAATTCTTCTTTTTTATCATTAATCCCGTTAAACTCTTTTTCTGCCGTTTCTTTCTCATTTATGAGTCTTTTACTTATATTTTCAGCCGTATTTATTCTTTTTTCCAAATCCTCATTTTCATTTACAGCTCTGAATTTGTCGACTTCCAAATTATGATTTTCCTGATTTTTCTCTTTTATAGCTGAAATAATAGCATCTCTTTTATTTTTAAGTCTTTCTACTCTTTCATCGGCACTTTTTTTCTCTTTTTCTTTTTCTGATAAATCCTGAATTATTTTATCCAATTCTATTTTTGAATTATTTAATATTTCAGATTTTTCACTTATATCTTTTTCCAAAGCCGTTTTTCTCTTTTGTTTCTCATTAGCTTCCGTTTCAAGATTGGAATATCCGTTTTTTAAATCAGAGTATTCATTTTTCAGACTTTCTATTTCTTTGAATATTCCAAAATTTTTATTTTTTTCATTTTCCAGTTCTTCATAAGCTCTTTCCCTTTTCTTATTGGATTCCTGAAGTTCACCTTGTTTCAGATTGAAATCTTTCTGAATTCCGTCAATAATATTTTTCAGATTTTCTTTTTCAGCTGTATATTTTTCTTTTGTATTTTCTTTCTCATTTATATTATATTCCAAAATCATAAGTTTATGAACATCAATTTTTTCAGTATACGTTTTAAATAATCTTGCTTTCATTCCCTCATCTTTTAGATGTCTTACCCTTGTTTCCAAATCTTTTTCCACATAAGTAATTTTTTCTATTTCGTTTTTTACTTCTTTTAATTTTTTTTCGGATTCTTCTTTTTCAACTTTGGCTCTTTTTACGCCTGCTGCTTCTTCTATGATTTCTTTCAATTCCCTCGGATTAGAGCCTATTATTCTTTCAACTCTTCCTTGCCCTATTATCGAATAAGCCTGTTTTCCGATACCTGTATCCATAAAAAGATTATTTATGTCTTTCAGTCTTGCTTTTCTGTTATTTATAAAATATTCATTTTCTCCATTTTTGTATATTCTTCTTGTAATTTTTATTTCCGAAAAATCTATATCCAGATATCTGTCCTCATTTTCGATGATAAGACTGACTTCAGCCATTGATTTTGCCTTTTTATTTTTACCTCCCGAAAAAATAACATCGGAGCTTTCTTTAGCCCTTATATTTTTGTAGCTCTGTTCTCCCAGAACCCACAAAATTGCATCTAAAATATTACTTTTTCCACTTCCGTTTGGACCCACTATGGAAGTTATACCTCTGTTAAATTCTACTACGGTTTTATCAGCAAATGACTTAAATCCTGCAAGTTCTAATGCCTTTAAGTGCATTATTTTTCCTCCAATTTTTGTTGCTTTTGTTTCTTTATATTTTATTTTTTAAATCTAAATGGAATTCCCCTCATACTCTGCATATTCTTTCAATCCTTCTTTTAGAGAATATTTATAATCCCACGAAGTGCTCTCTTTCAATAATGTATTATCCAATCTTGAATCTTTTATATCTCCTTTTCTCGGCTCTCTATAATTTGCTTCTTTTTTATATCCCAAATATTTTTTCATATAATTAAACAGTTCATTTATAGATGTCTTGTCATTTGTTGACACGTTAAGAGTTGTATTCACTACATTTTCTACTGCACAAATATAATTTGCATTGGCAACATCTTTTACATATATGAAATCCCTTGTCTGTTCTCCGTCTCCGTCTATAAAAACATCCTTATCGGCTCTTATTCTGTCGTTAAATATGGAAACTACTCCCGCTTCTCCATGAGCACTCTGTCTTGGGCCATACACATTGGAATATCTGAATATCACATAATCCAGTCCAAATAAATCATGGTACATCCTTATATAATGTTCTCCAAAAACTTTTGTCAAACCGTAAGGTGAAAGAGGTGCTATTTTCGAGCTTTCTTTCGATACACTCATTTCAGGTATTCCATATGCGGCTGCCGTACTTGCAAACAGTAATTTTTTCACACCGTATTTCTTACACATATCAAGAACATTTATCAGCCCAAGTATATTTTCATCAGCATCATAATGAACATTTTCTACGGATACAGACACGCTTACTTGTGCTGCTTCATGAAATACATAGCTTATTCCTTTGTTTTCTTCAAAAATTCTTTCCAGATTTTCCCTGTTACGAATATCAACTTCATAAAACTTAATATTTTTTAAACAGGAAATATTTTCTTTCTTTCCTCCTATGAGATTATCCACTATGATTATCTCATAGTTTTCTTTATCAAATCTTTCAGCTATATGGGAACCTATAAATCCGGCTCCTCCTGTTATCAGTATTTTTTCCCCTTGCATTTTTTTACCTTCCTTTTCCAAATATTACTATAGTTACAGTTTTTAACAATACTTTTAGATCAAACAGTATATCGTGATGTTTTATATAATATAAATCATATTGCAGCTTTCTATAAGCGTCTTCCACACTCGCTCCATAAGGATACATGACCTGTGCCCAGCCTGTTAGTCCCGGTTTTACAGTATGTCTTAAATTATAATAAGGAATTTCCTTTTCCAACTGTTCTATAAAAAATTCTCTTTCAGGTCTTGGACCTACGAAGCTCATTTCTCCTCTTAATACATTCCATAATTGAGGAAGTTCATCTATTCTCGTAAGTCTCATTATCTTCCCAAACTTTGTAACTCTATTGTCATTTTTAGTTGCCCATTTCGGCCCGTCTTTTTCCGCATCAGTTGTCATTGAACGAAATTTTACTATATTAAACTTTTTATTTCCTTCTCCAATTCTTTCCTGAATAAAGAAAATCGGACCTCTCGATTCGAGTTTTACTATTATTGCCGCTACTACCATTATCGGTGCTACGCATACTCCTATAAGAAAGGCAAACAACAGGTCAAGTAATCTTTTAGCTTTTAGATTAAAGTTATTATGATATATTTCAAATCCTGTATTTTCAAGGAACCATTTAGGACTTAAATGAGAAATAGGCAATTTATTTTCATAAGCCTCATAAAATTCCAAATAATTGTAATATTGTAATCCTGCCAGCTTATATTGAAGAAGTTTATCTACAAATTTAGGATCCACTAATAGATTTTCCATAAAGTCAACAATTATATCGGGTTTTCTTACATCGCATATTTTCAGTATTTTCTTTTTTATATCTTTATTATCTTCTTTGATTGAACCTATGAATTTATATTGCTCATCATTTTTTATACTTTCCAGCAAATCTTCCGTGTAGTCGTTCTCTCCTATAAACAGTATTTTCTGTTTTTCCACTATCCCCATTATGACTACATATCTGAATACAATCTGAAATATCGAAATAGTTCCAAATAATATAATCCCTTCATTTAAACTGAACATTTTCGCAAAAGTCGTAATAAACATAAGTATGGAATTTATCCCTATTACCGTTGCCATATCTCTTAATCTGTATCTTCCAACAGCTATATTATAAACATTAGCTATATAATAAGCTATCAAAGCTATAACTATTATTAGAGCATTCCTAAAACCTAATCCTCTATTTATAAGAAATAATCCTAAGAAATACATTCCAACCGTTAAAAATCCAAATAAATAGGAAAAATTTCTCCTAACACCGCTTGCCGCCATTTTTCTTTCCCTTTCAATTAATTATATATTGTTTTATTTTCACATATTGTATTATGTATTTTTACATATCAGTTATATATTCATATGCTATTTTTACTAATTCATATATTAACTTTATATATCTTCATATATTATTTTATCATATATTGTTATATTTATTATTATTCTTTCTTTTTTACTAAATTATACCAAAATCCATTTATACTAAAACTTTCTCTCCGTTAAATTAAGTCTTAATTTCGATATTTTTAGTATTATAAATCCTACTGAATATGAAATTCCCATTGCCAAGATAAACATTAAAATTATATACACAGGATAATTCATTTTTGATTTTATTTCTATTTTATCCTGAAAATATGAAATAATCATCGGATGTATCAAATAAACATCCAGTGTTATCACTGATAAAGTTGACACAAATCTTCTTACCGGATAAATAATTTCAGGTTCTTTAGCTTTTTCATCACTATGAGTAAATTTCATTATCAATGTAAAAAATAAAACCGACTGCAAAAATACTGCTATTGAATGATAATTATAGAAAAAATCTATAAATTTTCCTTCCTTTACAGTATAGAAATATGTTACCCATACACTTATTCCGAAAAAAATCAAATATCCTGAAAACAATATTATTTTATTTATTTTAGGAGGTTTTTCAGCTATCAGGTAACCGATTAAAAAATATCCTATATATTGACCTAAAGGGCTGTATATCATAAATTTTGTTTTAAATATAAATTCAAAAAAAGGAATAATGACCATAAAACCTGTCCATATGTATATAAAATATATTATATAACTTTTATGAATATCTCTTACCACTCTTCTCAAAAATGGAGTTATTGTATATAGCCCCAAAATCATATAAATATACCAGAAATGATAAAATATATTTCCTTTAAGAAGTAATGTCAAAAAATTTTCATTGATAGGATACGGCTTATGTAAAAAAGAGACTTTGAAAACATAATAAATCATACTGTAAATCAGAAATTTGGGTATTATCCTTATAAATCTCTTCTTAAAAAATATTCCAACGGGTTCATCTTTTCTTAAAAGTAGATAACCGCTGACCATTACAAACAGGGGAACACACATTCTACTTAATGTATCAAGGATATTTGCTATCATCCAATTTTT
This sequence comes from Pseudoleptotrichia sp., assembly GCF_057270515.1. NCBI lineage: Bacteria > Fusobacteriati > Fusobacteriota > Fusobacteriia > Fusobacteriales > Leptotrichiaceae > Pseudoleptotrichia > Pseudoleptotrichia sp. The sequence goes on along the minus strand of NZ_DBHIXS010000002.1, from coordinate 112,594 downwards.
CATTGAGATGCCTTTTCCAAATAAATCAAGCTCGCCGGAAACTACATGTATCATTATTACTAATGTAACCGCTATGCTTTTCAAAATATCCAGATTGTAGAATTTTTCATAATTTCCTGTTTTTTCTTCCATAGATACACTCCTTTTCCTTATTTAGTCTTTTTTAAAGCAATAATTGCATAATTTATAAAATAATATAATGCTTTAAAAAAGGAAAGTTTTTCAACTTTTCTGTATATTTCCCATCTCACTTTTGCAGCATCTATTTTATTACTTGACCTCGAATTATTCAAAACTCTGTAAAAAGCCAGATTTTCTTTTAGCCCATATATTTTGCCTGTTTCTTTTATTATTTCCAGCCACAGTACGTAATCCTCATTTTTATTTCTCTGTTTAAAAAATCTTTTTCCCAGTTTTTCGCTATCTAAAATAACCGTCAAACAACCCAAATAATTATTTTTCAACAAATCATTATATAAAATTTCCTCTTTTATCTTTATTTCATTTATAGGTTTTCCTTCTTCGCTAATTCTTGTATATTCGGTACAGCTTATCGCAGCATTTTTTTCTTTCATGAAAGCTATTTGTCTTTCAAGTTTATTTTCAGTCCAATAATCATCAGCATCTAAAAAGGCAATATACTGACCGTCCGCAATAGTGATGAGTTTGTTTCTTCCATTTACGACACCTATATTTTTTTCTGAATTTATAACTTTTATCCTGTCATCTTTTTCGGATAATTCTCTTACAATTTTATAGCTGTCATCTTTAGAATTATCATTTATTATAAGTAATTCCCAATTTTTATAAGTCTGTGCTATTACTGATTTTACAGTCTGACTGATATATTTTTCAGCATTATACATAGGTATTATTATTGATACTTTATCTTTTATCATTTTTTTCTCCGATTTTTTCTGTAATCAGTTCGTATACTCTCTTACAGTTATCTTTATCAGTATATTTTAAGAATTTCTCTTTCAAATTTTCTGACTTTTTCTCTGTCTGTTCATCATATTTAAAGTTATTATCTGAAATTTCAATTATGTCCTTGACACATTCATCCACCGTATATGCCCCTTTTCCAAACAATTCATTATCCAAATCCACATAAGAACCGACTTTACTCATATATTCCTCTTTATCAAACTGGAAAAATATAATCGGTTTGTTGAGATAATAAAAATCATACGCCACACTTGAATAATCGGTTATAAGTATTTTAGCTTTCATCAGTTCCTTTGTTATTTCAGCATCTTTGGGTAAAAGTTTTACATTTTCTCCCAATCCTATATTTCCAAAGTTTCCCAAATAGTCATGCATAAGCTGATGTATATATAAATTTAAAATTATTCCTTGTTTTTTAAGAAAATCATTTAATTTTTCATCTGTTAAAAGTCCTATTATATTTTTAAAATATTCTGTATCCTCTATTTTCAAGTTTTCAGATTTTATCCAATTTCTCCATGTAGGCATAAACAATATTTCTTTTTCTTTAATTTCGGCTTCGTAAAGTTTATCATATCTCGGATAACCCGTTATGAATATCTTTTTTTCATCAATATTCCACCATTTATCTCTTTTTATTATTTTTTCATATTCGGAGTCGCAAATATTTATATCATAAGAACGTACAAGTCTTTCAGCAATTTTTTCAGTCTTCCTGTTCATCGCCATTCTTACTTTAAAGCCTACTGTCCCATGATTTAAAAATACTTTTATCGGTTTATAATGAAAACAGTTTATAATAGGCACTGCAAATAAATAAGGTACTATATCCGCTGAAAGTGAATGGGAAAACAGTACAACTTCCGAATTCATAAAATAAAGATAACTTTCCATACTTCCCTTAATCAGCTTATTCCCGGGTATCTGATTAAAAACGGGAGCATTTTTATTTACTATCCAGAATGTTTCTATCTCTTTTTTTGTCCTTAAATATTCATACATTGCCCGTCCATTATCTACATACAGTTCTCCCGCATTTCCCCCTATCAACCATATTCTTCTATTTCTAAATTTATTTTTTGTAAAAGGATACAGCAGATATGCCAATATCATATTTACAAGACATTTTATTTTATCCATTGCTTTGAAAGTATCCCATAAGTCAAAAATAATTTCACTAACATAAATATAATATATTTTAAAAATTTAAAAATACTGTTTTTATTAGTTTTATAAAAATGATAAATATATGTAATTTATGATCAGAGTATTTTTTTACCTTTTTCATCTTATATGAGAAACTCTTTCCTTTCTATTTTTATTTGTTTGCTATTTATTATTTATAATTATTCCTGACATTTATATCTGAAATATCCCCTTAATCTTCCTTTTAAAACAATTCTATGGTATCTTCTATTTTTAGTAATTATTATTCCGCCTAAACTTCTGAACAGTCTTTTCCAAAATTTGAATATATAGAAAAAATTTTTTCTGCATTTTACTTCTTTTTTTACTAATGCACCATATCCCAAAGCATATTTATAGGCTTTTTCCAAATCATCATAGTTACCTTTTTTAGCAGGATGATAGATTATATCATTTGCAAAATAATTTCCTTTAAATCCTTTATGCAGAAGAGTCAGGACATAGTCCGTTTCCTCCCCACTTCCAAAATATGCCCCTACTCCCAAATTTTCATCAAATAAAGTTATGTCTTCAAGGGAATAATTCACAAAAAAAGTAATTGATTTGACAGTTGAGTCGATATTATCAATCGAAAGTTCCACATCATTTTCAAGCATTACTCCCGTTCCGTAGTCCTTATCTCTTTCGAGAGTTCTACATGAATATATTCTTTTATCTTTATTTTCTTTAAAAAATGTAACAACTTTTTCAAGAGTATCGGCTCTGTATTCACAATCATCATCGGGAAATCCTGCAATATCTCCGTCCATCATGATAAGGCCCTTGTTTCTGTTTAAACTCAATCCTGACTGCTCACTTTTTATATATTTTATTTCAAAATCATCTTCATATTTTTTTACGATTTCAAAAGCTTCGTTTCCTGCATTTTGATCAATAACTATTAATTCAAAATTTTTATATATTTGCTCAGTCAGGCTTTTCAGAAACAAATCAAGTTCCTCGGTAACATTTATTGTAGGCATTATTAATGAAACTTTCACTAAGACCACTCCTTTTAAGGTTAATTATTACTGTCTTTCAGTTTTTTATATCTGGTTTCACTGTAAATAATTCAAATTTATAAATAAATATTCTTTTTTATTATAACATAAAATAGCATAAAACACTATTATTTTCTATATAATCAGATTGTAAATTTAACTCCGAATTTAATAAAAATTACAAATAAAGATTATTTTTTCATTTTATTTTCATTTTTATCGTATATACTTCTATTAGATATAAAAAATTATGTAAAATTTTATAGGAGGTTTATTATGAAAAAGATTTTTTTGGGACTTTTTATTTTATTAAGTATATTCTGCTTTTCAGCGACACCCTCAAAAACAAATAAAGGAGAAAGTATGGAGCTTATATTCATAATGGACAGAAGCGGCTCCATGGGAGGGCTGGAAACAGATACTATTGGCGGTTATAATTCAATGTTGAACAAACAGAAGAAAGAAGAAAAAGGAGAAATCTACGTAACTACAGTCTTATTTGATGACCAATACGAATTACTCCATAACAGAATTCCTATTTCCAAAGTAAAACCAATAACTGAAGCAGAATATTATGTAAGAGGAAACACAGCTCTCTTAGATGCCATAGGAAAAACAATTTCCCAAGTTAAAGCCAATCAGAGCAGATTTGACAAGAAAGAAAAGGCAAAAAAGGTTTTATTTATTATAATTACCGACGGAATGGAAAATTCAAGCAGAGAATACTCAGCAGCAGCAGTAAAAAATATGATTGAAACTCAGAAAAGAAATGAAAAATGGGAATTTTTATTTTTAGGAGCAAATATCGATGCTATCGGAACAGCAAAAAGTTTTGGGATAGAACCTTCAAGAGCTGCAAATTATAAATCGGACAGCAAAGGAACTAAAAAGAATTATGAAGTTTTAAATGAAGCCATTATGGAAATACGTTCAGGTAATGAATTAAAAGATACATGGAAAAAAGAAATAGAAGAAGATTACAATAATAGAAAAAATATACAGGATAAAAAATAATACCAAAGTTTTTTAAAATATACTAAAAAGAGACTGCTTTATAATTTCCCCCTAAATTATAAGTCAGTCTCTTTTAAAGATTTTAGATATTATATCGGATTTTTTCCTTTGTTGTAAAAATTTTTACAGTATTTTCATTTTCTTTTACTGCTCTTTTCTTATCATTATCCATATAACTTATAACTATATCTATTAATCTTTCCAATTTTTGAGGACTATCGGAAACAAGAAAATCAGCTATCATTTCAAGTACCGTTAATATTATTCCTTTTTCCCGAAATTCCTTAGTTTCTTTCTCAATTATCTTACCCCCAAATATACTGCCAATAATTTTATTAAACATTTTACTATTTAAAATTAGATTACTGAGAGCATTTATAAGACCACTCAATATTGATTTTTCTAAACTTGAGAAAAAACCACTTTCCTTTTTTATCTGTTTCGCACCTAAATCAAGTAAAAAAATATCAAAAGTATCTTTACCAAATATATTCATTTTTCCCCCTTTGGTTACTCCCCTCATTTTGCTCTTTGTATAATCTTCTTGTTTCTTTTATCTCCGTATTATCTTTGTTTTTGTATATTGTTTCCCATTTTTTTCTGATTTGTTTCTGTTTTTGCTTGGGAAGAAAATTCATTTTTTACTTCTGAAAGATTTTTTCTTGTTGAAGGTGCCAATTCAGTTTTTATAAAGTTTTCTCTTTTAGCTAATCTATTATGCCAACCTTTCAGGAAAACTTTTTGGCTCGGATTTCTTTTCACTATACCGTCATAAAAATTACTTTGTGCCTGTTGATAAGCTTTCAATAATTTTTCAGGGTCAGCACCGTTTAATGCTGCTAAAGTATATTTCCCAATTATACCGTCCACTGCTAAATCATTATTACCGTTCATTTCATTCAATACTTTTTGTACTTCTTTAACTGCACGTGAAGACCCTCCATTAACTGCCCAGTCAAATACTGATAATGCCACTCTGTCATCTTTTACTTCATTTAGTCTGTTTTTCAAATAATAATCTTTTTTATAAATATCTTTTGCCATTTCTTTAGGGAAATCACGCATATCTCCTGTATATCCATGTTTTCTGGCTTCTTTTTCTATAATTCCATATTTTGTTGCTCCCCCATTATCATTTTTGTGATTTGAGTATCCACCTTCTACATCAAAAATATATTTATAGAATTTCTCCAATCTTTCTGCATCGGATTTTACTGACTGATTATCCGCTCCTGTAAGTGTGTTTTCAGAAGTTGAAGAGCTTTTGGATATAGTTGGTTTATTTTTTGTAGTATTTTTATCTTTCATTTTATTTTTAGTCATTAATTCTTCAAGAGAAATGCCTCCTCTAAAATCTTTTCTACTATTAATATTTCTAATTCTGATACCTTCTCCTGCTTTTTTAGGTTCATCATTTTTAGGACCTCCTCCACCTGATTCTATAACTTGGTTATTTCCTATATATATAGCCACATGTGTTACTTTTTTGCTATTTCCATAAAAAACTAAATCTCCCGGTTTCAATTCTTTCACATTTTTATTTAATTTTCCTACCATTTTAGATTGATCATCTGATACTCTTTTAATATTAATTCCTGATTTTTTAAAAACATTCTGTGTAAATCCTGAACAATCATAATAATTGGGTCCAACTGCACCCCATACATATTTTGGTCTAGGCTTTCTATTATATATTTCATAAGCATTTTTTAATATCTCTTTTCTTTTATTTTCTACTGACAAATCTTTCTTCTGATTATTTAAATTCATCAAATCTTCCATCTTTTCAGCCATAATATTTCTCCTTATTATTTTTATTATTTTAATTTTATTACTGTATTCTTTTTCATTTTTTTCTTAAATCAATTTTACTTATCCTATTAAATTATTATATTTTTCGATTTTTTCCTCCTCTCCCCCTCACTTCCTAATTTAAAAACTATAGTTTTAATTATCAATAATTTTTTATAAATCAGCGCTTTTTGAGTATTATAAATTTATAAAATTATTATTGATAAATATTTAATAAAAACTTGTGTTTTAAATATAAATTTAGAAAGTTATTATTTAAATTACCATTAGCTAATTTATCTTACACAGGTATTCTATAACACCAACCCCATAATTGTCAAATTTCCCGATTTTGATATTCAAAGCCTTTATTTATAAGGATTTAAGTATAATTTAGGCTATAAAAAAAATTGACAATTCGTCAATTTTTTTATTTTTAATTATTTTGTATCATAAAAACATGATTATAATTATACTTCTGTCTTATTTCAATATTTTATTTCAATATTTTAAATTAGATTCAAATCATTTTATATCTACTATCATCATATAAGGTAAATGGTCGCTAATTTTAGTCCAGTCCTGTGTATTGTCGTTTATAAAAAAGCTCTCTTTTATTTTCCAGTTATTTGAAGTATCTCCTAAAATATAATCTATTCTCGGATCATCATTTTTTCTCACTTTTGCCTTATCTCCATCTATATAGGAGTCTTTCCAGTTCTGAGTTATCTGTTTGTAATATTCGGTTGTAGGAAGCATATTCAAATCTCCACCTAAAAATTTTATGTCTCCGTCGACAATTTCCGACATTATAAGAAGAGCATTCAATTCCTCATTTTTTGCTTCCTGTTTATAATCAAGATGAGTATTTATAAATGTTATCGACTTTCCAAATGCAGATTTATCAATTTTTGCAGCTATTACCTGTCTTTTTTCTATCCCTATGGACGGCAATTCATAAGTTTGCACTTTTTCCACAGGATATTTGGATACATAAGCTATACCGAATTCTCCCGAATCATAATCCCTTGATTTCTGAAAATAATAATAATTATAACCCATTTCATCAGCTATATCTTTCGCTATATCTCTCAAGTTACTTCTGTTTGTATATCTATCTACTTCCTGCAATGCTATAAAATCCGGCTTATATCTTTTTATACTCTGACCTATTTTAGTACCGTTTGCAAGCCTCCCTCCATATATATTATAAGTCATCATTCTAAACTCTTTTGCACTTACTGTCAATGTTATAACTGTAAATAACAATATCCTTATTAAATTTTTTGTTCTTATCATTTTTACTACCTCTTAAAATTTGTTAAAATTTAATCCTTCTTTCTTTAATATAATATCTTGCAGTTATTCTTATTTTTTTTATCAACTTCGAAAGCCCTGACAGATGTTTTGTTTCTAAAAATAATCTTGCTTTTAAACTTGTCCAGCTATCATTCCACCAGTGTATTCCATATGTATTTTCCGTTATACATTTCTCGGAAAATTTTTCTTTAAAGCCATAAGGATAAAAATATTCTTTTGGATATATTGTTATTTCTCCTTCCTTTAATGAATTTTCTCTTTTATCAGTCAGTCCGTATTTTTTTTCAAATATATAAGTAAATATTTTAGGAATTGTCCATAGGGGTTTTTCCCATATTTCTTTTTCATAAAATTCTATTATATCTTTCAATACTTCATTATGTCTGTCTGTACCGAATATTCCTACACTTATATGTTTTTTATCCTCATATCCTATAAAAAACTTTATATTTTCATTTTCTATGAGAGGGGAAATATCTTTTATTATTTCCATATCAGTATCAAGGTATATTCCTGAATTCTCATACATATAATGAACTCTCATATAGTCAGACATATATGCCCACAGTTTTCTTTTATAACATTCCCTAAAAAATCTGTTTTTCTCCAAATGAACCTGTATGTCAAAGTTTTTTTCATTTATTTCAATTATTTCAAAATCAGGAAGATTTTTCTGCCATGATTTCAGACATTTATAAAATATATCAGGTTTTTTGGCATTACCTATCCAGACGTAATAAATTTTCTTTTCTATCATTGTATTTCTCCTCTATTTTCCTGTACATATAGTCAAATCCGAATATGAATATATATACTCCTATCAACATAGCCATATTTTTTATAAGGGCTTCTCCAAAAAATGATCCCCTCGGTATATAAAATAAATTCGGTATGAAATAGTAACTTGTAAGTAATAAAAATCTATTTTTCACTACATATTTTTCATATTTTATTATCATAAAACCTAATAATACAGAAATAATAATAATCCAAATATATCCCAAATCATACATTTCGGCTATATAATTTGACCCTATTCCTTCCCCTTTCAAATAAGCCACAGGATTTAATAAATAAGTCAATTTATCCGCAATGGAATTAGTCATAACGAGAGTGTCCAAAGATTGGGGTTTAAATCCAAATATCCCCTGAAATATATACGGATAAGGTCCCTGACCAACTATTTCCGACTTAAAATCTATAGTATATCCTAACACAAGGTAGCTCACTCCCTGAGAAAATAAAAAATTATATACAGTATTTATTAAATCAAGGGAAAATACTTTTTTACTTCTCACTGAAACGAGTATCTGAGAAAACAGTACAGTAAATCCTATCAGTTTAGCCATTGTTTTAGCTTTGATTTTTACGCCGTATACTTTTGCATAATACCACATTATAAATAAAAGCTGTGTCAGAAATATCGCTCTTGCCCCTTTAAAAGAGTCCAACAATTTTACCATTAGATATAATGAAGAAACTGTCAAAAACTTTTTTTTGGAAGGGATTGATATTAAAAATATAAGAAAGCCTATTGTCATTATCGTTCCTGAACCTTTTGTAAAAAAAGGATAATCCACACCTTTCAATATTCCTGTATAATAAGCCTCGTATCCTGCCTGCAATATGATTTTAAGCTGAATAAACATTTTATAAGCCAACGCAGGTAGTGCAATTATAAATAAAAACATTCCAAAATCAGTGTATATTTTTCTGCTTTCCAGAGTTACACGACTCTTTATTTCACTTTCAGTTTCATTCATTATTCCGATAAAAAAACCTAAATGTGTAAAAAGCAGAACCAATAAAAACACATTTATTATCTCTATTCTCACATCATAGAAAAAATAATAATTTGCGAATTTTGTAGCCCAGCCAAATTCCTTATAACCTGCTATATCTAAAAATATTCTTGTAAAATTAAATAAAAACAGTGTATAAAGGAAAATCATATAGGAATTCAGCCAGTCAGAATATATTTTTGCAGTAAAAAAAGTATAAACATATACTCCCATAAGCAAATATTCTATAAATTTCATTTCTTCCACATCATTCTGAAAAACAATCGCCGATTTCAGAAACAATACAGAAAACATAATAAAAATATGTAAAACTAAAAACAATATCCTATCTTTTTTCATAGTAAATTCCGTTTCTTCAAATTTATCTTTAAATTTTATTTCAACTTTTATCTTAATTTTTTCTATTTTCTTTTCAATGATATATTTATTTATTTCAGTTTTTTTATTTCCTTTTTTAAAAATATATTTAAATTTATCATCTTCTTTATTGTTATTTTGCTTCTATTATTTGATTTCTCTTACCTGATTTCTTTATTTTTTTGACTTTTTGCCACATATACATTCCTACAGGCAATGCTGCAAGCAAACTTAATTTATCATAGCATTCGCCATAAATTTTAGAAAAACTGTATCCCGCAACTTTACAGAATTTATAATAAACCGCATTATTTAAAATTCTATTTTTAAATGACATTTTATATTTATTTCTCTCATTATGATAAAGTGCCTGCCCTTTCGGATTTTTCAATAATAAATTATTATATTTTGAAGTCAGACCGTCTTTCTGATATTCTTTTATTTCGATTTTTTCATTTATAAAAAGCATTTTATATTTCTGACAAATTCTGTTATAAACAACAGCTTCCGTAATAAATTTTTCTCCGTCAAAAACAGGAAACGGATACTTTTTTAAAATTTCAGTCCGAAACATCAGCCCTTTATCACCTTTGACCCCATATTTATTATAAATATCAAATTGTGTGGAAATCATTTCATTTTCAGGAAAAACGGTACCTATAACTTTTCCGTCGGGATATGTTGATAAATATCCCATTCCTGCTATTCCATATTCAAAATTTTCTAATATTTCATCTCTTTTTTCCGATTTCACTATTTCTTCAAAAGTCTTTTCTTCTTTTACAGAAAAATTTTCTCCGTCATTATACTCTTCTTTTAAATTTCTAAGAATTTCTATATCATTATTTTCAGATATATCAATCATCTGTATATATCTAAACTGTTCCCAATATTTAAGAATTACTTCGAGTCCTTTATTTATATATTCGTCATCAGAATCAAGACATATAAACAACTCCCCCTCTGCTTTCTGAACAGCAAAATTATATGCTCTCTGTTTTCCGCCATTTTCTGTATAGAAATATCTTATGTTCAGCTTATTTTCATTTATAAACTCTTTTACTTTTTCATCAGTTCCGTCGGTAGACCCGTCATCAACTATAAGCCATTCAAAATCTTTAAAAGTTTGATTTTGAAGAGATTTATACAATTTTTCCAATAAATTTTTTCTGTTAAAAGTAGGAGTGAATACAGTGAATTTCATTTTGACCGTTCCTTTCACTTATTACTATTTCTTAATCTTCCCTTTTATTCCGTTTGCAACATTAACTATTTTAGCATAAACTTCTTTGTTTACTATTAATTTTGTAACTATTACCAGATATATTATTTTTAATCCGAATTTTGCCCACGAAATCTTATCATTGGACAGATAAAATATTACAGGATTTACTATAAGAATCAGATACATAATCAATTTTTTATAATTAAAAGATATTTTATATTTTTTCTTTATTATTGTCATTTCCATTATTGTCCTGAACAGATATGCAAGTAATGTCGTCCACGCCGCGATAATAGGACCTATTTCTGGAAATTTCGGTATAAAAATAAGATTTCCCGTTAAATTAAATATCATTGCAAATACCGAAAAATAAGTTATATAAATACTGTCCTCATGAAAATGAAAAAAATAATCAAGACAGAATAATGCCTGCAATACAATTCCCGCAAGGATAAGAGCCATATAATTTATCGCTTTGTAATAACTTGCAGGAAATATGAGCTTTATTCCCTCGGGAGCAAACAACTGTGCTAAGACACAGACAAAAGAAATAATTCCTATAAAATTTTCTACACTTCCTGTAATTTTAGGATTTGATTTATCTTCTTTCATTGCTTCATAAAATTCGGGTGTCCAGCTGTTTATAAAAGAGCCGGTAACAACGGATAAAACTCTTCCTCCGTTAAATGCCAGCGTATATCCGCCTACCGCAGCAAGAGATACAAATTTTGCAATGACAAGCCTGTCGCTTAAATTTACTACTTGGTCCGTCAGTTCTATAAATATTAACGGCAAACCGTTTTTCAAAGAATATTTCATATAATCAAAATTCAGTTTAAGTCTAAATTTCCCGAAATAATCTTTGAAATAATATAGGAACACTATCGACAGTGCTATTAAATTAGCAAACTGATTTCCAAATACTCCCCATTTAAAATATTTTATAAAATAAATTGTCAGAATATACGTAGTAAAAAGACTTACTACACTTCCTATGGCTACTTTCATATACATTCTTTTCATTCTGAAAAGAGTCGTAGAAAGAGTATTAAAAGCATTCATAGTGGCTATCATAACACTTATTATTATTAAAGGGCTATAACTTATTGTACTCAGATCAACAATATAAGAAAACAGTTTTTTTGCCAAAGGAGTAAATAAAAATATATACATCAATATATTAAAAATTATTATAATTAAAGTCGATGAAAACATATAACTTCCAAATTCATCTTCATTATCTTTTAAGTCTACATATTTTTTCATCTGAGCATTATATAATCCCAGACCTAAAATCACTACAAATAATGAGCTTATAGGATTTAATGTTCCTACAATTCCGAATTCCTCCTGTGTCAGTAATCTCGTTATTATCGGCAAAAATATAAATGACCCCATTTTCGTTATTACATTCATCATGGAGTAAACCATTGTCCCTTTTAATAAATTTTTATTATTCATTCAGATAATATTCCCTTTCTCTATTCTTTCCGTTATCTCAATCCTATCAAATCGTGCAGCCTTATTATTCCGACTACATCATCATTTTCTATAACAGGAAGCACACTTATCTGGCTTTTTCTATTTTCCATAAGGTTTAAGGCTTCCATTGCCATTGCATTTTTCCCAATAGAAATCGGAGAGGAAATCATAATATCTTTGGCTTTATATGAAAAAAACTTTTCCTTATTGACGAGAGCCCGTCTTATATCTCCTTCTGTTATAATGCCTATCAATTTCCCGTTCTCTTCTCCTGTATCCGAAATACATACTGCCCCCATTTTTTTCTTCGTAAGGACAAGAAGAACCTTTTCAATATCTTCATCAGGAGATAATACAGGTAGTTCTTCGCCCGTATGCATTAAATCCGATACTGTCAAAAGAAGTCTTTTTCCAAGGCTTCCTCCGGGATGATATTTTGCAAAATCATTTTCAGCAAAACCTTTCATTTTCATAAGAACTGATGCAAGAGCATCTCCCATTACGAGAGTAGCCGTCGTAGAACTCATAGGAGCCGTTCCCAAATCGTTTGCTTCTTTTTCCACTCCTATATTTATAATAATTTCCGAATGTTTTGCCAATGCTGAATATTCATTTCCCGTAAAAGCAACAATTTTAGCCCCTATTTTTTTTATCGGTGTCATAATACTCAGTACTTCGTCAGAACTTCCACTATTGGAAATAGCGATGACTACATCTCCTTTAGAAATCATTCCCAAATCTCCGTGTAGTGCTTCCGCTGCATTTATAAAAATAGATGATGTTCCTGTAGAAGCAAGGGTAGCTGCTATTTTTTTTCCTATAATTCCCGACTTTCCTATTCCGGTAACGATAACTTTATTACGAGTGTTTTCCAAATCTTTTATCATATTTGCAAGTTTTTCAAAATTTTCATTCAATTTATTCTTCACTTTTTCAAGTTCAGAGATTTCTATATCAAAAGTATTTTTTGCTTCCTTTAAAATATCAAATTCCAATTTTACATCCTCCTCAATACATTATGACCCGAATTATCTTCCATTTCTTAAAATTTATAAAAATAGCGATAAATCTTTACAAGTAACTTAAAACAAGTAACTCAAACTAAATATTATATTTTTTGTTACATTTAATTATTATACTTTTCAATTTTCCCCAATATTTTTTTTATTTCCTGACTTTTTTCTTTATGACATACGAGTAACGCATTTTCAGTGTTTACTATTACAATATCTTCAAGTCCTATTGTTGCTATAATTTTATTATGTTCCTTATTTATTATAATATTTCCTTCAGAGTCTATTTCTTCAAATTTTTCAGATTGAATAATATTATTATTTTTATCTTTTGGGAATACGTCCTCTAAGGATTTAAAACTTCCTACATCATTCCAGTCTATGTCTACAGGTATTACAAGGACTGATTTTGTATGTTCCATTACTCCAAAATCTATTGATATTTTTTCAAATTTTTCAAATTCTTCCCTTATATAATCGCTTAATTTTTTACCATAAAATTCATTTAAATCTATTTTGTTTATCATTTCTTCCATTTTTTCCAAAATCAGTTTATGAGAATCCATATATTTCTTTATCTCATTCAGGATAAATTCCGTTTTCCATATGAACATTCCGCTGTTCCAGAGATAATTTCCCTTTTCTATATATTTTTCAGCAATCTCTTTATTAGGTTTTTCTCTGAAACTTTTCACTTTATATATTTCAAACTTTTCATCAGATTCTTTGTCAGAATTTTTATTTTTGATATACTCAATATATCCGTATCCCGTTTCAGGATAAGACGGTTTTATTCCCAATGTTACAATAACGTCTTTTTCTGCTTTTTCAAAAGCAAATTCAAGACTTTCCAGAAACTCCTTCTCTTTTTTTATGAGGTGATCGGACGGCAATACTGCCATTACACTATCATTATATATTTTCTGTATTATCAGTGCCGCATAACCGATACAAGCTGCGGTATCCCTCGCCATAGGTTCAAAAATTATATTTTTTTCAGGTATTTCCGGCAACTCTTTTTTTATAATATCCAGATAGAAAATATTTGTCGAAATAAATATTTTTTCAGCAGGAATTAATTTTACAACTCTGTCCACTGTTTCCCTTATCATTGTTTTTTCAGACACTAAATCCAGAAACTGTTTCGGTCTTTCATTTGTTGATAATGGCCAAAATCTTGTTCCGCTCCCGCCTGCCATTATTAATACAACTTTGTTCATTATTTTCTCCTAATTTTTTATTTTTAAATTATTATACTTAAAATTATTATAATATTATACCACTTTATTCTAAAAATTTTAATTCTTCAATTCTTAAATTTTCTGAAATCAGATTAATACTCTCTTTATTTCTTTATCCCACTTTGTAAGTACATCATCCTGTATTGTTTCAGCCCATTCAGACATTTTCAGAAGTGTAATTTCTTCTTTTCCCTGTTTTCCTATAATTACGGCTTCATCATCAATCTGTACATTTTTAATATGAGTTATGTCAACTATGATCATATCCATACATATTTCCCCTAAAATTTTGGCTTTTTCACCGTGAACAAGTACATAAGACTCTTTGGTTTCAATCTGTTTTTGTAAACCATGGGCATATCCTACAGGAATTACTGCCACAGTTTTATTTTCTTTCAGCGTATTTTTATTTCCGTAAGAAATCTTTTCTCCTCTTTTTATTTTTCTTATATTTATAACTTTTGAAACCACTTTTACCGCATTGTATAATCCTGAGCTTTCAAATAACGGCTCCATTCCGTACATTGCCATACCTGTTCTTACAAAATCATAGTTGTATTTTTTCCCATATTTAAATAATAACGGACTTGCCTGAATATGTTTAAATCTATATTTTATCTTATTTTTATCAAATAATGATACAACCCTGTCATATTTAGTTATTTGATTTTCGGTTTCTTTTTCATTTTCCACATTAAAAATATGGGAATAAACCGAAATAATATCTAAATTTGGATTTTCTTCTAATATTTTTATCAATTTTTCTATTTCTTCTTCATCAAAGCCTAATCTATTCATTCCTGTATTAAGTTTTATATGTATTTTTAATTTATTATTTTTTTCAATATTATTTCCGACAACTTCGGTATCTTCGAAATTATCATTCTTTTTTATGATATTACTGTTTTTTTTATTATTTTTCAGAATATCAAATCTTTTTAAAGCCTCAATATACTTTTCAAGCTGTTTAAAATTAAAAATTGTTATTTCAATATCATTTTTTAAAACCTTTTTTATTTCACTTTCTTCAATATAATTCAATGTCATAATAGAAATTTCTCCCAATATATCAGGATAATCTTTTTCTATTAGTCTTCTGATTTTAAATGCTTCCGATATATATGCTGCCGCAAAATATCTGCAATTATTTTCTATAAGTACGGGTAGTATGTTTTCTATTCCTAATCCGTAAGCATCATCTTTCAAAACACAAATTATATTGTCATTTATTTTTCTTATTTTTATCAAATTTTTCTCTATATTTTTTTTATCTATTTCTATTTTTATAAGCATTTTATATCACTTTTATTTTCCTCTTATTCTATATTATTTTTCAAATATCCCTCTTAAAAAATTAATTTTTTTAATATTTTGTAACAATCCCATAAAATCAGTATCATTCTCCAAAATCTTGAAATTCCTGAAATTTTATATCAATCTCACAAAAGAATATTTCATTTAATTTCCTCATATTATATCATATTTTCTCTTTTTATAAAAAACTTATTCCTGAAAAATAAAAAGAACCTCAGTTGGTTCTTTTAAATACTCAAATTTAAATATCTTATATATTTGAAGATTTACAATTTTATAATTTAAAACTGTTTTTCTTTCGATTTTTTATCATATTTTTTATATCGAATAAAAAACTAATAAAAGACTCCTGTATCATAATCTAATTTTCTGAAACAGGAATTCTTTATATCTAAATTTATCATTTCTTATATCCGACATCCGGATTACCGTTTTGATATTGTTATTTTTTTACATTTATTATTTTTCAAGTTCTGCAAAATGTCTTACTTTTGATATATCCTCAGGGTCAATGACTGCTACTTTTCCATGTTTTGTATCATAAGCATAATAATAACTGTCCGGAGCTTTCAAATAAATATTTTTATATACTTCCATTTTTATTTTATTGATTTCAGGTTCTTCTTTTTCTCCTTCTTCACCATAATTATATGTTGTTATATAATAACCGTCTTTTTCCTTTGTTATTTCAAATTCATCATAGGAATCAGGATAAGAAAATTTATGCCCTACTATTTTATCAAAATGAGTTTTTCCATCAGTTGTAAATTTTATAATTTCGATTTCCTCTGATGTTTCTGAAACAGTCTTATCACTTTCTTTATTTTCAGACGATTGTTCATTCTGTACGTTTTGTTCTACTTTAATATCATTGGAAGCAGTCTCTATTTTTTCTTCTTTCTTTCCACAACTGATAATCACTATTAATAATAATAAAAACAATACTCTTTTCATATAATTATCTCCTGTTTTTTATTTTAATTATATCAAATTTTTAATTTAAAATCAAATTATTGTTTTTACATAATAATTATCTAATTATATTAATAACTGAAAAGATATTTCTCACTGTACTTTCAAGATTTTCTTTTCCGCATTTGATTGCATTTTCGAGACTTCTCACTCCGGGCATTATTGAAAACAGACAGTCAAAACCATTTTCATATAATATTTCATAACCGTCGCCCAAATTACCGGCTACTCCTATTACAGGAATATTATATTTTTTAGCTAACTGTGCCACACCGAAAGGAGTTTTCCCTAATATAGTCTGCTTATCCATTGAGCCTTCTCCCGTAATTACAAAATCAGCTTTTTTTAATATTTTTTCCAATCCTGTTGTTTCAATGACTATATCTATCCCTTTTTTCAGTACAGCATTTAATGTCAGCAGTCCCGCTCCCAATCCTCCTGCTGCTCCTGCCCCCGGAATATTATTTATATCTTTTCCCAAATCTCTTGATATGATTTTCGAATAATGAAGCAGATTTTTATCAAGAACTTCAATCATTTCAGATGTTGCCCCTTTCTGAGCACCGAAAATATATGAAGCTCCGTTTTTTCCTGTAAGAGGATTATTTACATCACATGCTGCAAGTATCTCGATATTTTCAAGTCTTTTATCCAATTCTGAAAAATCAATCTTTTCTATTTTACCCAGCTCATATCCGCCGAAGCCTATTTCTTTCCCGTCCTTATCAGTTAATTTTGCCCCTAATGCCTGAAGCATTCCTGCCCCTCCGTCATTAGTCGCACTTCCTCCTATCCCAAGTATTATTTTACTGACATTTTTTTCCAGTGCTTTAAGTATTAGCTGTCCCGTTCCAAATGTCGTAGTAATATAAGGATTTCTTTTCTCCACAGGGATAAGTTCCAGACCGCTTGTTGACGCCATTTCAATAATTGCTGTTTTCTTATCTCCCAATATTCCATATCTTGAAACAATCTCCTCTCCAAGAGGATTTAACGTCTTTTCTTTATATATTCTCCCTTCAGTAGCATCTATCAGCGATTCGAGAGTTCCTTCACCTCCGTCAGCCATAGGCACTTTCACTATTTCCCAATAAGGAAATACAGTAACTATCCCTTTTTCTATGGAATCACATGCTTCTTTTGCAGTCATGCTCTCCTTGAAAGAATCAGGAGCCACTACTATTTTCATATTTTTCTCCTTTTATTTAAAAATGAAATATTCCAAACAATATTGTCGAAACAGCGGTTAATACTAATCCTACAGTTGTTTCAAAAGGAATTAATAAAAGTCTGTCTTTCATTTCCATATTTACTGAACCTCCTGTCGCATGGAAAAAACTTCCGTGAGGTAAATGGTCCAAAACAGTCGCTCCTGAATGTATCATAGCCGCTGCACTTAACGGCTGTACTCCTAAAGACACTATGGATGGTCCGAATACTTTACTTGCTACCGCCGTACCTGATGTAGTTGAAGCTGTTGCAGCCGACATCAGTATACCTGACAACGGTGCCAATAAAAATGCAGGTGCACCTGTAGAATTCAGAAGTGATGTTATCAAATCTTTAATATTTGAATTAGCTATTATCCCTGATAATGTACCTGTACCTATCAATATGATCGCTACCATTATCATTTTATTAAGACCTGTTTTGCAGTATTCATTTATATTTCTAATTTTTCCCATAGCCAGACATCCGATAAATCCTCCTAAAGGTAAAGCAATCAAAGGATCTACAACTATTTTAGCTATTGGTCTCAAAGCCAGTAAAAATATCGCAAATAAAGGTCCTATAATTGAGGCAAAAAATGACGGATATTCCTTACGCTCTTCCTCCTGTATGTCCTCGTCCGCTATTTTTGCACCTTTTTTTGAAAGAATTTTTGCAATAACTACTGTTACAATTATTCCAAAAACTGCCGGAATAAGACCTGCAAACATAATAGACGTCAAAGGTATATTGAATGCTTCCGAAGCTGCGATAGCATTAGGATTAGGCGATATAATATTCCCGGCTTTTCCTCCACCTATCATCGCTATGAGAATGGAAGTTTTTGAAATATTGATTTTTTTTGCCAGTGCCAGTGCTATAGGGGCAACAGTAATGACTGCTATATCTATAAATACTCCTACAGCTGTAAGTATACATGCAGAAATTACCAAAGCAAATAGTGCTTTTGACTCTCCAAGGGTATTAACAATAGTTTCTGCTATTTTACTTGCCGCTCCCGTTTCAATAAGAACCCCTGCCAATATTCCCGCAGTAACTATCCTTAAAATTGCGGGCATCATTCCTTGAGCTCCTTTAACCATAAAACTTACAGTATCTACAAGTCCTGCACCTCCTAAAAGTCCCCCTACAAGAGAACCTATAATAAGTGAATATGCAGGATTAAATTTGCGTATTATTAAAATTATAGCCAGAACAAGACCAGCTATAGCTCCTGTCGCCGAAATCATAATACTACCTCCTAATTTTTCTATAATATTGTTCGATATTATTATAATTTTTAGCAGTATAAAAAAACAATGTTTTCCAATATAACTTTTTTTATATGGATATGTTATGTGTAACAAAAAAATAATTTGATTTTTAATTTTAATATAAGAAAAAAGCCAGTTTCAGAACTGCAAAATCTCTGTATTTTCTTATATCAAGACCTGTTTTTTCGCTGAATTTTATGATTTGATATTGTAACGTATTTTTGTGCAGAAACATAACTTTTGATATTTCTTTTATGCTTCCATTATATTTTTCATAATAATAAAAAATCTGCTTAAAATTTTTTATTTCTTCTTCCGTTACATTTTTAAACATATTTTTTAAAAATTCCCTTTTCTTCTCTTCGGAAACATCATATAGCAATAGACCAAATCTCATAGAATTATAAAAAATCTTATCTCTTTTTATGTTTTTCGCCCATTTTAAAGCTTTTACAGCTTCATTATAGGAATCAGGTAATTTTTTAAAATTCATTTTTGAATTTCCTATCCCTATTTGAAATTCTATTTCGAGAGTATCCTGTATATTTTTAAAAAATCTGTTTATACTCTTTTCATCTCTATGAAGTAAAATTCCGATAAAGAAAAAATCCTTATTTATAAACAACTCTCCTTTTCGGGAGTGTTCTCTCATTGTTTCCAAAATTTTTCTCTTATATTCCCAAAATTCCGTTTCCTTTCCTTTATATTGAGCCGAAAAAACCGTCAATTCATCTGCTTTTTTTACATTTTTAAATTCTTCCGAATTTAGTGTAATGGAATTTTTTTCGTCTGTTTTGTTATATATTAAGTCGTTCATAATAATTTTCATATACTCATCTTCATTTACCAGTTTTTCACTCATATATGCTTCTTTTATAAGTATTTCAGTCATTTTCTTTATTATATTTCCATATTGTTTTACCTCTTCATAATTACCTGAAATCCCTATAACGCTTATAATTTGCCCTTTAAATATAACAGGAAGATTGACCCCTTTTTTGGAGCCTGCATACTCATCATCTTCTTTTATTATAATTATTTTCTTTTTCTTAGCCGCAATATATCCACCCTCATGATAAGTTCCCACTCTTTTCGGATCTGTACTTGCTATGATTTTCCCGTCAATATCAATATAATTAAAATCTTTTCCGATAATGCCTTTCAGCTCTTTTACTATTTTTTCAGCTATTTCCTTATAATTTGCCATAAAAATACCTGCCTTATCAATATTCTAACTTATTATTTTATCTTTTTATATTATTTTTTGTTTATTTTGTATATATTTATATATATTATATATTACATTTTTATCAACATCAAATTTGTTGTAAGTCCGGCAGCAGTACCTATAAATAGAATTGTATCCCCCGATTTCACTTTTTCTGTTTCCAAAGCATAGCATAAAGCAAAAGGTACCGAAGCTGAAATCATATTTCCGTATTCGGCAACAACATCAATATATCTGTCTTTATCGACACCCAGTTTTTTCATAATTAGAGGCATTGCAGAACTTGCCTGATGAGGAACTACCATGTCAATGTCATTTATAGTTATATTATTCTTATCCAGAAAATTCTTCATCATTTCAGGAATTTTTTTCTTAGACAGCGATAAAACTATTTTTCCTTTCATATCGAACATAAATTCTTCTTTTGTTTCCTCGGAATAATTTTTTGGATGAAAGTTTGAAAGTCCTCCACGTATTTCCGTAGAATGAGCACCTTCAGACCATGTTTTCTGCTCTGCTGAAATTACACCTTTATTTTCTTCAGTTTTTTCTATAATAATTGCTGTTGCCGCATCGCTAAACAGCTCATAACTTTCCTTTTGATTGGGATTTAATCCCAGTGAAGCCGACTCACCGGAAACTATTAATATTCTTTCATACCTTCCCGCTTCAATCATATAGGACATTATATCCAAAGCAGTTATAAAACTCGTACATGTCGTATTTATATCCAGAGCGGGAATATCTGTTCCTTTGGCAATAACTTCATGTATCAGGGCAGCTGTACATGGTATCGGCTGAATACCTATAGAACTTGTGGAAATTATGCAATCTATATCATTTATCGATATATTAGCTTTTTTTAATGCTTTTTTAGAGGCATCTACCGCTAAAGCCAGCAGTGTTTCATTTCCCGTCATTCTGTATCGTGTTTGATTTCCAAATTTTACTGTATTTTTCGGTAAACTTACTCCATATCCTATTATTTTTAATTTTCTCATTTTCAAACCTCTTTTTTCATTTTTTGACAAATTCTTTTTAGCTTAATTTTATTATCTATAGTATATTCTATAAATTTTATCCTTACATTTTCTACATTTACGGAATTAAATAATTTTCCAAATTCTTTGTAAATTTCTTTTTTCTGTTTTTCATTAATATCGGGAACTGCTATTTCAAGACAGTCATATTCAGTTTGAAACACCTGATATTCCCTTATTTCCTCTACAAAAAGTATACATCTTCTTATAAAGTCAGGGAAAACCGTTACAGTTTTTTTATCCCTGTCAATAAATTTAAAAATATCGTCGGCTCTGCCCTCTATTCTTTCTATCCTTTGAAATACTGAACCACATTTACAGGGCTCATTATTCTCAATGAGAATATCATTCAGCCTGTATCTTATAAATGGCTGACTCGTCCTTTTAAAATCCGTTATAATCGGATAAAATCTCTTGTCATCTATATATTCTTTTTCAAATTTTATTATATCTTCATTCAAGTGAAGCGACCCGTAAGGACAAGTACACCCTAAAAAACCCTCTGTCGCTTGATATATCTGATGAATTATCTTATTCCCGAAACATTCGGATATATATTCTTCATCCTTTTTTTCAAGTATTTCCGCTACAGATATTATTTTTTCAGGAGAAATATTTAATACACCCTGTTTTTTCCTATCTCCGAGCAAAATCAGCATTGACGCAGGAGCTATAAGTATATTCGGATTAAATTTATTCAATCTGTCAATATGTTTATCAACATTCTCAAAAGTATCAAAATATTTTAGTCTAATGACAGATGAATTTACAGATTTATACAGTCCATTGTCAGCCCTTAGAAAAAATGCAATCCTATGTCCTGTCAGCTTTATTTCGGGCAGCATTTTTGCTAAAATTGTTCCTGCCCATATAGCCTGTTCTTCATCAGTTGTTACAAAAATTCCTCTGTGTCCCGAAGTTCCCGATGAAAGTCCTACAGAAAATTTTTTATATTTTTTATCAAAATTTCTTGTTCTTTCACTTTCCAAAGCTATTTTCATAGCCTCATCTTTCTTTATCCCCAAAGTATTCAGTTCATCAAAATTTTCCATTACAAATTTCTTATCACTTATAAAATCAGCTTTAAAATCATTTCTTCTAAAATATGGAGATTTTTCTTTTAAATATTTTAAATGTTTTTCCACTTCTTTTTTCTGATAAATCTCAAGTTCTTTTCTCGTTTTAAATCTACGTTTCCATCTCGCTTCAATAAACGAAGAAAGCATTTTAAAAATTTTTTTCATCCAAAATACCTTTTATCCTTTCAGGAACATCATGACTTACAATAATATCAATATTATTTTTCATAAGTTCTTTCAAAAATTCAATACCTTTTTTATATTCCGAAAAATTATTCTGAATTAATTTAGGAAGAAATTTGATTTTATCAGTTAATTTTAGCAAATCAACTCCCCAACACACATCAGCAGCTAAAAAAAGATTTTTTTCTTTTATATAAAGACATCCCTGCCCTTCAGCATGCCCTCCCATTGAGCTTAATAATAGGCTTCCGTCACCAAATAAATCATAACTTCTGATGTAAGGAAACTCGGGGGCATATGAATTTATCCTTATTATTTCCAATCTTTCTTCAAAATTTTCAGGTAAAAATTCTTTAAAAATCAATGATTTAAAAGAATGATTTTTATATTCCCTAAAACACTCCTCTGTTAATATAATTTTTGCATTGGAGAAAAATTCCATTTCTCCTATATGGTCAGGATGTAAGTGAGATAAAATAACATAATTTATATCTTCCGTTCTAATTCCAATTTTTTTCAGCTGATTGTTTATCAGATCTTCCTTTTTCAAAGTAACAGGATTCAATGCCGTATAAAACCAATATTTCAGCTTTTTCTTTTCAATGATTTTTATATTATAACCTGTATCATAAAGTATATATCCTTTTTCTTTATGCTTTAGGAGAAATACTCCCGCATAAAATTTTCTCTCTTTTTTGGGCACTCCTTTAAAAATCCTCTGCATATCATTAGTACAATAGCCACAAGGAAAATAATCAATTTTTTCTATTATATCTGACATATTTTTCTACTCCTTCAGCTAAAGTCATTTTCGGTTTATAATTTAGCTCCCTTTTTGCTTTGTCGATACACAATGTCTGGCTGTATCTCATAAGATAAAGAGTATACATAGTAATTGGCGGTTCTTTGTCTATCTTAAATAAGCGATAGATTTTTTCCATTATGTTTACAAAAAATTTCACTATAATATAGTTTTTTTGAATAAACTTAGGTTTTTCTCCCATTTCTCTGAAAAAACTTTCAAGGATATTTTTAAACATTACAGGTTCATCATTAGTAATATTATAAACCTGTCCTGAAGATTTATCACTTTCAAGAGCTAACCTTATTGCAAATGCAACATTTTCGACACAAGTAATATCTACAAGCTGTTTTCCGTCGTTAAACAGAGGAATACCTCGAGTTTTATTTAAATTCAGAAGTCTTGGAATAATACTCGTATCTCCTATACCGAAAAGCCCTCTTGGGCGAATTATGGTACAGGGAACATCAGTATATTCCCTTATTTTCTTCTCTGCCATTATTTTACTTTTTATATAAAAATTCAGGTTGTTTTCTTTGGGAGCTTCTTCTTCTCTCACATTCAGCTGTTCTTTAGCTCCCGCATAAATACTCGGCGAAGAAACAAAAATAAGTTTTTCTATCTTATAAATCCTGCATACATTTAGTATATTTTCTGTTCCTTTGACATTGGCACTATAAAAATCTTCCCATTTTCCCCATACGGTTGACAGTCCTCCTGCATGAATAATAGCTGATATTTTTTCAGTACCGCTCTTATTACAGTTTCCATTTTCTTTAGCTTCGTTTCTTATTTTTGTAATGTTATTTTTATCAGACTGCTCATTTTCCATTATTTTTATAATATCATTTTTATTCGTAAAATCTCCTTTAAAAAATTTCACGTTTTTTCTTCCTTTTTCCAAACTTTTTCCTATTTCTTCGTTTCTTCCCATTGCTATAATCTCATAACCATTTTCCATAAGCTCATCTATAATATACTTCCCCAAAAATCCTGTCGCTCCCGTTACTAAAACTTTCATATATTATTTCTCCTGATTTTTTGATAATTTCTCTGTCAACAGCCTGTCTATTTCATTTTTTAAAATTTCTGTAGGTAAATAATTTTCAAAATTTTTATGAATTTTTTCAAGATTTTTCCATTCTTTTCTTTCCAGCATTTTTTGAAATGCTGTTTTTATGGACTTTTCAGATTTCAAATTTGCAATAAAAGCAATATCTGCCATTTTTGCACGTACAGCATAATCAAACTGATCATAATCGTGAGGAATTATAACCGCAGGTTTATTATATTTGATAGCTTTATACATAATTCCCGCTCCTCCATGATGTATGACATAATCTATATGGGGAAATACTGCTTCATAGTCTATATATTTATATACAAATACATTTTCGGATATTTTTTTTATATCTTCATCTTTTTTTGTATAATCTCCCGAAGATACTGTAAAACAGATTTCGGGATATTCATTCCCCAGCTTTTCAGCTATTTTAACCATTTTTTCTTTTGCCCACAGAACATGAGTTCCATTACACAACAATACTGTTTTTTTAAATTTCGAAGTATCTATAAAAGAATAATTTTTTTTATCAAAAGACGGCGAACACGGACCTGCCCATAAAAATCTTTCAGGAAAATCATCTCTAAATTCCAGTTCTTTCATTCCTATTGCCAAAATTGAATAGGGTGAATAAATCGTTTCTTCTCCGTTTTTATTATAAAGTCTAAAATCAAAAGCTTTCAGTTCTTTAGATACAGTCAGGCAGACAAGTCTTTTAAAATTTCTTATTACAGCTCTTCCTATACTGTCTCTTATTTTATAAAACATATTACTTTTCGGATACCAGCCTCCTAAATATCCCGGTGTTGTGTTTTTATTTTCAATAGCAAAAGGAGTGGGCATAGTAGTTATCCACGGTATATCCAGCTTATTACAGGCTATTCCTGCGGGAACCGCTGTAAAATCAGCTATTACAATGTCAGTATTTCTTTTTTCAAATTCTTCTTTCAAATCATTTATAATCTGAGGAATTATTTTCATATTTTCCTTAAATTGTTTATATAAAGCGATTACATCAGTTTTTTCAGGAGTGTTTGCTATGTCTTCAAAAATAGTCGGACGGTCTTTCAATATAACCTTACACTTTATTCCAAGACTTTCCACGACTTCTTCTTTCTGTATTCCCGTATAGACACAAATATCATATCTCTCATCATTTATAAGAGGTCCTATCATTTCCAGCAGAGGATATAAATGTCCGCTAAAAGGAGGAGCGACAACATCAACTTTTATTTTTTTCCAGCCACTCATAAATAAACTCCTTAATTTTCTTATTTTCTAAATAATTTAGATGTTCACAGTCGACTTCCTCGTCAGATTTATGAAAATCAAGTATTTTAGTATAAATATCTTTTTTCCCTTTAAAGATTATACAGTTTTCTATTTTTCCATATCCCTGTGCAACAGGACCTAATGAAAATATCTGAAAACTTTTCTCTTTTATATTCTGATTTTCCAAAACTGTATTTTGTTCTTTTGAAATACAGTTCTGTTTTCTTAAAATATAATTTTGCTTTTCGGAAATACAACTCTGCTCTCTCAAAATATGATTTCGATTTTTTAAAACATAATTCTGTTCTTTTGAAATATGATTTTGTTCTCTCAAAACATTATCTCGTTTCTTTAGAACATATTTTAACAGATTCAGACCCGAACTTTGAGTTATTATAACTACATTATCAAGGTCAAACAAAGGTTTTAGATGTCTTTCTATTTCTCTCTGAAATTTTTTATTATACAAAGTATGCCAGTAATAGACTATATTTGAAACTGACGCTTTAAGTATGGAAACTTTTTCAAACTTTTTATGTTCAAAATTCTCATTATAAGGAAAATTTGAATTTATAATGTTATAACCGAATTCTTTAAAAATTTTCAAAAAATTTTTCTGAGTTTCTGATAATGAGGCACTTTTATAATTACTGCTTCCACTTAGTATAATCACTGTCTTTTCCTTTTTTATAAGTGTATCGTCTACATTCAGATGTTGCAACTCTTTCAGATAGCTGCTAAACTTTTTCATAAGAAATTCTCCCGTCGGAAACACGAATTTTTTTATTTCTCCATTTTATTACAGGAGGAGTAACTAATGTATATATAAATATCAATATAATAATTATATCACTTATTATCTCATAAAAAATGACGGCAAAACTTTCTTTCTTTTTTAAAAGATAATATCTGAAAAAAAACAAAATAAAAGCTTTTATTATAAAAATGATGAAAGTAGTAAATATATATTTTATTCCTTCAAATAGACTTATACCAAGCAGTAATCCTGGAAGTATAGCAGGCAAAAATATAAATATAAGGAATTTTGCTGAAAAGGCTCTTTTTATATAGATTTTAGTAAATAAAAACCACCTTTTCATAAGCAGTATATAATCCATAATTTTTTTTACAGTAGTTCTAACATTACAAAAAACTCCTGTCTGAATTATTTTCACTCCTTTTTTGGATAAATAAGAAGCTAAAGCCAAATCATCACATAATTCATATTTTATTTCTTCAAAAACATTATATTTTTTAAAAAGTTCCGTTTTTCCCATATAAAACATTCCATTTATCGTTTTGCTTTCTTCCATATATGCCATTGGGAAATATGTCAGGAAAGAATTTCCATTTACAAAAGCTGCCGTCAGTTTTGAAAATATCCCTGTCGTTCCATAATTATAAGGTATTCCTGTTGCAATCCATTCATCCTTTCTTTTTTCATAAATACTAAATTCATTTATCCTATCCATATTTATAACAGTGTCGTCATCTAAAACAATTATATATTCTGTCTGAACTTTTTTAATTATTTGAGCAATTTTAAAAATTTTAGGATTTATTTCTTGTGGCACTTCATCAATCTCAAAAACAGTTACTCTTTTTGAAAAATTTTTATTATTCATTATTTCCTTTTTTGACGAATTTTCTAAAAAATCCCCGTTATTAAACTCTTTCTCTAAAAAAATTTTTTCATCTACTTTTTTATTTCCCGAGATTTCGTTATTTTTCAATATTTCTTTTACTACTTCTTGAGCAGTTATATCATTTTTATCGATTAACCATATAAATTTTATTTTATCAGTATTTTTGAGATTAGCTGTCAAATCCTCCGCAAGTCTTGGATCTCCCGAAAGAATTGGCTGTATAACAGTATAATTTTCTTCATTAATACCATATTTGATATTATCTTCGATATTATTTTCAATACTGTTTTTTATCTTGTTTTCTATATCTCTAAAATATCTATATGCAAAAATCAGCTTCAAAGTAAATAAACTTATCGTCATAAAAATCAGCAAATAATAAAAAGAATAAATGGACATTTAAACTAAACTCCTTTTCTTAAAAATTTTTCGATTATTTTCAATTGCAATGAAATCGGCAATAATCTCATTAATCCTGAAAAAACTCTATTTTTAAATCCTATAACCGAAAATCTTTTTTTCCGTTCAAAAATTTTTATTATAGCTTTTGCAGTGTCATAAGCACTCATTTCGTATTTAGTATAGACGGCAAATTTTTTTCTTGTACTTTCACTAAAAAAATTAGTATTCACAGGACCGGGACATATACTTAACACTCTCACATTTTTATTTTTCACACTCACTTCCTTATCCAAAGACAAAGAATAATAAAGAAGTGATACTTTTGAAGCACTGTAAACATTAAGATACGGATTGGGATACAATGAAGCTGTAGAACATATATTTATTACCGTTCCGACTCCTTTTCCGATAAATTTTTCCACAAATAATCTGCTTAAAATCATTGGAGCAATAAAATTCACATTTATCATTTTTATTTCCTCATCTTTAGATAAACTTTCAAAATCACCTATTTTTCCAATTCCCGCACAATTTATAATTATATCTGTTTCCATGCCGTAATTTTCTGCCAGTTCACTCAATCTGTCCGTGTTATTTAAATCATATTGAATTATATTACATTTTATTTTATATTTACCCAAAATTTCTTTCTGTACGTTTTTCAGTTTTTCAACAGTCTTTCCTAATAAAAATAAATCAAAATTCTTTTCGGCAAATAAAATTGCCAGCTCTTTTCCTATTCCTGAACCTGCTCCCGTAATCAGTACAACAGACATATAATTCTCCTATTTTAATTCATTGTAAACTGTTTCAATCAAAACTTTTCCAAAAAAATTTTTAATTATATAACAATTTTAATTTTACTACAAACTATTTAAAAAGTTTTCCGTTACTTTCAATATCTTTTTTATCTTCTTCGATGACTTTCTTTTCAATCCCTGTCCAATTTATAATATTTTTTGTTTTTTCAAAAGATATTCCATTCATAAAATCTTTTTCATTCTCCAAACTTCCTGAAATTGCAGGATGATTATGTTTTATAATTTCTCCTGACAATATATTTTTTTCAAAAATTTCGGGATCCTTTCCCCATAAAAAATAAACAATATCAGGATTTTTAGCGGATATATATTCCAACAGCTTTTTTGTAAACAAATTCCAAAACTTATGATGTTCCCCTGACTTACCTACAACTGTAGTAAGGGCAGCACTGACAAGTAAAACTCCCTGTTCTTTCCATGATTTTATAAGTCTATCCGGAGGAAGTATCTGAAATTTCCCATTTTCTATTTCTTCCCGAATTTTATTTATGTCTTCAGATTTTCCTGTGTAAGTTTTATATATTAATTTCAAGATATTTTTCAATGACGTATTTATCTCAGAATCATTCCATGAAGGTTTATTTACCTCAAAAGACAGCCCTGTAGCTACTCCATCCTGAAAATAAGGATCTTTACTAATCATACAGACTTTTCTTGAAAAAATGGAATCGGAAAAAACCTTAAATATTTTTTCTTTTGAAGGAGTATAATGTATCTTTTTTATATCCATTTCTTTTATAAAATTATCAATTCTTATCACTCTGTCCAATGTAAAAAAATCATAATAATCATCGTGAATTCTATATTCCTGCAAAAAATTTTCTCTTATTTGAATATTTTTATTACTATTATCTTCATCGATTATTTTTAAAGTTACTATTATATTATCAGTGCCTGAAATAAAAATCTGGTTTTCGATACAACATATTTTTGTAATTTCATTTTTAAAAATGCTCTGAGTTTTCAAAATATTAAACTCCCAGTCAGTAATAATCAAATCTCCATTGCCTAAACCGATAAAATAATTTCCATTATAATTTTCAATATATGATATTTTAAAATCAGATATTTTTATAGAATTATACAGCTCTTTTTCCAAAATATTCCATATTTCTATCTCTCCGGTTGCAGTCCCTGCTATATATTCCAGCCCTGAAATTTTGGAAAATATATGATTATTTTCAGTTTCTATTTCAAATATTTTTTCCAATTTACTATCAAAAATATTAATTATATTTTTCTGACTATGCAGTTCCCTATATTTCAAAATTACATTTTCTCCACTTGTGAATATTTTGTAATTTCCTTTATTATGTTTATTTTTATCACCTAAAATATCGGAATGGATTAATTCTTTTGTATTCGGCTCATAGGAATAAATTGTGTCATTTTCAATATAAATAATTTTTCCGTCTGTAGTAAAATTCATAAATTCTATTACTTTTTCACTGTCAAAAACAGGCTCCACTATTTTTTTCTTCAGACTGTCGCATTTATATACTTTTCCCATTACAGTAGAAACAAAAAAGATACTTGAAACAAATAATTGATTTTTTTCTTTTATGTATCTTATTATTTCGCTGTTTTTTACTTTTCCTCCTATTTCTTTTTCGATTTTTCCTTCTTTAAGAAACGCCAGTTTTTCACCTGTAATAATAATTCTCTTATTTACAGGGTCTACTCCGAAATCTTTTATCCCCGTTCTGTAATTTATACTGTCCTCTAAAACTATATTCATACTTTCGGTCATTCCTTTCAAATATTTCCACACTTTACTAAATTTTACCATTAATAAACTATTTTTACAATTATTTTAATTATAAAAGGAATGTTTTTTCTTTTAACTTCAAACTTTATATTGCCTTTCTTATATAGAAATATTATCACAAAAATATTAAAAGAAAATGAGTTCTTCCTGTTTTTTTAAAATAGGGTGAGAACCAACAAATTGTATATATACTATTAAAAAAAGTATTTTTTGATTATTTTGAAATAAAATAAAAACCCTTGAAAATATTTGATTTCCAAGGGTTATATTTTGAATTTCTATACCATTTCTCTTTTTTATATATGCTGTAGAGTAACAAATATAATATTTCAAAAATATTATCTTTTTGAAAATTGAGGGCTTCTTCTTGCTTTCTTTTTCCCGTATTTTTTTCTTTCAACCATTCTTGAATCTCTTGTCAAGAACCCTGCTTCTTTCAAAGCACCTCTCAATTCTTCGTCGGCAACTACTAATGCTCTTGAAACACCATGTCTTATAGCTCCCGCCTGACCAGTATTTCCTCCACCATTTACATTAACTTTTACTCCGTATTTATTTAAAGTTTCAGTCAATTCTAAAGGTTGTTCGACTATTTTTGCCAACAGTTCTCTTCCACCGAAGTATTCTCTCATATCTTTTCCATTTATTTCAATCCCTGAAGCTCCCGGAATTAATCTTACTCTTGCTACTGAAGTTTTTCTTCTACCTGTTCCTAAATATTGAATTTTTTCTGCCACCTAAATTACCTCCTATAACTCTATCTTCTCAGGTTTTTGAGCAGTATGAGTATGCTCTGTTCCTGTGTAAATTTTTAATCTTCCGATCATTTGGCTACCCAATTTATTTTTAGGTAACATTCTTTCAACAGCTTTTCTTATTACTTCAGTAGGTTTTTTTTCTAACATTTCTTCCAGACTTCTTACTTTCAATCCTCCAGGATATCCACTATGTCTGTAATATTTTTTGTTTAACATTTTTGTACCTGTTACAGCAAATTTAGCTGCATTAGTTACAATTACATAATCTCCTCCGTCAACATGAGGTGTGTAGCTGGGCTTATGTTTACCCATTAATTTCACAGCAATTTCAGCTGCCAATTTTCCTAATATTTTTCCTTCGGCGTCGATTTCATACCAATTTCTTGTTACTTCTTCTTTTTTTTGCATTACAGTATATTTACTCACTTTTATCCTCCTGATTTTTATCTTTTTGGATAACGGTCCTTTGTGGGAAAGGATTAATTACATTAAAAGATTATATATTATTTATTTTTAATTGTCAAGTAAATTTTACTGAATTTACACCTTATTTTATTATTTTAAATACATCTATTTCGTTTTTAGTTTTATTTCTATTTTTTTCAGGTTTCTGTTTCAGGTGTTTACACTTTATCTTTTAAATTCACTCTTCTTATTTTTCCTCTAAATTTTCTTTTACTAAATCGTCTATTTTATATTCTTCGATTATTCTGTTTATAATATTTGTTCTTTCTTCATTTACTTTATTATTAAACAGTCCGTTTCCTATTTGATTGTAAGCATCGTTAGGAGTTACATTTCCTAATTTTCCTTTTTCAGCTTCATAGATATTTACTATTTCTTCATGAGTTACCTGAACTTTTTTTCTAACTTCCAAATCAATATAGAAATCTCTTAAAACAATATCTTTTATTATTTTCAAAGATTCCTTTTCTTTATTTTCAAAATCTACAGTTTTAGCTTTTTCAGCAACAATTTTATTAAGCACGATATTGCTGATCACATTAGGATTTCCCTGAGAAAAGATTATTTCTTTCTTTTCTAAAGTTACTGTATCTCCCATTTCCTGAACTATTTTATTAAATTCTTCATTTTCGAGAGCAGCTACTTGCTGATTTTGTAAATCTCTCTGTATAATTTCTCTTGCCTGAGTAAACTGAACGTTTTGTGCATCAAACTGTGCTTTATTTTCATTGTAGATTTTTACAACTTCATCCGCATCTATGGAAATTTTGTCTTCAATCTGTTTTGCTACAAAGAATTTTGTTTTTTCAGTATTGTAAAGATATTCAAATTCTTCTTTTTCCTGTTCGGAAAGTTCATATTTTTCAGCTTCTGCAAGAGCAGCTTTATTAAGGAAAGCCTGTCTCAATCCTTCTTGGTTACCTTTCAATAATTCTTTTTCTTCGTTTGTTAATTTCAATTTTTTCATTTTTTCTCCTTATTTAATTATTTATTTTCATTTTGTTCTATTTTACATTATTTTTTTGATAATATCAACTATTTCTTTAACATTCTTGATAAAAATTCTTTAGTTCTGGTATGTTCAGGATTGTCAAATATTATTTCAGGCCTGTCATCTTCTACGATAACCCCTCCATCCATAAATACAACTCTACTTGAAACATCACGGGCAAAATCCATTTCATGGGTTACTACAAGCATTGTAAGCCCGCTTTTTGCCAAATCTTTCATAACTTTCAGCACTTCTCCGACCATTTCAGGATCAAGAGCTGAAGTCGGCTCATCGAACAGTAGTACTTCGGGTTCCATTGCCAATGCTCTCGCTATTGCCACTCTTTGTTTCTGTCCTCCTGATATTTGAGCCGGTTTTGCATGAATAAACTTTTCCATTCCGACTTTAGCCAAAAGCTCTTTAGCATTTTTTTCAGCTTCCCCACGGGATTTTTTCAATACTTTTATTTGTCCTATAACACAATTATCAAGTACACTCAAGTTATTGAACAAATTAAACTGCTGAAAGACCATTCCTACTTTTTCTCTCAGTTTCACAAGAGGCAGATTTCCTGAAACTATATCTTTCCCATGAAACAGTATCTCTCCCTCTGTCGGTCTTTCAAGTAAATTAATACATCTTAAAAGTGTAGATTTCCCACTTCCTGATGAGCCTATTATACTTACAACTTCTTTTTCATGAACATCAAAATTTATATCTTTTAGAACTGTTCTTGTTCCAAAATCTTTTCTTATATTTTTTATCTCAATTACTTTATTTCCTCTTTCCATTACACTTCTCCTCCTGCATTCTTCGGATGAGTATCTTCTTCCTTGGAAATCTCCTCTAAAAATTCAAAATTTTGAGGACCGTCCATTTTTTTCTCAATATATTTTAAAATTGCAGACAATGTAAATGTCAGGAAGAAATATATTACACTTGTAATAATAAATACTTCATAATAACGGGAATATGATCCGGCTACTGACTTGGACACGAAAAACAGCTCGGTAACACTTATTACATTTAAAACCGATGTATCTTTTATATTTATAATAAATTCATTTCCAATGGCAGGTAATATTACTCTGAACATCTGCGGAAATATTATACTGCTCATCATTTGAAAATGCGACATTCCTAAAGCTTCGGCAGCTTCAAACTGTCCTTTATCTATGGAATCTATTCCTCCTCTTATTATTTCGCACATATACGCTCCCGTATTAATGGAAACTATAAATAATGCAGCACCTAACGGAGAAAAATTCCAGTTAAATACTTGGGAAGAACCGTAATATATTACCATTGACTGGACAATCATAGGTGTTCCCCTAAACACTGTTACGTACACTGAAAAAATAGTATTTAATATTTTCAGTCCTATTTTTTTCAGCACAGGAGTTCTCTCATCAATATTTACATTTTTTATTAATGTTACTCCCAAGCCTATTATAAATCCTACTATTGTCCCTGTAAGAGAAACTACAAGAGTCGTTACTGTTCCTTGCAAAAATGCTTGCCAGTTATTTACAACAAAGAAAGAAACCCAGTCGAAAAATGTTCTCTGTCCTGTTTCTCCTGTTTCAGGCTGATTTTTTATTGCTGTTTCCATAAT
The DNA here is from genome assembly GCF_057270515.1 of Pseudoleptotrichia sp. Taxonomy (NCBI): domain Bacteria; kingdom Fusobacteriati; phylum Fusobacteriota; class Fusobacteriia; order Fusobacteriales; family Leptotrichiaceae; genus Pseudoleptotrichia; species Pseudoleptotrichia sp. The sequence goes on along the minus strand of NZ_DBHIXS010000002.1, from coordinate 78,313 downwards.
CTGTTTTCTTTCTTCTGATGATATTCCTGCCAAAATTTTATTTATTTTGTTCACCAGTTCTTCGTTACCTTTTTTTACTCCTACCGCTACATCCAGTTCGGATTTCTCGTATTTAAAACCCTTTCCGTCTTCAAAACTTACGAAAGTAAGTCCTGGATTTGAGATCGCTGCCGCCATTGCTCCAGGTCTCTCTGAAACATACCCGTCTACTTTCCCCGAATTCAAAGCTACTATCATCGAAGGAAAATTTTCCATTGCAGGCTGTTTATTCACACCTTTCATCTGGTCTATTACATTATAGTGAAGCGTACTTAACTGTCCTGTTATTCTTGCTCCTTCAAAATCTTCAATGGATTTGACAACAGCATATTTACTGTCTTTTTTTACTACTACTACTAAATCAGATTCATAATAGGGATTTGTAAATAATAAACTCTGTTTTCTCTCGGGAGTAGGAGACATTCCTGCTATTACTATATCGACTTTCCCCGAAGTCAGTGCAGGCCCTAATAATGCATCCCATTCAGATTTGACTATGACTAATTTTTTGTCCAATCCTTTTGCTATCAGTTTTGCTATTTCTACATCATAACCGCCGCAATAGCCGTTTTCAATTTTTACTGCTCCGTTTTTACCATTGTTCTGAAACCAGTTAAAAGGGGCATAACCGCACTCCATACCTACTTTCAGCTCATTATTTTCAGCGTATCCGCAAATAAATACAGCTAAAAATATTAACAGCATAAATATTTTATTTTTTATTGTATTTATTTTATTTAATTTCAATTATATAACTCCTTTTTTTATTAGTGTTTCAGCTATCTGAATTGTATTTGTAGCTGCTCCTTTTCTTATATTATCAGCTACTACCCATAAATTCAGCCCATTTTCTACAGATTCATCCCGTCTTATTCTTCCTACATACACTTCATCAGTATCTGCCGCCTCGATAGGCATAGGGTAAACATTTTTTGAAACATCATCTTTTACAATAATTCCGTCTTTTTCTTCAAAAGCTTTAAATACATCTTTTAAATCAAAAGGTTTTTCCAATTCTACATTGACCGACACTGCATGTCCCATTCTTACGGGTACCCTTACACATGTTGCAGTCACTTTCAGGTTTGGCAGTCCTAATATTTTTCTTGTTTCTTCTACCATTTTTATTTCTTCTTTTGTATATCCGTTATCTAAAAATACGTCAATATGAGGTAACAGATTAAACGCTATTTGATAAGGATAATTTTTGGACGGCTCTCCTTTCAAATTTGCTTCCAAGTCATCAATCCCCTTTTGTCCCGAACCTGCCACAGCCTGATAAGTGGAATAAATTACTCTTTTAAGCCCATATTTATCTGACAATACTTTTAAAACAGGCATTACCTGTATTGTGGAACAGTTAGGATTGGCAATTATGCCGTTCTGTCCGTCAAGTGCTTCAGGATTTGCTTCAGGCACAACAAGAGGAATATCTTTATCCATTCTCCATGCACTGCTGTTGTCTACAACAATTGCACCTTTTTCCTTAAACTTTGGTGCATATTCTTTGGAAATACTCCCGCCTGCCGAAAATAACGCTATATCTATATCATCCTTTATATTTTCGTCCTTCAGCTCAATAACTGTATAATCTTTCCCCTCAAAATTCACTGTTTTCCCCGCTGACCTTGCTGACGCATAAAGGTACAGTTTTTCTATAGGAAATCCCCTCTCCTTTAAAACTTTGAGAAATGTCTGCCCTACAAGTCCTGTTGCTCCCACAACTGCTACATTATATTTTTTCATATTTCAAATTTTCCTCCTCTTCTGATTTATATTATTCTAATTTTACTATTAATAAATACTTTAAAAACTTATGAGCATTTTAGAAACATTCTTAAAAATACTCATTATACAAAATTACAATATCTAAAATTATAGAAAAATATATTTATTTTAATATACTTATTCTACTATATGTTCTACTATATGATACTTCTTTCTTTAAAAAATTTTGTCAATTTATCTTTTGTTTTCTGTTCTGCTGAAACTAAAGGAAGTCTTACCAGGTCATTATCAATTTGTCCCAAAATATTCATAGCGGATTTTACTGTTACAGGATTTCCCTCAATAAACATATTTCTACTGACTTCATATAGCTTTGTATGTAAATTGTATGCTTTTTCAAACTCCCTGTTTAAAAAGGAACTTATAAGTTCGCTCATTTCACGCGGCATAATATTTGCAACAACTGAAACTACTCCTTTAGCTCCTATCGACAGCATTGGCAGTATTAAATGGTCCTCTCCTGATAAAATCTCAATTTTATCTCCACACAAATCCTGAATTTTTATCATCTGTTCCAAACTTCCGGTTGCTTCTTTTATCGCTACTATTTCAGGAATTTCTGCAAGCCTTGCCACTGTTTCAGCTTCTATATTCGTTCCTGTCCTTCCCGGAACGTTATAAAGCATAATCGGAAATTTTGCCTCTTCGGCTATTTTCCTGTAATGCTCATAAAGACCTCTCTGGGTAGGTTTATTATAATATGGACATGTGCTGAGTGCAGCATCTGCACCTAATTTTTTTGCATATTTTGTAAGTTCTATTGCTCTGTCCGTATTATTTGAACCCGCTCCTGCTATTACTTTTATTCTCCCTTTTACTTCTTCGACTACTATTTTTATAACTTTTTCATGTTCGGAAAATGTCAGTGTCGGTGCTTCTCCTGTAGTTCCGCAAGGCACTATTCCCGATGTTCCGTTTTCAATATGATAATTTACAAGTTCCCTTATTTTGTCTTCATCAACTTCTCCATTTTCTTTAAAAGGAGTTATCAATGCTACATAAGATCCTTCAAATTTCATAATTATCATCCTTCCCTGTTACTTTCTCTGTATTATTATCTTTTAAAAACGTAATATCCTTCAGCTATTTTTTCGCTTGAACCTGTCATAAATGCTTCACTTCCATACCCTGCATAATCTATGACGAGTTTACCTCCGGGAACCTTCACATTTATGCGGTCTTCCACGAAACCGTATATTCTCGCAAGAACAGCGGAAGCAGTCGCTCCTGTACCGCATGCAAGAGTTCTTCCCGCTCCTCTTTCCCAAGTAATCACTTCAATATTTGACCTGTCTATTACTTTTACAAAATTGACATTTACTTTTTTAGGAAATATTTCCGTATAGTTTTCTATTTTTTTACCCAGATCATCAATATCATAATCAGAAAAATCATTTACAAATATTACTGAATGATCCGTTCCCATAAATACATATGAAATTTCAATTTCTTTTTCATCTATAGTTATTTTTTCACGCATAAATCTTTCTTTTTCTATATTTATCAGTTTTTTTACATCAAATATAGGTTCTCCCATATTTACTTTGACGAAGAATGTATCATTTTCATTTTTAGTTTCAATTGTCAAATCTCCCGACAAAGTTTTCACTGTAAATGTATCTTCCTGCTCCACATTGTTATTTTTGAGATAAAAGGCAAAACATCTTATTCCGTTTCCACACATTGGAGCCTGACTTCCGTCAGAATTATAATAAAACATAAAAGGCATATTCGCAACATATTTTAATATTAAAAGACCGTCAGCCCCTATACCGAAATGCCTGCAACAAACTTCACTCGCAAATTGATTATAATCAGGTATTCCTTTTTCTATAAGGTCTTTTTCATTGACAATAATAAAATCATTTCCCGCACCTTGATATTTTTCAAATTTTACCATTTTTTATTCCTCCTTCTGAAAACAAATTTTTATACATTAAATTCTTTTGCAAATAATTCTGCAACTTTTTTACCCATTACATCATCTACTATTATTCCTATACTTATTTCCGAAGTTGCAACCTGATGAAAACTTATGTTATTTTCTGAAAGAACTTTAAATATCCTTGCTGCAATTCCTATATTACTTATAAGTCCTATGCCTACAATAGAAACTTTCACTACATTAGGATTTATAATAACGGAAATTCTGTCAAATTTTTCTTCTAAAATTTTTCTTATTTTTTCAAGAGAAACTTCATCACTCATGGGACACGTAAATGCAAAACTTCCATGTTCACTGGACACGTCGTTTTGACTTATCATACCTATATTTACACCAAATTTTTCAGCCTGTTCAAATATTGTGTAAACATTTTTAGCATAAGTAGGAATTTCTTCAATATTCACCATTAATACATTTTCATTGACGGATATTCCTGTTATTACTTTATCTTCCATTATTTTCTCCTTTGCAGTTATTATTGTCCCGTTTTTTCCTTCCAAAGATTTTCCTACATATATTTCAACACCATATTTCTTACCTAATTCAACTGCTCTCGGCTCCATTACTCCCGCACCTAAAAAAGCTAATTCCATCATCTCGTCATAAGATATAACAGGTATCTTTTTTGCTTCAGGATAAATCCGAGGATCTATCGAGTATATCCCGTCAACATCGGTATATATCTCACATTTCCCTCCGAGAGCCGCAGCCAGAGCCACTGCCGAAGTGTCGGAACCTCCTCTTCCAAGTGTTGCTACATCTCCATTTTCATTTACTCCCTGAAATCCCGCCACAATAACTATTTTTCCGTCTTTCAGATGTTTTTTTATTTTATCGCCGTCTATCTCTTCTATCCTGTTTTTAGTATGATGACCTGATGTCTTTATTCCTGCCTGTCGACCCGTAAGTGAAATAGCGTCATATCCTAAAGACTGGAGAGCTATACTCAACAGAGCTATAGTCTGTTGTTCCCCTGTGGACATAAGTCTGTCCATTTCCCTTTCGTCAGGGTCTTCGGTAATTTCATGAGCCAGTTTTATAAGTTTGTCCGTAGTTTTTCCCATAGCCGAAACTACGACTACCACATCATTTTTTTCATCTTTCACTTTTCCTAAATATTTTGCTATATTTATTATCTTTTCGGTCGTAGCTACTGAGCTTCCCCCGTATTTATGTACGATTATCACTATAAATCCTACTTTCTGAAAAATCTGTTTTTATTTTTATTTTATCTTTATATTATAACATTTTTTGTTGTAACTGAAAATAAAAATTATAATTCAAAAATTTCATCATTTCTAACAAGATCTTCAAGAGTTTCCCTTTTCACTGCAATTTTGGCTTTCCCGTCTTTTACGAATACGACGGCAGGTTTCGTAAATCGGTTGTAATTACTCGACATCGAATAGCAGTAAGCTCCCGTTACAGTCATTGCTAAAATATCTCCCACCTGAGTTTTTTCCAATTTTGTCTTTTCTATAAGTATATCCCCCGATTCACAAAATTTTCCCGCAATAGTAACTTCTTCTGTAGCTTTCTCATTCAGTTTATTTACAATTCCCGCTTCATATTCGGCCTGATAAAGAGCAGGTCTTATATTATCAGCCATTCCTCCGTCTACAAAAACATAGGTTTTCCCTCCTACAGTTTTTTTAATGCCTCCCACTTTATAAAGAGTAGTCCCCGCATTTCCTACGATACTTCTTCCCGGCTCAATGCACAGTTCTTTAAATCCTATTTTATACTTGATTTCCATAGCTTCTGCATAAATTATTATTTCTTTTAATATTTCCTCAACGGGTACAGGAGCGTCTCCTTCTTTATAATATACTCCGAAGCCTCCGCCCATATTTACTGTATGTACTACAATTCCCAATTCTTTTTTCAATTTATCCAGATATTTAAATATTTCTTCTAAAGCAAATATAAAGAATACTGTCTGAAATATCTGCGAGCCTATATGTGTGTGAAATCCTTTAAATTCAAGATATTCACTGTCATTTATCCTTTTTATGATGTCCAGCAGATTTTCCTGAAATAATGAAATCCCGAATTTTGATGTAAGTCCTGAAGTTTTTATATAATGATGAGTATGTGCTTCTATTCCCGGATCTATTCTAAGTAATACAGCCTGTTTTTTATTTTTTTCTTTACATATTTTTTCTATTTTTTCTATTTCGTCTTCATTATCTATTACAATCTGTTTTATTTCAAGGTCTATCGCCATTTTTAGTTCTTCATATGTCTTGTTATTCCCGTGCATATGCACTTTATTCATAGGAAATCCGGCTTTATACGCAGTATACAGTTCTCCCCCCGACACCACGTCCAGTTCCAAATCCTTTGCTTCGATAAGTTTTGCCATTCCTGTAGTAAAAAAGGCTTTTCCTGCATAGGCAATATGTGTGTCAAACCTTGGCGATACAAATGCTTCTTTCATTTTATCTATTGTTGTTTCAATAAGTTCCTGGTCCATTACATAAAGAGGACTTCCAAATTCCTTTACTAAATCAAGTGTATCCACTCCTCCTATGGACAAGTTTCCTTTTTCATTGATTTTTGATGTTCCGAATAATTTCATATTGTTTCCTCCTATTCCGAATTTTTTCCAAATTTCTTTCAACAATATTTTTAATTTTAAATCATATATAATAAAAAATACTGATAGAGAAATCAGTATATAAAACAAATATTTTAATCCAAATAATTTAAAAAAACTTGTAATTTATATCTGACAGCCCAACATTATCCAAAGATAATGACAGTTCTACGAATATTCTCCGTAGCCCCAGCAACAAAGTCAGTCGCACTTTGCCCTTCGGCAGCGATTCCTTTCAATTTACTTCTTTGAATTGACTGTTCTCCATAAATTTACTCTTAATAACTGCACCTCTATCTTAAAATATTATACACACTTTTTCTGTATTTGTAAAGATTATTTTTTAAACTTTAACTTTTTTCAAACTATTCATACCCATATTCTCTATTACATTCCCCGATTATATTTTCTCTTATATTTTTTATTTTAAATTATTTAATTTCCTATTTATTTAATTTCCCGTTTTTATATGTTATTTTATTTTACGGTACTTTAATTATAACACTCCAATTTTAATTATAATATACTAAAATATACTAAATATTTTAAATTTCCCCTCTATAATTTTTCTGAATAGAGTGTTATAATAAAATAAAATTATATTTTAAAAGAAAAGAGGATATATAATGATATTTAAAAAACAGACAGCAGAAGAGCGGAGAGAAATGATTCTCAACGGAAGTATCTTAAACACTCTCCTTTTTCTATCCGCACCCACACTGCTCGTAGGAGCAATACAGGCTTTTATTCCGTTATCAGACGGACTGTTTTTAAATAATCTTGCAGGGGTAGTTGTGGCAAGTGCAGTTACATTCAGTCAGCCGGTTTTAAATATTATGATTGCCCTGTCTCAGGGCTTGGGAGCTGCCGCAATGGCAATGATAGGTCAGCTTTATGGGCGGGGAATTATAAAAGCCGTAAAAGAAGTTACTTTACAAGTTTTTGTTTTCGGATTTTTAATAGGTCTGCTTCTTGTACCCGTATGTATCGGAGCGGGATATTTTATCTCTTCTACCATTACTTCGGAAATCAGACACGAAGTATTTGTCTATATTTCCCTTTATTCTTTAGTTATGCCTCTTGTATTTATGACCGCCATATACAATTCTGCAAAAAATGCCATAGGTCGACCTGAAGTAACATTTATAAGAGTATTTATAATGCTTATTCTAAAACTTATATTCAATATCATATTTCTCTATTTCTTTGAAATGAAAATTATCGGAGCGGTAATGGGAAGTCTTTTCTCATATATTACTATAACTATATGGATGTATCACGATTTATTTATAAAAAATAGCGATATGAAACTTGATTTAAAAAAATACCGTATGAATTTGCCTATTGTTGCAAGACTCTTTAAAATCGGATTTCCTTCCATGTTGAGTTATATGCTCATTCAGACGGGATTTGTACTCATTAACAAAGAAGTTGACAAATACGGAGCCATTTCCCTCAATGGACAGGGAATTGCTTCCAATATAAACTCTATCTGTTTTATACTTCCGTCTGCAATAGGAACTACAGTAACTACAATGATTAGTATGAATATGGGAGTGGGAGAAATAAAAAAGTCAAAAAAGATATTTACTTACGGCTATATTCTAAGTATTGTTATGGCTATACTGACGATTGTTTCAGTTGTTCCCTTAGCTGAAAAGCTGACAATTCTTTTTACTCGAAACAAACAAGTCTTGGAAATTGCCAACAACGCTTTAAACATTTACACTTATTCAGTCATAGGATTTGGTGTCTTTTCCGTATGTCAGGGAGTTTTTATAGCTCTCGGAAGAACAAAAATACCTTTATTAATGGCTATTTTAAGAATATGGTTTTTTAGATACTTATTTATACTTTCCACTCAAAAATTTTTAGGAGTATATGCCGTGTTCTGGGGAAATCTTTTCTCAAATACCCTTGCAGCAACAATATTTTTTATTCTTGTGAAAAAGTTGAACTGGACTATTAATATGGCGAAAATCTCCAAAACTAAAAAAGCTCTCAAATAAACAAAAAGAATGAAATCAAAAAAGGCTGTCTTAAAAACAGAAAATTTTTTCTGATTTATTTAAGATAGCCTCTTTTTATGATAATTTTAAAAAAATTTTTTTAAAATTAACCCATTACAATTAGCTCGCTAATGAATTAACTTTTAATGCAAGTCTTGATTTTTTTCTTGATGCTGTATTCTTTTTGAGAACTCCTTTAGTTACAGCTTTATCCAATTCTTTATAGGCAACCTGTAATGCTGTTTTAGCTTCGTCGACATTTTTAGCTTCAACAGCTGAAAGAACTTTTTTTACAAATGTTTTTACTCTACTTTTTATAGCCTGATTTCTATTTGCATTTCTTTCACCAATGAAAATTCTTTTTTTAGATGATTTTGAATGTGCCATTCCTTCCTCCTTTCAAATCATTATTCATATTTATGAATATTGCTCTATAACTAAACGTATACGCAAAATTACCAAAGTATATTAACATTTTTTCAAATAAAAATCAAGTTTTTTCCTATTTTTTCCCATATAGATTTTCAATTTCCATTATTAATGTTTCTATTGCAGGTTCCTGTTCTATTTTTCCTGTTTTTATATCCTTTTCCATTTCCCAACATCTGTATACAAGGTTTTTCAAACTTTCATTTGAATAATTTTTCAGTCTTTCCATTTTTTTCAATATTGAATAAGGATTAGGAATTCTGTTATTAGATTTAAAAACATCTTTTATCTGCTCAAATTCCATTTTAAAAATGTTATAATTATTAGTCAGACTTACTCCTGATTTTATAAGGCTACTAAGTTTATACATAATCTCAATTTCATTATATAAGGCGTAAAGGACTGCCATATATTCTTTTGTCCTTTCAAGATATTCTATAACTTCCGAAGCTTTTTTTGTAAATATCTTTTCAGTACACTCATAAATCTGATATTCTTTCTCAACAGAGATTATTTTTTTTATTTCATTTATATTGATTTTTTCTCCATTTAAATATATTTTTATTTTTTCAACTTCATTTTTTACTTTAAAAGGGTTATTTCCTATCATTTCAAACAATATCGCCGTATCCTTTTCGGATATTCCAAGTTCATTTTTTATGTATTTTCTAATTTCTTTATCGTCTTCTTTAGGAAATAAATGGACTTCCACTTTCCCCTCTTTTTTCATTGTTTCGAGTTTTTTTGAGAGTTTGACTCCTATTTTTCCGTCTTCCTTGAAATAATCTATTATTATTTCCTTATTATTTATATCAAGAGTTCCCATATAATCAAGAGTTTTTTCCAAATCTTTCAGTTTTTCGGCTCTTTTTAACACAATCAGCTCATTTGTTGAAAATATTGAATTAAAACTTATTTTTTCAAGAAACTTATCCTCTTCTTTTATATCTACATCAAAAAAACTTTCAGTTATTTCCTGATTTGATTTCCTGATTTTCTCAATCAACTCAAAATATTTAAATTCCCTGTGTTTCATTCCACCTATAAAATATATCATCCGTTTCCTTCCATTATCACTTTCTTATTATTATAAGTATATCCTTTTTAATTGTCAATTTCAATTGATTTTTTATTTTTTTTATGCTAAAATTTTTTAGTAAATTGTAATATGTTATTTAAGGAGGTTTTTTATGGAATTAAACGTTAAAGAACAGGTTACTATAGGAGGCTTGAGAGCAAATGCCGCTGCTGCCCTTATAAATTTAAGTTTTTTCACAGGACTGGGAATTCTAATTCCTATAATTGCACTGATTTTAGAAACTAAAAATCAGTTTGTCAGAAAATATGCTAAACAGACATTGGCACTAAGTGTATTTATTATGGTAGCCGTTTTATTAAATATAGTTATCTTTATAGGGACTATTGTATTCGGAATCATTACATGTGTCGTTATAATCGCTCAAATTTTCGCTATTGTGAAAGCTATATTAGGAGATGAATTTGAAATTCCTTATATAGAAAAAGTTACAAATTTATTGTTTGTTGACTAAAAAATATTCAAAAAATAAAAAAATTTTATGACGGCTCTATATAAGACATTTTATAGCAATAATCATATAAAAAATAATGTAAAAAACATATTTATTTATCAAAATTTACTAATTTAGAATAATCATCATAATCATTTATTAAAACTGAAAATTTTCTCTAAAAATCTAAATAAATGATTTTTTCCAAATTTTATTTTAAACTGTAATATCTTGAAAAATTTTATAAATATTATTTTTACATTATTTTTTATTATTATTTTTTTATTATTTTCCTCTATGTTTATAAATTTTTATTTTATATTTTTTCACATCTTCCTTATTTTCCGAACATGACAGCAACATTATAAACAATATTACCGTCTGTATCCAAAATATAGGAAAATCCGTCAGATTATGAGCTACAACTCCTGAAACTATTGAAATTTTTAAAACGTTACTCTTATCATCTTTGAAAATATCATATATATATCTGAGCCATACTCCCATTAATGCAAGAGTACCCACTATCCCATAGCTCAAAAGCAGTTCTGTTATAGCATTATGGGAATGGGGATAAAATTTTGTAAATTTAAAATAGTAAAAGTTCCCGTGTCCAAATAATATATTTGTCTTAAAAGCATTGTACGCCATTTTCAATATATCTCTTCTCAACCAATAATATTTCACAATAGTATCTTCTCTCAAAAAAGGCAATACTCCGTAGTATACTCCGATAACGTACCCTATTAACAGAAACACACAGGCAACAAAATACCTTTTTTCAAGAAAATAGTACAGTAATACAAATATTCCTATTACGGCTGCTGCAAGGGAAGACCTTGAACCCGACAGTAAAATCGTCGAAAAATTAAGAATGAACAACAAAAAATTTCTCTTGGATTTTTTCTTTAATGCCAGATATAAATTCAAAATAGACGCCATCATCATTATGCTTCCCAGATAATTAGGGTTAAGATAAGCAAAATACCCTGCCCTGTCTTTAGTTATGAGAATTTCCACAAGGGATATAAAAAATGCTGCTCCTGAAAATTTTGCCATTAGTTCCAAATTATAATTTTTAAAATCATCGCTCACTATTCTTGTATAATATCGACCGACCATTATACATAAAAGTATAGGTATCGCGATCAATCCGCCGTAATTATGATACCATAGCGACATTATAATGGAAAAACCTAAAACAGCTTCTACTGCAACAAGAGATTTATCTTTTAATATTTTTTTATATTCTCCTGTAACAAAAATATCTTTCAGCAGTAATAGACATAATATTATAACAAGAACATAATGAGTGAAAATTGCTCCGCCCATTAACATATACATTTTCTGAATATAATTTCTGTTCTTTATAATTTCCAATTTCAGACCTCTCTTTTATTTATAATTTTTAGTATCGTTTCATAAATTATAAAAATATCAAATCATAAACTTTATATATTTCACTATTTATATTCTATCAATTTTATCATTTTTATAAAATAGATAAAAACTATTAAAAACAAAGTATTTTAAGTTTTCGAAATATATAATATTTATGATGAAGAATTATCATTGACATATGAAACAACCCCATTGAAATTAGAATACTCCTCGCTCAAATGAGTAAGGATTATAATTTCCTTTTTTAGTTTTTAGACTTTTTATTATTTTTCTTACTTCTTCAGCAGTTTCAAAAGTAAAATCCAGTCTCAGTTCATCAAAATTAAACTCTTTTATTTCATCGAGTTTTGGAATAAGGTTCATCGGTTTATCAAGGTACAATTCAATATTATCCAGATCATTTTTCAATAACTTGTACTTGTCGAAAAATTCCCCTTTCAGTTCCTTATATTCTTTATCAAATATTTTGTGTTCAATATACATTCCTTTCAGATAACCGTATATTACCATACCTATTTTCACTTTGTCGGATTTTATCATTTTGAGCTGTTTGTAGCTCATCTCGGGAGACAAAAATACCGTTTCAAGGTTAGAAAATCTGCTGAATAAATCAAGGGTATAATTATTGAATACATTGAGGTTCCAATCAAGAGACTGACCTTTTATACCGTTTTTTTCTCCCATTATTACCTGATAAAGATTTGAAGCCAAATTCGTACCTATCTTTATTTTATCTGTCTTATGAAGATTTTTTTCTTTGGCAACATCATATTGCTTGTGATATATTTTTTCTATTCCTGCTTCACGACATGCAGCTTCCTGTTCACTATTGGAAACGAGAGCGGAAAAAATAGGCTCTGTTTTTCCTTTATTATTGAAAATCTTTACTTTCTTTTCTTCAATATTTTTTCTGTAAGAATTTATAAGTTTTTCCTGTAATTCAGCTATACACTCCCTTTTTAATGATTTAAGCTCACTGAAAGGAATGAAGGAAACTCCGTCATAATCTATTTTCAGATTGTTCAGCTCAAAAGTAGTATCGCCCAATTCTCCCAATTTTTCGGCTATCTGTTCATGAGTAATAGGTTTTTTGGCATTTTCTTCAATTATTTTTCCTTTTTTTATGACTTCTATTTTTTCATTTTTCAAATTATAAATAGAAAATTTTAAAATAATCTCTCTACCTTTTATTGCAGTTATTTCTCCATCTACGGCTGCAAATCTTTTAGATATTTTTATATTGTGTATTATCCTGTCATTAATCTCTTTGGAATAGTTTTTATAAATATATTTAGTCTTTTCAGGGAGTTTTCCTACTGAAACAATATCGTCCTTATCAGCTTTCTGAACTTTTTTCCCGTTCACAGTTATCCTGTTTACATATTCTCCCGAAATTTTTTCAAAATCACTGTCTACAAACTGAATACCGTCTCCTAATATAAGCTCGTCATCTATTCTGAAATTATTGCTTTCTCCTATTCTCGCACCTAAAAAATATCCAAAATTTGACGAATATTTAAAATTCATAAGTTTATTATCAAGGTAAAAATATCCTTTTGAATAACCTCTGTTAAACAGTTTATAACTTTCGGTCGGTCTCGGTTTCCCTTTGAGAATATTATCATAGTAGCTCACTGTTTCATAGACATATTCGCTTGATTTCTTACGTCCTTCGACCTTTATGGCATTTATTCCTATATCTTTCAGTTTATTTATTTCTTCAGTTTGAAAAAGCTGGTCATTCGGACTTAGAAAATAAGCCTTATTTCCTTCTTCATCTTCAAATTTTTTTCTGCATGAATACGCACAAAGTCCTCTATTTCCACTTCTCCCCCCTATAAAGCTGCTGATATAGCAGTTTCCCGAATAAGAAATACACATAGAGCCTGAAACAAATATTTCCAGCTCTATATCCGTTTTTTCCCTTATACTTTTTATTTCTTCAAAGGACATTTCTCTTGCGAGAACTACACGGCTCAGGCCCAGTTCTTTCAATTTATTTGCTTCCACATGGTTGGCAACTGTCATTTGTGTACTTCCGTGTAATGCCAGTTTTGGAAAATTTTCCTTAAGGAAACTCATAAATCCTAAATCCTGTACTATTACAGCGTCCAATCCATGTTCATATATTTTGCTTATATTGCGATATGCAGCGTCGACTTCCACATCTTTCATCACTGTATTTAATGTAATTAATGTTTTTATTCCTCTCGAATGAGCATAATCTATCCCTTCAAGTATTTCCTTTATTCCTAAATTCTCATTATTTCTTCTGGCTCCAAATCCTTTGAGACCAAAGTAGACTTCATTTGCTCCTGCTTTTATTGCCGCCTCTAACTTTTCATAGTTTCCTGCCGGTGCGACTATATTCATTATATTTTCTCTCCGTTTCTCTATATTCTTTTATTTTTATATAATTATACAAACTTTAGTAATTTTTGGCAACTAAATTTTTTCACTGGACTATTTTGTTTCTTTTTTATATAATATACATAGAAAATTAAAAAAATATAATATACTGAAAGGAAACTAATCTGATGAACTCTGTTTTTTACAATTCCAAAATCTCAAATGTACTAAGAAAAGTCTTTTTAACTGTGATTCTGGCTCTGCTTCTTGTCGCCTGTAAATCTATCGACCCAAATTATAAATGGTATTCAGCCAAAGAAGTTATTGACAAATCTGAAAAATTACAGCCCGGAGATATTCTCGTTTTATCCAAAAAGTCTTCTCTCCGTTCGATGTGGGGGCATGTGGCTGTCCTGAATGAAGAAAAAAAAATAGTGGAATTCCCTTCCTATTCCAATGGATATAGTGAAAGTCCATTATTTGTGTGGCAGGGAATTGACAGAAAAATCTCTGTTTTCAGACTGAAAGGGATAGATGATAATTTTAAAAATGCCCTTTTTGAAGAAATAAACAAGACAATTTACAAACCTTACGGACTTACTTTCAATAAAAATTTTGACAAAAGACTGTATTGCTCCCAGTTTGTATATCTCGTATTTAAAAATGCAGGAAAAAAAGTGGGACGGACTGTCGATTTAGATTCCAATGGTGGAGGCTGGGTAATGCCTTTTGATATAATGAGGTCTTCTTTACTGGAAAACGTAATTTTAGATTAAACAGGAAAGATAAGAAAGAACTGTTTTAAAAAATAATAATTTCCATAATAAAAATAGTAAAAGATATATTTATGAATTTGTTCAAAATTTTATGATATTCATTATAAAACAGAAAACAAACCGATTTGACTAATAAAATTTTATATTTATATATCTTACCTTTCAAAATTTTTAAAAGATATATTTTATTTAACTGATAAAATTTTATAATTCAATAAATTATTATTCTTTATAAATAAACTTCGATAGATTACAGTCTTGATATCTATTTTATATCAATAAGTTTATCAAATAAATATATTTTTTTACTATTTTTTTATGATTTTTGTAATATTTGTTTTTTTGACTCAAAACAATGAATTTCAATTTTTATAAAAATTTTTTCAAAATTTCTTCGGAAGCTTTTTCCAATCTTTTATATCTTATTTATCTACTTAGATTCGAATTCTCTGTTTACTATCGCCATTTATCTCCTTTGTAATAATTTTTTATACGATAAATCGATAGCAAATGCACCAATTGGAGCTGTAAAAACTATCGCAAGTACTGCTACTGTAAGCACTGTATCACCACAAGAAAATCCAAGTGCAAGAGGTATCCCTCCAATAGCAGCCTGAACAGTTGCCTTTGGAGTATATGCCATCATAGCAAACAATTTTTCTTTTCCCTTAATTCTTGTCCCTAATAAGCACACAAATACACCTAGCATTCTAAATATCAATGCACCTACAATTACTATAATAGCCTTCACTCCAACTTTCCCGATATATCCGATATTTACAGTTGCACCAACCAACACAAATAAAAATATCTCTGCTGCTACCCATAATTTCCCATATTTTATAGAAAGTCTTTCTGCTACAGTTTTGTTTTTTCTCTGTAATCCTATTCCAATAAACATAACTGTAATTAATGCAGAAAAAGTAATTGCAGTAGTTAATTTATCTTCAATTACTACAAGTAGGAATGTGATACTCAAAATGATAAGCACTTTTGAAGTATCTCGAATATGAATTTTCTTGAAAAAATCTGCTAATAATAAGCCAAGTAATATACCTATCATGATTCCCAAAAATATTGAAACAGGAATATTAATAAAACTAATTATCGAAGCCCCTTTGCCTTGCATCATTCCAACAAATGTAGAAAACAAAACAATAACATATACATCGTCAACTGATGCTCCTGCCAAAATTAACTGAGGTATTCCTTCTTCTACTCCATAACCTTCATCCATAAGTTTTACCATTCTTGGAACAACCACAGCCGGTGATACGGCAGCAAGAACAGCTCCCATAATTGCAGCTTCTAACATTGTTAATCCCATAAGTTTTGGAGCAAGCAAAATCATTCCTATGAGTTCAAAACTCGCAGGTATAAAGCACATAAGAACTGCCGGTCTTCCTATTTTTTTTAGTCCTGATAAGTCCAGTCCAAGACCTGCTCTTGTGAGAATAACTATTAGTGCAATCTTGCGAAGTTCTATTGATATTCCAAGTATACTGTTATCTAATAAATTAGTTACATAAGGTCCAAGAATAATACCGGTAACTAACATACCAAGCAAACTCGGTAATCTAATTTTCCGACACAACCACGCCATAGTTGCACCTACAATAAGAATTAGCGAAATACTTAATAACATAATAACCTCCTTTAGACGAAAAAAGCCAAAGCCCTCTATGCTAATTTAATTGCAGAAGTCAACAATTTTAACTTCATATTCCCTCTTACTCATTTATACCATTATATTAGCAGTAATTCTATCATAACTATGATATTCTCTTTTCTTTCTTTTCAATTTTGTTATATGACTTTACTACAAGATTTTATAGTCTCTCCGCTCTTCGTATCAATGCTATGCACTCAATATGACTGGTCTGCGGAAACATATCCACGGCTGACACATTTTTCAGCTCATATCCATTTTCGGCAAGTATTTTTACATCCCTTGCAAAAGTTGCAGGATTACATGAAATATATACTATTTTCTGAATTTTATTTTTTATAACACTTTTCAAAGCTCTTTCTTCTATTCCTCTTCTCGGAGGGTCAAATATTATAGCTTCGACTTTCTCTTTTTTCAGCAAATCGGGCAGTATTTTTTCAACTTTTCCGTTTATAAATTCCGTATTTTCTATATTATTTTCAAGAGCCGTTTTATTGGCAGCTATTACCGAACTTTCAACACTTTCAATTCCTATTGATTTCTTGACTTTTGAAGAAAGTGCCATTGCTATCGTTCCCGTTCCTGAAAAGGCGTCAATTACTGTTTTATCCTTACTTTCTCCTAAAAATTCTATTGCTTTGTCATACAGCTTTATAGCCTGAAATTTATTAATCTGGAAAAATGAATCAGGATATATTTTAAATCTTATATTTTCTATTTCCTCTTCTAAATATTCATTTCCAAAAATATGTCTTATTTCTTCTCCTAATATAACGTTATTAGATTCTTTTTTTACTGAAATATATACAGATTTCAGACATTCATTCCCGTTATATAATTTCTCAAGAACTTTCACCAACTGTTTATATTGGGATTTTTTACTGACCACAACTATAATCATAACTTCATTTTTTTCATTATTTCTTACAATAATGTGCTTCAGAAAACCTGTATCCGTTATTTCATTATAGACTTTAAATTCATTTTTTGTATCCAAAAATTTATTTATTTCTTCTAAAAATTTATTTATTATTTCTTCGGCAATTTTTGATTTTAACAGACTCTCCTTTGCAGAAAATATATTATGAGATTTTTTTGAATAAAATCCTGTCATAATTTTGCCGTCTTTTTTAAAAAGAGGTTCCGCCGTTTTGTTTCTGTAATTTGTTTTTATATCACTCCCTATAATATTTTCAATTTTAATATTTTCAAGGTTTATATTTCCTATTTTTTTCAGAACTTCTTTCAACATTTCATTTTTATATTCAAGTTGTTTTTCATATTTCAGCATTCCAAAATCACAGCCATCGAAATCTTCAAAACTTATTTTGGAAGTATCTTTTATTCTATCATTTCCCGCCTTTATTATTTTCGTAATCAGACCTCTCGCATAAGATTTTTTTACCGAAATTATTTCAATTTCAAGAATATCTCCGGGAACACTCATAGGAACAAATATTGTAAATCCGTCTATATGCCCCAATCCTTCCCCTCCGAATACTATTTTTTCTATTTCGATTTTTAATTTCTGTCCTACTTTATAATTATTTTCTATTTTATCCATTCTTCCCTCTTTATCCATAACTTTAATATCTATAATTCTAACATTTATAATTTTAATTCCGTTTAACTTCTTAATTTCTAATAATGGTAATATAGGCAATAGCAGATTATAAAAAATAATAAATTTTCTAAATATCCAAACTTATTATTTTTAAATTTATTATTTCAAAAATTCGAGTATATTTTTTAGCTGCAATCCTATCCCGATTTTCAGACTTTCCTCATCGATATTAAATTTCGGATGATGTAAATCATAAATCAGTCCTTTTTCTTCGTTTCTCGTTCCAAGTCTGAAAAAACATCCTTTTATTTCATTCAGAAAATAACTTACATCTTCTACATCCATTCTTGCTTCTTTTATTAATTCCAGACTTTCCTTTCCGTATAAATCAACTATATTTTCTTCAACTTTTTGAGTTATTTCGTCATTATTTATAACAGGAGCATAACCCTCTCTTATATTAATATCGACATTTCCGCCCAAACTTTCCACAAACTTAGGTAAATCCCTTTTTATTGTTTCAATTATAAACGTCCTTGTTTCCTTGGACATTGTTCTTATCGTCCCGAGCATTTCCACTTTATCACAGATTACGTTTTCAGCTTCTCCTCCTTTAAAAGAACCGACTGTAATTACCGCTTCTTCTCTCGGGTCTATTCTTCTGCTTATAATCGACTGAAAAAATTCCATAACTTTGGCTCCTATCAGAATAGCGTCTACCCCTTTATGAGGAAGTGCTGCATGAGCCGACACGCCGTTTATGTTCAATGTAATCATTGCAGAAGTCGCATGGGCTTTACCATATTTTACCCCGATTTTTCCTAATTCAATCTCAGGTGCCATATGTAGTGCGAAAAAAGCGTCTATTTTTTTATTTTTATCATTCTTAAATTTTAATGCTCCCGCTTTTATCATTCTTTCCGCCCCTCCATTTGTTTCTTCTGCGGGCTGAAAGAAAAATCTGACTGTTCCTTTCCATTTGTCTTTATTGTTAGCCAAAATCTTTGCCACTCCCATCTGTATTGTCATATGGGCGTCATGTCCGCAGGCGTGCATTTTACCGTTTATCTTTGATTTATATTCCACTTCATTTTCCTCAAAAATGGGCAATGCGTCTATATCTGCTCTTGTAGCTACAGTTTTTTCCTCTCCGTTATATATTGTCGCCACTATTCCCGTATTTATTATTTCTTCGTATTCTATGCCGTTATTTTTCAGGAATTCTTTTATTGTGGCACTTGTTTCAAATTCTTCGTCCCCAAGTTCAGGGTTCATATGTATTTTTCTTCTTATTTTTACCATTTCATCGTATATCTCTTCAACATTTTTTTTTATAAAACTATTTATTTCATTGAATTTCATCTCTTTCACCTCTTTTTTTGAATTTTTCCGTAACTTCCATATTTGAAATTTGAATTAATTAATTCAAAATGTTATAATTTATTATAAAAAAAATTAGTAAATAAAGCAATAAAAATTATTTTGAAAGGACCATTTATGAAACTGGTTAAAACAAAAAATCCTAAACATCTTCTAAATATATACAGACTGTATTTAAAAGCCTTTCCAAAAAATGAAAGAAAACCTTTTCCATTTATTTTACTGAAACAATGGAGAGGAACAACGGAAGTCCTTTCAATAAAAAACAATAAAGGCGAATTTTTAGGACTGGCAATTACCGCTTTGCACAATGACCTTGTTTTAATAGCATATTTTGCCGTTTCCTACACTCAAAGAGGCGAAGGAATAGGCTCTAAGGCTCTCCAACTTTTAAAAGAACGGTATTCAAATAAAAAAATTTTCCTCGAAATCGAAAATACTGAAATATCCAATGTACCAAATTTGGAAGAAAGAATAAAAAGAAAAAATTTTTATCTAAAAAATGATATGAAAGAAATGCCTTTTATAGTAAGCTTTTTCGGAACTGAAATGGAAGTCCTGACATATAATTTTCCCATTACTTTTGAAGAATATCATTCCGTTTATAAAAAAGAATTTGGAAAAATCATAAGCCGAAGAATCAGATTTATAAGAAATAAATATTAAAAAATAAATATTAGATATAGAATACATCAAAAATTATATTTGTAAATTTTAAGATATAAATTGGAAATTAATTTTAAAAAATTTATCTGCTTAAATTTCAGATAAATTTTTATTTCAACTACTTATTCAAATACATATTTATAAATCGCTTTTGCCACACCGTCGTTTTCATTTGTGTCAGTTATATATTTTGCAGAGTTTTTTGCAGCTTCGGTTCCGTTTGCCATAGCCACGCCAATTCCGGCATACTCAAGCATTTCTACATCATTATTACCATCTCCTATAGCCATAACCTCACTTCTTTCAATACCCAACTGCTCTACAAGAAACTTTAGAGTTTGCCCTTTATCCGCTCCTACAGGCATTGCTTCCAGAATAATCTTCTGACTTCGGCAAACACTATAAAATTTATTTATATCCGCAGGAAGATTTTCCTGAAATTTTGTCAGCTCATCCATATCTCCCACATACATTGCCTTAAACATTCTATATTTACCGCTCATTGCCTCTTCCAATGTTATTTCCGTAATAGGGACATATACCAATTCTCCGTCCCGTATAGTATATTTATTCGGTTTTTTTCCTACACAGAAATAATGTTTATCATCAGACAAAGTAAAATCAATATCATAATCTTTTACAAGACTATGCAGATAAAATATTTCTTTTTCCGTCAATTCAAAAGAACGAACCAAAGCCCAATTTTCCGTTTTTCTTATTTCACAACCGTTATTCAATATGGCATATCCCTCATTACTTGATAAATCCAATTCTTTATAAAGAGGTAAAACTCCGAATAAAGGTCTTCCCGTACATAACACTACTTTTATACCTGCTGAAGCAGCTTTTTTTAATGCCTCTCTCTGTGCTTCGGCAATATGTTTTTCATTATTTAACAAAGTTCCGTCCATATCGACAGCAATTAATTTTATCATTTTTTCACCTCTATTTTTATGATTATTATTCATTTTTCGGTGCAAAACAGTTGACGAATACCACTCCTGCAACTATGGCAACAGCTCCAATCCAGTGCATTAAAGTAAAAGTTTCATTTAATACAAGAATTCCCGCCAGAATGCTTGGCAATGTAGAAAAATTGTTTGCCATACTTACTTTTACTGCTGTAATTTTCGATAAAGCATAGACTGTGAGAAAAGTCGTACCAATGGTTGACAGAACACTTAAATATAGTATCGCTATGAAATAATTCATATTCAAAAGAGGTACGAAAAATTCTTTTAAAGTTCCGTTTCCTATATGTTTTCCTACAGCAAGCAAAGTAAACAATATAAATCCTATAATAACTATTCCCAACGTCATATCAAAAACCGAAAACATATCTTTATACTTTCTTATATATATCTGTTGCATCGTGATTGACAATACGGATAATAAAATCAGTATAACGCCCTTTAATGAGAAACCTCCGCCTACAGTATTATTTATATATTGCAAGTATACTATCCCTGCTACTGAAAGTAATACTCCCAGTATCTGCATTAAACTTGCCTTTTCTTTTAAATAAAATGCCGCTATAACTAAAGTAAATACAGGAATTGTAGCCGTTATTACACCTGCTTGGGACGAGGAAATATAAATTAATCCATATGTCTGAAACAGAAAAAAGAATACAGGATACAAAAGTCCAATCAAAATTAAATATTTAATATTTTCTTTTTTTATTTCACTTTTCTTATTTCCTATCAGTTTTAATATTATCATACTGATAAATGTAAAAATAAATCTGTGTGCCAATAAATCCTCAGGTGAAACATATTCCAATCCTATCTTTGCAAATAAATAGGAAAATCCTATAATAATTGATAATAATAATAACGCCAAATACGGTTTTGTTTCTTCTAAATTCATCTGTTACTGTTTTTCTCCTTTCAATTTTTACATTTTAGTATATCATATCATTCATTATTTTCAAATATATATTGAAATAAAATTGTAGAAAAATATTTAAAACTAAAAAATACATCTATTCATTTAACAAAATTTATTCATAAAAAATATTTTTTGCTATTTTTTTTATATTTTTTATTTTAAATCTTGAAAAATTTCATAAATGTATTTTTTATTTATTTTTTAAATTACTTAAGCTTCTTTTTTAGCCATCATATCTTTGACTTTCATAAGTCTTGTAATACTTCCACGTTCATTTTCATCAAGTTTCATCTGTATAAATCTTATTGTTTCCTGAAGTTGCGGTATTGTCATATACTCCAGAGCATTTACACGCCTTCTTGTTTTTTCGACTTCATCAGCCATAAGCTGACAGGCTTTTTCCACTTCGGCAAGCTCGAGCAAATCATTCATTACTTTATTCAAACCGTCAATGGCATCGTCCAAATCCGCCGATGTCTGGGCATATCCATAAGGATAAATGGAAGTTTCTTTTCCCTCATTATTTCTTATAAAATTCATTTCAGGCACGTGAACACTCATAATATTTTTTCTTTTAATTTCCACACCTATTTCCTCATTGGAGTATATAATTGCATTTTCAAGCATTTCATCAGACATAACTCCCCTTGCCAGCAAGAAATCTTTAAACGAATTCTGCAATTTTCCTTCAACCTTTTCACGCAGCTTTTTATTCATCTTTACCATTTCTATGAACTGTCTCATTAATTCGTCCTGTTTATCCTTGAGCAATTTATGACCTCTTACCGCTGTTTTCAGACGTATTTTCAGTCTTGTCAGTTCCATACGGGTAGGATTTACATTTAACTTTGCCATAACTATTCATCTCCTGTAGACAAATATTTTTCCAAATATTCATCTCTAATTCTTTTCAACTCTGTTCTTGGCAATATTTTTAACAATTCCCACCCTAAACTTAATGTTTCTTCTATAGTTCTGTTTTTTTCAAAGCCTTGAGCTACGTACTGTTCTTCAAAAGCCGTAGTAAACTTCACAAAAGCCTTGTCCGTATCGGATAATGCAGATTCTCCCAATATTACTGCCAGCTCTTTAGCTTCTTTTCCCGTAGCGTAGGCGGCAAATAACTGGTTCATAGTATCCGCATGGTCTTCTCTTGTTTTATTTTTACCTATACCTTTATCTTTCAATCTCGAAAGAGACGGCAAAACATCTATAGGCGGCATAAGATTTTGTTTATATAAATCCCTTGATAATATTATCTGCCCTTCTGTTATATATCCTGTCAAATCAGGAATCGGATGAGTTTTATCATCTTCAGGCATTGTAAGTATAGGTATCTGAGTTATCGACCCTTCTTTACCTTTTATTCTTCCTGCTCTTTCATAAATTGTAGACAAATCCGTATACAGATAACCCGGATATCCACGTCTTCCCGGCACTTCTTTTCTCGCTGCCGACACTTCACGGAGAGCCTCACAATAGTTAGTCAGATCAGTAAGAATTACAAGAACGTGCATTCCTTTTTCAAAGGCAAGGTATTCAGCACATGTAAGTGCCATTCTCGGAGTTGCTATCCTTTCGATAGCAGGGTCATCGGCAAGGTTCATAAATAATACTGCCCTGTCTATAGCACCTGTTTTTGTAAAATCATCAATGAAAAATTGTGCTTCTTCAAAAGTAATTCCTATCGCACCGAATACAACTGCAAATTTTGACCCTGAACCTAAAACTTTTGCCTGTCTTGCTATCTGTGCGGCAAGTTCCGCATGAGGCAATCCTGACCCTGAAAATATGGGTAATTTCTGCCCCCTTACTAATGTATTCAGTCCGTCAATGGAAGAAACCCCCGTTTGAATAAATTCTGACGGATAATCTCTAGCAACGGGATTTATCGCTACTCCATTTATATCCAAACTCTTTTCAGGTATGATTTTCGGTCCGTTATCTTTCGGTCTTCCTAATCCGTCAAATATTCTTCCTATCATATCTTCGGAAACCCCTAATGATAAAGGCTTTCCTAAAAATCTAACTTTTGAATCTTTTAAATTTATTCCTGAAGAGCTTTCAAACAGCTGCACCATAGCTTTATCTCCATTTACTTCCAGTACTCTTCCACGTCTAAGCTCTCCCGTTTGAGTTTCTATTTCCACGAGTTCTTCGTATTTTACGCCTTCAACTCCTTCAACTATCATCAAAGGACCCACTATTTCAGTAATAGTTTTATATTCTTTAAGCATTAGATATACCTCCCTCACTTATAAGGTTGTCGATTTCTTTTGTTATCTCTTCAGAAATATTGTCTATTTTATCCAATTCTTCCTCAGGGAGATATTTTGCTCTGGCTATTTTTTCTCTGACAGGCATTTCCGAAATTTCTTTTAAATAAGCTCCCGAATCGAGTCCTCTCAATCCTTCATCGTAAAATTTCAGTACTAAATCCAACATCTTATCCTGTTTGGACAGCGAAGTATAAGTATCTGATTCCATAAAAGCGTTCTGTTGCAAATAATCCTCTCTTATGGATTTAGCTACTTCCAGTTTCAGCTGGTCTTTTTCAGATAAAGTATCCCTACCTACCAGTCTTACTATTTCCTGTAAGCTTGACTCTTCCTGTAACAGTGTCATCGCTCTCTGTCTGTTTCGGGAAAATTTAGGGCCTATATTTTTATCCATCCACCCGTCTACTTTCGTTTGATACAGTGAGTAGGAATTCAGCCAGTTTATAGCCGGAAAGTGTCTTCTGTAAGCAAGATTTGCATCAAGTCCCCAGAAAACTTTAACTATTCTAAGAGTAGCCTGCGATACGGGTTCAGAAATATCCCCACCCGGAGGCGAAACTGCTCCTATAACTGTCAATGCTCCTTCTCTGCTGTCAGAACCGAGGCATATTACTTTTCCCGATCTTTCATAAAAATCAGCAGCTCTTGAACCTAAATAAGCTGGATATCCCTCATCACCGGGCATTTCCTCAAGACGTCCCGACATCTCACGGAGTGCTTCCGCCCATCTCGATGTGGAATCTGCCATTATCGCTACTGAATAGCCCATATCTCTGAAATATTCGGCAATAGTTATTCCTGTATATATACTTGCTTCCCTTGCAGCAACAGGCATATTTGAAGTATTTGCTATAAGCACTGTCCTCTTCATCAATGATTGTCCTGTATTAGGGTCTATTATTTCAGGAAACTCCATAAGAACGTCCGTCATTTCATTTCCCCGTTCTCCGCAACCTACATATACTATGATTTGAGCATCAGCCCATTTTGCAAGCTGATGTTGTACTACCGTTTTTCCTGAACCGAAAGGACCGGGAACGCAAGCTGTCCCTCCTTTAGTTACAGGAAAAAACGTATCTATTACTCTCTGTCCTGTAATCAGAGGAGCTTCAGGGTTTAATTTCTGTTTGTATTTTCTTCCACGACGTACAGGCCATTTTTGCATCATCTGTACATTTACATCGCCTTTATCTGTTTCAACAACTGCCACAGTATCAGTAACTGTAAAATTTCCTTTTTGGATAGACTTTATTTTCCCGTTTATTCCGAGAGGTATCATTATTTTATGACTTATAACCGAAGTTTCTTGAACTGTACCTATTATATCTCCGGCTTCAACTTTATCTCCGACTTTCATAACAGGTTCAAAATCCCATTTCTTTTCCCTGTTTAATGACGGAACTTCTACCCCTTTATTCAAATAATCTCCTGCAACTTCCTGAAATTCTTTCAAAGGTCTTTGTATACCGTCAAACATTGCTTCCAAAAGCCCCGGACCTAATTCTACGCTCAAAGGCTCTCCAGTGGAATATACAGGCTCTCCGGGACCTATTCCTACAGTCTCCTCGTATACCTGTATCGAAGCTTTATCGCCTCTCATTTCGATTATTTCTCCTATCAGTTTATTATCAGAAACCCTCACGACATCATAAACATTTGCTTCGTCCATTCCTTCTGCAACTACGAGAGGACCTGATACTTTTATAATTTTTCCTACTTTCAATGAACATCTCCTTCTTTCTCCAAGTATTTGAAGTCTTGATTTCAAGTTTTAAAATATATTTGAACCTATCGCTTTTTCTACATAATCATTAATTTTCTTCATTCCTGTTCCTAAACTTCCCTGATTATTAGGTATAAGTATTATCGCAGGAAGTAGCTCTTTGTTATATCTTTCGACAGTTTCCTCAACCAGTTCGGCAATCTGTTCCGTTACAAATATAATGCCGTATTTATCGCTTGCCATTCTGTCTATAGTTCTTCTTGCTTCCTCTTTTTCAGCTACAGGATACACGTCCACACCTAATGCTCTGAATGCCAGTATCGAATCTTTGTCGCCTACAACACCGATTTTATGCATATGTATCACGCAACCTTTCTTTTACTTTCTCCGAATTTATATTATTAATCTTACTTACCATTATCATTCTTATGGCATTTATTTCCCTTTCCTTTGCTACTAAATAGGCAAATAGAGGTTCAGGACCGAATACAGTATATTTCGACTCCTTATTCAACGCCAACAGATAATTATCGGATATTTTCTCAAGCTCGGACAGTCTCCCGCTTTCACTGAAAGCTTCCATTCCTTTCATCAGATAAGTTCCTATTTTTTCTCTTCTGAAATTATTGGCTATAGTTTCAGGACTGTCATTCAAAGAAGAAATTACTTTCCCTTTCGAAATTTGTCCACCTTCATGGATTACATTTTCCAAAAATTTAAAATCTTTATTTTGTTTTTTTGCTCTTAATAAAGTTATTATATTCTGAAAATCAATAAGACCCTGAACATAATCTTTCAATATTTCAGCATCTATATTACCCGCTATTCTCAATAAATGGGAATAATAATATTTATCAGCTATCAAATCTATCCTTTGAGGGTCTTTATTTTCGGCAAAATCATTTTCAGCTTCATTGATTACTTTTACAAATTCTTCAGGCAAATCATTATAAATTTTTGTATCAAAATCAGATTTTAATCTGCTTATTTTTACAGTCCCTGCATCCATAAGCAAATTTGAAAAATCTTTTTCCGCCAGTTTTCCTCTAAGTAAAACTTTTAAATTATGATAATCATATTTTAGAGAAAGAATATCGACTATTTCACTATCTTTGGACATTTCCCTTATCAGTGAAAATACTCTTTCAGTTTCTCTTTTCAATATTTTCTCATAATTTCTGCTCTCTGTAATATCTGTCATATTTTGGGAATATTCTGTCTCTCCCAATAATTTGAATACTTCATCGGGAGTTTCAGCTTCTATCATTCTTTCCAGTTTATTTTTAGTTAAAAGTTTTTTTTCCAAGACTCTTACAGTTACGACACTATGTCCGTAATCCATTCTATTCATGCACTTTCTCCCTTATTTTGTTATTAAAAGAGAAGTTTTGAAATTTCAACTTCCAATTCATCTCTCATAAAATCCAGTTTAACCTCAAAAGTATAGTTTTCCTGAATTCCATTTTCTTCAATTACAAATCCCGAATTTACAAATTCATTTTCCTCTACTTTTATGTTTGGAAATTTTTCTTTTACTTTATTTAGATATTCTTTTTTGACTATCAGTTTTTTATTTCCGTTAAATGAAGAAACATCTATATTTTTGGAAATATAATCAAGATAATCATTTTCATTCATATTTACGAGTTTTTCTTTCAGTTTGAATATTACTTTATCTATAGCGGTTTGCTTTGCTTTGAGTTTATCATCTCTTGCTTTCAGATTAGCTCCCGATTTTATTCTTTCCGAAAGAAGTTCTCTTTCTCTTTTTCCTGTTTCGAGTATATTATCTTTTTTAGTATATGCTTTCTTCATACCCGATTTATATTTTTCGTCAGCCGTTTCTTTTGCTTTTCGTTCTATTTCAGCTGCCTTTTCTTTAGCATCATTTATAATCTTTGATGTTAAATTATCCAAATTAGACATTTTTTCACATCCTTAATTTTATATTTTATTGCTTTTATACCGTATTTCACATCATCTTCAGATAATTAATGAATATCTTTTAACTAAATGATACTGCCGATAAAAGCATAATTGATACGACGAATGCTAATAATGCATAAGTTTCAACCATTACGGCATAAACTATACCTTTTGTTGACTGCTCTTCATTTTTAGCCAATAAACTTATCCCTGAAGCCGCAACTCTTCCTTGTGCTATTGCTGAACCGTATCCTGCTAATGCCACAGGCAGACAAGCCATTAATATATACACACCTTCAGCTATACTCATTCCGGGTTTCAGTTTAGTCAGTACCATAAGTCCGATAACAAATCCGTATAATCCCTGTGTTCCCGGCAATAACTGTAATACTAATGATTTACCAAATTTTTCAGGCTCTTCAACCATAAGTCCTGCTGCCACTTCTCCAACTATTCCGACTCCTTTTGCTGACCCTATACCGGATAAAAATACTGCTGTTGCTGCTCCTAAAGAAGCAAAAATAACTCCACCATATTGTCCAAATAATGTTGATAAATTCATTTTTTTCCTCCTAAAATTTTTATTTTATTTTTAAATTTTATAATATCTCAATAATTTTAAAATAATTACAAACTAAGTAATTATGAAATTTCTAATTGATGTTATTTTATAGATCATTTCAAAAGTATTCTTTATATTTTTTCAGTTTTTATCTTTAAAGAACAGAAAAATAAAAACTGAAATTTAATTTTAATCTTCCAAATTTATATACTTGCTTTCTGTTCTGAAATTTTTAAACGGTTTTCCTCCACCTTCATAAAATTTCCCAAAAAATTCAACATATATAAGTCTTGAAGTATGAACATAAGCTCCAAGGAATGAAAGAAACAGATTAAACAAATGTCCTCCTATGAGTATCACAGGTACAAGCAATAAACCGAACCAGTTTCCTCCGAGCATCGCAGCCATCATATTCATCGCCTGTGCAATAAATCCGCCTGATAGCCCTAATGCCATAAGTCTAGAATAAGAAACCAGATCTCCTACATATCCCGATATTCCATATAGACTGTACAATCCTCCGCCAAGCTTTGCTCCAATACCTTTAGCATCTCTCCCTCCCGTAAAGATAATTCCGACCATTCCTATAATCATTATCCACATTGCCACATTTGTAACAACAGGAGAAAGTTTCATCATTGAAAAAATCAGATAAACTATGCCTCCACTGAGTGCCATATACCAGAAACCAACATCATATAAAGCGTCCAAAGGTTTCCCGTCTTTAAATAGGAGATACGCTTTGAGTGCCATTCCGAAAAATAGATGTATTAGCCCAAAAGCCATAGAGCCTACTAACAGTTTCTGAAATTCCGTTGCAGGATTTATCAGTCTCCATAGTCCCGGTATCTCATATCCGAAATACGAACCGTAAAGAACTCCCCATATTATCACTGAAAAACTTAAATAAAAGAAAAATTGCACAAACAGTCTTGTCTTTTTATTTAAATTTACAAATTTCAGTACAAATATCGTTCCCAGTAATAAGACTAATCCATACCCCGCGTCAGCTCCCATCATTCCGAAAAATACTATATAAAAAGGAGTTAAAAATGGAGTAGGATCGATTTCATTATATCTCGGACAGGCATACATTTCTGTCAGACTTTCAAATGCACTGACAACTTTACTATTTTTCAATTTTACAGGTACACTTTCATCATTTCTGTCAGCTTCTTCAAAATTGATATAATAATTTTCATGTGTTATATCTTTTATAATTTTTTCAAATTCATTTTTTTTAGCCGTAGGTATCCAACCACTTATGACACATGTATTTTGAGTCTTGGCCATTTTTTCAGTTTCCGTAATTCTGAGTTTTTTATTTCTCAGATACTCATAAACTGCTTCTAAATTGCTCAATTCTCCGTCATAACTTTTTATTTTATCTTTTATCCCATGTTTCTCATCTTTTAACTGCTGAATTTCCGTTTTTAGTATTGAAATATAATTTTCAGGTACTATATTCAGATTGAGTTCTGCTACGTTGAAACTCGTTTCCTTGAATACTTCTGAAAGTTTTTCTTTTTCATCGTTATTTTTATCGGAAATAACTAAATAATATACATCGTCTTTAGTAACTTTCAATTCTTCATAATAGGTTCTCTCAAGCTCTGATATTTTAGAGATAAAAGTTCCTTTCAGTTTATTGGGAACTGTCCCAAGATAAGTGTCGACCGTTTTCAAGCTCTTCAATTCTTCAGGATTTATATCCAAATTCTCCCATAAAGATATATTATCAAGCTCATTGTATTTTTTTGATATTTTTGAATGCACATCTTCCAAACTTGAACCCAATTCTTTCAGCTTTTGACAAATTTCCTTCCAATCATATGCAGCTACTTTTTTTGTCAGTTCCTCAAAAGTATAGTTATCATTTCCTTTCATTACCGATTTTATATTTTTTTTAATTACTCGGTATCTTTTGAGCAATTTTATTGAATAATCAACTGAATAAAGTCTTTCTTCTATTCTTGTCAATTCTTCGTTATTAATAATCCTGCTCAAAGATTTTTCCTCATTTTGATTTTCAATTTCATCTTCGGCATTAATATCAATGAAACTTACCTCGTTAAATTTTTGAAGACCTTTAAGAATTTTAGCTCTCTGTAAGTCAAAAGCAATCAAATTAAACTTACTCATTTTAACTATTGCCATTACTTATTTCACAATCCTCTCTGCTAATAAATTCACTATTTCATTCATCTTACCGTCATCAATATTCAAAATATCTTTCAGTTTTTCCTGTTCCTTGTTTAGAAGAAATTCGACATCTTTATTAATTTCTTCCACTGTCTTTTCTTCCATTGCTTTTACTTCCTGCTGAGCTTCGGAAATTATTTTTTCACTGTCTTCTTTTATTTTTCTGTCCACATCTTTTAAAATACTTTTAGCATTTTCATTAGCTTTCAGAATAATTTCATCAGCTTCTTTTTCAGTATCTTTTATTTTATCCAGTATTTCTTTTGCCAAATTTTTCTCCTCCTTTTCAGAATTATTTTATAATGAATTATCCAATACAATATAATTATACCACATTTTTAGGCTTTTTATTTCGTATTTTTTCATTTTTCGTAATGACCCGTTAGTCATTTTTATATGTTATCATTTTTATTTTACTCTGTCAACTGCTTTTTCCTTAATTTATTATATTTTTTATAAAAAAATTCAACAAAATTGGATATAAAAAAATCGTATGACAAAGTCAACACGATTTTTTTTAGGATAAAATATCATTAAGAATTTTAATTGCTTATTTTTACATACTTTATATCGTCATTAGGAACAAAACCTAAGTTTTTAGATTTTTCTTCCACCTGTTTCAGATCAAAATTTGATATATAAGTATTTTCAAGGGTATCTACTTCTTTTTTCAATTCATTCAATCTATTTTCGATATTTGTTTTTTCAATACCTAAATTTGATACATTATAAGTCATCCACATTTTCATCATCATTACTGACACAAGTAGCACAATATAAAATATTGCCATAGCTACTACACTTTTATTAAACCCTTTTACTTTATATATTCTTCTTACTTGAATTTTTTTGGGAGCCGGTATTATTATTTCGTTTTGAAAATTATCGTATTTTTTTATTGTATTCGAAATACTTGGAAATTCTATCATCTGTAATTTTTTCTTATTCATCAATTATCAGCTCCTTTCAAATATTCTAAGTTTTGCCGAATGAGCTCTGTTATTTGTTTCCAATTCTTCATCTTTTGCTACAATAGGCTTTTTCGTAATAACCTTTCCTAAACTTTTTTTATTACATACACATACAGGTATTTCAGGCGGACATACGCAAGGATTTTCATATTTTCTAAATTTCTCTTTTACCATTCTGTCCTCCAGAGAGTGAAAAGTAATGACAAGTAACTTTCCTCCTTTATTAAGGAGATTTACAGCTTTATCAAGAGCCTCTTCCAATACTTCAAGTTCCTTATTTACAAATATTCTTATTGCCTGAAATGTCCTTTTTGACGGATGTTTCTTCATACTTTTTCCGATAGATTTTATTATAATATCCGATAATTCTACAGTTGTCTCAATTTTCTTATTTTTTCTGTATTCTACAATATTTTTAGCTATTTTTCTTGATTTGGGTTCTTCCCCATATTTATATATAATGTCAGCTATTTCTTTTTCAGAAAATTTATTTACTACATCATAGGCACTTACGGATAAGTCTTTGTTCATTCTCATATCCAATTTTGCCTCATATCTGTAAGAAAATCCTCTTTCAATATTATCCAGCTGATTTGAAGAAACTCCAATATCCATAAGTATTCTGTCAACTTTATCATAACCTGCAAAATAGACAATAGTATCAATGTTTCTAAAATTATCCTGAAAAACTTGCAGTTTATCTCCATATTTTTCAAGTCTTTTTTTTACATAGCCGATTGCTTCCATATCTTGGTCTATCCCGATTACTACAGAATTATCGGAAGATTTTTCCAAAATTCCTTCGGTATGACCTCCGCCGCCTAAAGTGCAGTCTACATAAACAGCTTTTTTCTCTGTTATTATATTGTCAATGACTTCATCAAACAGTACAGGTTTATGATATTCCACTTTTAGACTCCTCTCATAATTATACATATGACTTGATATTATTCAGAAACAGTTTTCTATCTATTTCATTCTAAAAATCAATTTCATCAACTATATCTTCTATAATTCCGCTTTTTTCATTTATATAGTCATTCCAACTTTCTTCCGACCATATTTCTATGTGGTTATCGCTTCCCATTACAGCGGCATTTTTAGTTATCTTTGCGTGTTCCAGCAGGTGAGACGGCAAATTTAGCCGTCCCTGACTGTCTAAAGTTAAATTTGTGGCTCCTGAAAGTATAAAACGCTTGTAGGCTCTATGGCTACTTTTGGTAGTTTTCAACTCTTCCAATTTTCGGGATATTTTATCCCATTCCTCTATGGGAAACAAATCTATACAGTTGTCCAATCCTCTAGTAATAACAAACTCGGCTTCTCCCAACTGCTCCCTAAATTTTACAGGTAACATAAGCCTACCTTTGTTATCCACCTTACAGGAAAATTCTCCCATAAACATAGTAGCCACCTTTTCCTTAATAACTTTTCTTCTAATATTTTTTTCCTAATAACTTCCTTAATCCTGCTTTACCTAATTTTCAAATTAACTTCTTCCTAACCTTCTAATTTCATAACCTTTTCCTAATTAACTTCATATTTTCCTGTTAATTTATACCTCAGTATTCAATTTTGTATTGATTTTAAGCTCTTTGAATTCAAAACCACTTTTTACCACTTTTCTCCACTTTTTACCACATACATAATATACCCTTATTTTTAAAAATTTTCAATTATTTTTTTCTTTGATAACTCTTTCTAACATCTGTTATTTATTTTTTCGTATTATATGGTGCTGAAATAAAAAAAAAGCACAACATATTGTGCTTTTTCTATCATATAAAATATTTATACTTGTTATATGTTCAGATTATGTATAATTATATTCTATATATAATCTGTTTTGCAATTTTTTCGGATTTATCTTCTCCTGCTAATTCACTTATTATTTCAAGGGCAAAATCTATAGATGTGCCTGCTCCCTTACTTGTTATTATATTACCGTCTTTTACTACATTCCCTTCTCCCGGGACAGCACCGTCTTTTACTATAACATTTTCAAGGGAAGGAAAACATACAGCTTTCTTTCCTCTCAATATTCCCAGTGCTGATAATATTGTTGGAGCGGCACAGATTGCAGCCACTTTCTTATTAACAGCAAATTCTTTTAATTTTTCCATTAATTTTGGAGATTTTTTATAATTATCAGTTCCCGGTCCTCCCGGTAATACTATCATCCCATATTCGGAAAAATCTATTTCATCTATCGTTTTATCAGCTAAAATTGTTACTCCTCTTGAGCTTGTAATATTTTTGTTCCCATTTATCGAAACCGTATCCACATATATTTCTGCCCTTCTCAATAAATCTATCGGCGTCATAGCTTCAATTTCTTCAAATCCGTCAACTAAAAATATTAATACTTTTTCATTTATCTTTCTCATAAGTTCCCTACCTTTCCTAATAATTCAGATAAAGAATTATCTTCAGATTCAACTGTTATGGTAATAAATGTTCCAGAACTTCTTCAGGAGTATTTTGTTTTAAAACTAAATCCCTATATTTCTGTGCATCTGCATAGCTGCTGCTTCTTATAATTTTTTTAACCTGAAGTCCTGATGAAGCACTCATACTGAACGAATCAAGACCCATTCCCAGTAATAATTTTGTCGCTTTCTTATCTCCTGCAAATTCTCCGCACATACTTACATTTATATTTGCATCATGAGCAGCGTCAATTACTTTCTGGATAGCTTCCAGTACCGCAGGATTAAATGAATTGTAAAGCGTGGACACCATTTCGTTTCCTCTGTCTACAGCCAAGAAATACTGTGTCAAATCATTAGTTCCTATGGAAAAGAAATCCACTTCTTTTGCAAACTTATAAGCGATTATAGCCGTTGAAGGAGTTTCTACCATTATTCCGACTTTGATATTTCTGTCGTATACTTTTCCTATCTCATCCAACTCTTTTTTACATTCTTCTAAAATAGCATTGGCTTTTCTTATTTCATTAATGGAGCTTATCATCGGATACATTATTTTTATCTGTCCGTACTGGGAAGCTCTTAAAATTGCCCTTAGCTGAGTCTTAAACATATCCTTATTTTCCAATGAAATTCTTATTGCTCTGTATCCAAGAAAAGGATTCATTTCCTTAGGTAAATCAAGATATGGCAACTCCTTGTCCCCTCCTATATCCATTGTTCTTATAGTTACAGGTTTTCCTTTCATTTTTTCTGCGACTACCCTGTATGCACGATACTGCTCTTCTTCTGTAGGAAAATGGTCAGAATTCATAAACAGAAATTCCGTTCTATATAATCCTATTCCTGTAGCACCTGATTCTATAACAGCATCAACATCATTAGGACTTCCAATATTTCCCCATATATCGACTTTTCTTCCGTCAGGTGTTATTGCTTCTTCATTTATTAATTTTTTCAGCTCTTCTTTTTCTTTTCTTATTTTCTCTCTTTTTTCCTGATATTCAGTGATTATTTCAGCAGGCGGATTTAAAAACAGTTCTCCCGCTTCTCCGTCCATTATTACAGTTTCGTCGTCTTTAGCTTCTCCGAGAATTCCTTTTACTCCTACTACTGCCGGTAATTCAAGAGACCTTGCCATTATTGCCGAATGGGCAGTTTTTCCTCCAACTTCAGTTATAAATCCTACACAATGCTCCAAATCAAGCTGTGCAGTATCCGACGGTGTCAAATCATAAGTAACTACAATAGTATCAGGTTCAAGAGTACTTAAATCATGAATTTTTATTCCCAACAGATTTTTTAGCCATCTTTTCCCTATATCTCTCAAATCTGCTGCTCTTTCTCTTAAATACGGGTCATCCAACTGAGAAATCATTTCACAATATTCTTCTATTCCTTCATGCAATGCCTTTGCAGCAGGCATTCCTTCGCTTTTTATTTTTGTCTGAACTTCCATAATCAAGTCTTCATCTTCAAGAAGCATTATGTGTCCATCAAAAATTGAAGCTTTATCTTCCCCCATTTTTTCTTTTACTCTCTCCCTGATTGCAATCAACTGTGTTTTGGACTTTTTAAGCCCCTCATCCAATTTTGTCAGCTCAGATTCTATAGTAGAATCTGTAGTTTCCTGCGGTATAACAAGCTCCTCTTCGATAAATAGCAATACTTTCCCTACAGAAACTCCTTCAGAAGCCCCTATTCCTGTCAATCTTTTCATATTGTTCTCCTTATATATTTATTTTTTTATTACTAACAATATTAATAGTTCTCTTTTCTTATTTCCTTTATTTTATCTCTCAAAAGTTTTACTATTTCTCCCTTTCCAAATTCTGTAGCCATATCCATAGCTGTTCCTCCGTTGTTGTCTTTTATAAGAGGATTGGCACCATAAGACAGAAGCAATTTTATAATTTTTGTATTTGATTTTAAAGTGGCGTCTTCGAGAGGCGTCCAGCCGTCCGTCCCGCTCTTGACATTTACTAAGCTTGGATCAGCTTTCAACAATATTTCTACAGCTTCCTCATTCTGATAATAACATGCCGTATGTAATGTCAGTTTTCCAAACACGGGATGTTCGGTTTTCAAGTCGGCACCATTTTCTATCAACAGCTTCAATATTTCGTTATTTCCGGCTTCTATCGCTACTATTATGGGAGTGTATCCATATCTGTCCCTTGTATTTACATCTATCAGTACACTTAGATTATCTTCATAAGCAACTATCCCAAGCTCTAAATCCGCTCCATACACTTTCTTGCTATTTTTTTCTCTTATTAATTCAAGCTCTCTATTTTTCATGCTATCACGGTTTTCTTTAGTATTCAGCAGCATTTTTACATATTTATTATTATGATTTCTTATAGCTGCAAAAAAGAAGTTCAATTTTTCGTCTATCATCTCTTCCAATCTATATTTCTCTATGAAGTCAATAGTTTTTCCATTTTTCAAATTTAACTGTTCGGAAAACACATTTGCCGTCATAAATATAAATATTAAAAAAATGCTATAAACAGGTATATTTTTTTTCATATTACACTCCTTAGTCTATAGCATTATTATATCATAACATTTTAAAACTGTAAACAATGACTATGATATAAAACATTTTGTTTTATCTTCTGTATCATCTTTTTTCATTTCATCTTCTTTTATTTTATAAAAATCGACATTTTGAAAACGTTCTTCAGTAAACCAGTCCAGTCTGTCAAAATTCTTATTTAGCGAAAATTTATTCATAAGAGTAATCATAAATGTTTTTAATCTCTTTTCTGTTTCATCCTTATAATTTCTTTCTTTTGCATTTTCCATATTTAGCATATATTTACAGAATTCAACATATTTATTATAAGAATTTTCATCAAAAAGCAACAAATCGATAGAAAATTTGTCTGTTTGATTTATCAGATCTTTAAGACTATCTATCATTCTTTCTAACAATTCTCCTGCATCTTCTTCAGGAGTGCGGGAACTTTTTTCAACATATTGATTATATTTATCCATATTTGAAACTACATCATAAAACGCTATCATAATATCATCAATAGTATTTACCTTTTTAAAAATGTCAGGTAATAAATACATAAGATTATAATATCCGTCAATAATATTCCCATTCATATAGGAATAGTCGCTTGTATAAGAATTATCACTACTTTCTTCTTTATCAAAATCGTCTTTATCATTATTTTTATCAGATTTTTTTTCCATAAACAAATTTATTAATTTTATACCGATTACTACAAATATACTTGTAAATAAAGAAATAATAAAACTGCTTTTAAATAACTCTAACATTTATGCACCCCTTTTAAATTTTCTATTATTTCATAAAATCAGGAATTTCTATTTTCTTTTCTTCTTTTTTTTCTGAAATCTCACTGTCCATTTCAGGCAGATGCTCCGTTTCTGTAACGCCATTTTTATCATTTTCTTTGTCTGAATGGTTATTTTTACTTTCCAAAACTAATTCTTTTTCGTTATTAATTTCAGTATTGTAATTTTCAGAAGTTTCAACCGACTGCTCCGAAATATTTTCTATATTATTTTCAATATTTGAAGAAGAATACATTGAATTATTCTGTTTATCATTTCCCATATTTTGATCAGTTTCCTCAGAAACATTTTCAACTTTTTGATTTTCATTTTTCATATTTTCGGAATTTTCTAGGCTTTCGTCATTTTCTTCTTTTTCTTTTTTGAGAATATCTTCAATCGTTACTCCTGATATAATTTTTCTTACTTCATCTCCCGTAATAGTTTCTTTTTTCAATAACAGTCCTGCAACACCGTCAAGCTTGTCTCTGTTTTCTTTTAAAGTGTTCAACGTTTTTTCGTATTCTTCACTCAATATTTTTCTTATTTCCAAATCTATTTCTCTTACAGTTTCATTACTTTTATTGGACACAAAACTAAATTCATCTTCCGAATTTTCAAGATTGACAGGACCAAGCACCTTACTCATTCCTACGCTTTCTACATACATTCTTGCAAGTCTTGTAGCATGCTTTATATCCGCATAAGCTCCCGTGCTTATATCATCCAGCACTAATTCTTCAGCTGCTCTTCCCCCGAAAGCAACTTTTATTTTAGCCAATATTTCTTTACTTGCAATTACAAGTTTTTCTTCAGGCAGAGGCATCATAAATCCTCCCGCATCCCCTCTCGGTATTATAGTTACTTTATGAACAGGGTCGGCTCCCGGAGTAAGTTCACTCATAACTGCATGACCACCCTCATGATAAGCAAGAAGTCTTTTTTCTTCAGGTTTGATTATTTTACTTTTTTGTCCTAATCCCATTCCTATCTTATCGACCGCTTCATCCAAATCTTCCATTGTAATTGTATCCGACGCCCTTCTTGCAGCCAATATTGCTGCTTCATTCAACAGGTTCGCCAAATCCGCTCCCACAAATCCGGGTGTTATTTTCGCAATATCTTCAAGTTTTACATCATCAGATAATTTTTTATTTTTCGCATGTACTTTTAATATAGCAATTCTTCCCTCCAAATCAGGAGCGTCTACATTTATTCTACGGTCAAACCTTCCCGCTCTCAACAGTGCGGGGTCAAGTATATCTTCCCTATTTGTTGCGGCAATGACTATTACTTTTGTATCTGTTTCAAATCCGTCCATTTCTACAAGAAGCTGATTTAATGTCTGCTCTCTTTCATCATTGCTTCCGCTGTTTTTACCGGTACTTCTTCTTCTACCGATAGCGTCTATTTCATCTATGAATATTATGGACGGTGTAGTAGATTTTGCCTTTTCAAATAAATCCCTTACTCTTGAAGCTCCAACTCCTACAAACATCTCTACAAATTCCGACCCTGAAATAGTATAAAATGAAGCTCCCGACTCTCCTGCTACAGCTTTTGCAAGTAATGTTTTTCCTGTTCCCGGTCTACCAAGCAGCAATACTCCTTTAGGAACTCTTGCTCCTGCTTTCGTATATTTTTCAGGATTTTTAAGGAAGTCCACTACTTCTTTTAATTCCTCTTTTGCTCCGTCAACTCCTGCTACATCGTCAAATTTTACTTCGGGTTTTTTATCAAGTTTATCCGCTCTTGATTTTCCAAATCCGAATATATTTCCCGGTCCTCCACCTTGGGATCCGCTCATTAATTTTCTACTGAAATATATTATTATTCCTACCATTAAAATTATAGGTAATACATTAATTATAAACATAAGAAATAATCCCGATGATGACGGCTCGGAAACTTTCAGTCCAACTTTTTTATCTTCCAGAGCTTTAACGATAATAGGGTCATCTCCTACCCTATCAGTTATTTTTCTCGTAACATATATTATATCTTTTTTATTTTCTTTTACATTTGCTATCAGTTTATCATCTTTTTCAGTAATTTCTTTAATTGAACCATTTTTTATTTTTGTTATAAATTCACTATAAGTAATTTCTTTTTTTTGCTGAAAATAATCCTGAACATTTCCGCTCCAGAAAAATAAGAAAGCCAATACTATCAATATAATAAAGGCTAAGACTGAAGATGAGCCGAACGGGGACTTATCTCCATTTGTACCTCTTTTTCTGTTATTATCCCTTCTCAGTTCTTCCAATCGTTTTTTTATATCATTCTTATTTTTATCGTCCATTTTTCCTCCCAATTATTAACATCTTTTCGTTACCTGCAATTATATTTATTTTTTCTTCTTCTATCTTTCTTAATTTTATAGAAAAATTCAAGTCACCTACTGCTAATATTTCCTTATTATTCAAGTTTTCAAATTCAATTATAGGAATTGTATCTCTCTCCCATTTTGAAATTTTTTTATCTATTAATATTTTTTTTACTTTTTTATGTCCCAAATTATTTAATAATATTTTATCTCCTTCTCTTCTTTTTCTTATAATTATCTGATTTAGAGTATTAATGCTATTTTCAACAAATTTTAGAAAAATATAACTTGTATCTTTGTTATTATAGAAAATTTCATTACTCATTTTGGATTTATCATACAAATATATGGTGTAATTGTACCATTCTATACTTTGATTTATCTTTAAAACTTTTATATTATTATCTTCATTTTCAGAATTTTTTTCTTTTTCCGTTTTTTTAATAATTTCCGTTTTTTCAATAATTTTTAAATTCCCATACTCATTTCTTAAAAATCTGTTATTTCCCAGATTAAATTCTTTTGAACCTTTTATATCGATATTTCCGTTTTCTTTAAAAATACTATTGTAAATTTGATTTATTTTTCTTCTGCTTATTTCCACCTTGTTATCTTTTAGATATTCTACAAAATTTTCTTTAGTTTCTCTTTCATTTTCTTTATTACTTATTTCTAAATCGTTTATCTCTAAAATAAGGTCGTCTATTTTTTCCCTGAAATTCGGGTTTACTTTTGAAAACAATGGAAAAATCTTATTTCTTATATAATTTCTTGTATATTCATTTTCTTCATTGGTATAGTCTTTTATATATTCTTCTTCATTGAATTTCAAACAATCCAATATTTCTTTTTTTTCAAAAGAGAGAATAGGTCTTATTATATTTCCTCTCATTTCAGGAATACTTTTGAGTCCTTTTACAGATGTACCTCTCAAAAGCCTGAATACAAATGTTTCAGCATTGTCATCAAGATTATGTCCTGTAGCAATTTTATTATATCCTATATTATTCAAAGTTTTTTCCAACGTTAAATATCTCAATTCCCGTGCTGCAAGTTCTATGGATTTTCTATTTTTAGCAGCATAATCGTTCACATTTACACTTTTTATATATAAAGGGCTATCGTTTTTTTTAGAAAAATTTTTTACAAATTTCAAATCATTTTCCACGTCATACCTTAAGTTATGATTTACATATAACAACGACAGTTCGAGAGAGTAATCAACTTTTAGGAAAGACAAGACCCGATATAGAAATACCGAATCGGGTCCGCCTGAAAAAGCAATCAATATTTTATCATTTTTTCTAATAAAACTGCTTTTTTTTAAATTATTTACTTTCTCTTTCAACTTGCCAAAATTAAACATTTTTTTCCTCTATTCTTTTATTTTAACTGCCCTGTTTCTTTTCTTTTTTGTATATGCTCATCATGAGTTTTGGAGTAATAAGTCTTTCCTTTATAAGTGAAAAAGAAAAGATTATCCGTAACTTCAGCTTTTTCCACTGCCTGAAAAGTATCAAAAGGAGGGTTTCCTATAGGAGTGGGAGGTAATCCTTTGACTTTATAGGAATTATAAGGAGATTCTTTGGACTTCAGCTCTCCTTTTAATGCCTGTCTACCCAACTCATATTTCAATGTAGCATCCGACTCCAGTTTCATATCTATTTTAAGACGCTTTATAAATACCCCTGCTACTTTAGGTTTATCGGCAGCATCGGAAACTTCCGCTTCGACAATGGAAGCCAATTTTAGCTGGTCATAAAATTTGTTTTTATCAGGATATTTTTCAGGCGGGAATTTTTTCAAAAATTCATTTAAAACTGTTTTTATTACTTGTTTTGTTGTAACTCCCTCAGGGAAAATATATGTTTCAGGATAAAAATATCCTTCAAAATTATTGTTTTCATGGGGATAAGGAAAGTTTATCTCTTTTAGTGCTGCGTCAATTTCTGCTTCAGTTCCCAATCCAAGTGCATTTATTCTCTCATAAACCTGTTTTTTCGTAAATCCTTCAGGAATAGTAAGTCTTACTCCGTTAGATTCTTTATTTTGTATTTTTCTTACTATCTCATATCTCGAATATTTTCCATTAAATCTATATGTTCCTATTTTTAAATTTGAAGAATTTCCCGTTATTTTCAGATATATTTTGTCAATCATTTCGTAATTCAGCCCTAATTCTTTATATATCTGCTGAAAACTTTTGCCTTTTGTTATATTCACATTCTTGTTTTTATAATCTTTCTTTACCATAAAAAAGCTATATACAAATATTAAATTTACAACGATAAATACACTTATAAATACGTTAAATGCTATGAGTATTTTTTTCATATTCCTCCTATTTTATTTCTTTTGTTTTATGTTTTTTTATACTTTTATCTTAATTATTCTTTTATCTTATTATTTTATCATTTATTCAAATCTAATCTATCTGAAAATAAGATTCTAAATTTTGATTCAATCTTTCTTCTATTTTCTTTGCTCTTTTTTCCTGTTCCGCTTTCTCAATTTCCGCTCTTTCTTTATCAGGCGATTTCAATTTGCTGTTATAAGCAACATCTCTCAAATCCTGATTTTCATTTATTATTTTTTCGTATTTTTCTTTTTCTTCTCCCGTTAATCTTATCTTACCGTCGGAATATCTGGAAAATACTCTTAAAGTATTGTCATTTTGAAATTTTATAATCATATATTTATATTCAGGGTCAAAATAGACTACTTCATTTTTATATGCCTTGAAACGACTTTTTTGCGTTTCAAGATATACTTTTCCTTTTGTTTCCTTTATCCATGCCCTTTCCTTATCTTCATTCCAAATATTTTTCAAAGAGTCATAATACATTTTATTTATTTTGTATCCGCTTTCTTCCTGATTAAAAATATATTTAATATTTTTGTATTCAGCTTCCCTTCTACCTGTTGTTTTTATGAGATACCAGTCTCCGTAAGACATCGGTACATAAAATCTTAAAACAGGATTTATCTTTTTATCCAGCTTATTTATAGCTCTTTCAAGTTTACTCTGTTTTTTTGCTTTTACTTCTTTTTCATCAATTATTTTATCCAGATAGATAAGTTTTTCATTGTCTTTTTCAGACTGTTCATCTTCATCATAATCATTTTCAGATTCTGTTTCATTTTCCTGAATTATTTCAACTTCTACTGTTTCTTTCCGTTGATTTATATTTTTTATCCCGTTATTCTTATTTACTGCTTTTCCAAATATCAATATTGAAAACAAAATGAAAATCAACAATCTATATGAATTATTTATTTTCAAACTTTTCACCTTTTTCATTTCAAAATTTTCTATAATTATAGCATATATAGACTTTTTTATAAAGTATATTATTGTATTTCAATTAAAAATAGTTACAATTCCTTTCATTTAAAACAATATCTACATTTTTGATATTATAACTGTTGCATTTTTTATTAAAAACAAGTACAATACTTTATCAATATTCAGGAGGAGTTTAATGAAAGGAAAAAATATAAAATTACTGTTTAATTTTATTCTTTTAGTGTGTTTATTATATTCATGCGGTCAAAAATCAGATGATATTCAAAAAAAAGAAACGGATAGAAATGTTCAGGAAAAAGAAGATAAAAAGACTGAAAACAAAGACAAAAACGAAGATAATATTTCCAAAAGAGAAATTACAATTATCGGTGTAGGAGATATTATGCTCGGGAGTAACTATCCCGAATTATCCCTGCTCCCAAAAAATAATGCCAATATTTTGGAAAATACCGAAAACATTTTAAAAAAAGCTGACATTACAATCGGTAATCTGGAAGGAACACTTTTTGATGCAGGAGGAACCCCTAAAAAATGTTCCGATCCAAAAGTCTGCTATTTGTTCAGGACACCTTCAAAATATGGAGAATATCTAAAAAAAGCAGGATTTGATTATTTGAGTATTGCCAATAATCACAGTAATGACTTTGGTGCTGAGGGAATTAAAAAAACTATGACTAATCTTGATAATCTTGCAATCAAATATTCAGGAATAAAAGAGAAAGCTGAATTTGTTCTATTGGAAAAAGACGGAATAAAATATGGATTTGTATCTTTTGCACCTAACAGCAGGACTGTGAATATAAATGATCACGAATATGCTTCAAATCTTATAAAATCAGTAAAAGAAAAATCCGATATACTTATTGTTATGTTTCATGGCGGAGCCGAAGGGAATAATAGCCAGCACATTACGAGAGAAAAAGAAATTTTTCATGGAGAAAATAGAGGTAACGTGTTTAAATTTGCAAGAATGGCTATAGATTCAGGAGCAGATATAGTTTTCGGTCAAGGGCCGCATGTTACCCGTGCGATTGAACTGTATAAAGATAAATTTATTTCATACAGTGGAGGAAATTTTGCTACTTACGGAAAATTCAATTTAAGCGGACCGAGCGGCATAGCTCCCATATTTAAAATTACTATAGATAATAAAGGAAATTTTCTCAATGGCGAAATTATTTCTACAAAACAGTATAAAGGAAGTTTAGGGCCATTTATCGATAAGAATAATGAAGCAGTCAAAAAAATAATTTTCCTTAATAAAGCTGATTTTCCTGAAGGAAATGGACTTAATGTCTCTCCTGAAGGAAAAATATCAAAAATAAAATAAATTTGAAAAATCTATCTTAAAAAATCTATCTTAGTTAATAGAAGTATAAATAAAGTCATAGTAAAAAATAATATTTATGAAATTCTTCAAAATTTTACAATATAAAACAGGAAATGAACTTTAGAAAAAGTCATCTGTTTAAGCCTTTAGGCGAGTTTTTGACTTTTTCTTGGTGAATGACCGTTTTATATAAGTAAAATTTTGTTAAATGAATAAATATATTTTTTACTAT
This sequence comes from Pseudoleptotrichia sp., assembly GCF_057270515.1. NCBI lineage: Bacteria > Fusobacteriati > Fusobacteriota > Fusobacteriia > Fusobacteriales > Leptotrichiaceae > Pseudoleptotrichia > Pseudoleptotrichia sp. The sequence goes on along the minus strand of NZ_DBHIXS010000002.1, from coordinate 33,678 downwards.
AGTTTTTTTTAAATGATTTTATTTGTATTTCTATCAGTAAGATAGATTTTATTTTATTTTCGATATTCTTAGATAATTACTTATTTTCATTCAATTTATATTTCTTTTATATAAATATATTTTTTACCGTCCGACATTTTTTCATTATATTTATATTCTTCCAAAGAAATATTTTTCAACTGTTCAATATCAGTTATTCTATTTTTCACAATATGATTTACTGTAAACCCTCTCATCTTTTTGGAGTTTGTACTTATCTGCTTTAATTTACCGTCTTTTTTATCATAAAATTCCAAATTGTACATATTTTCTAAATTCAATATTTTGGAATATTCCTTTGAAGCCAGATTTATTATACATTTCTCATTTTTAAAATAATCATTTATATCTTTTTTCCATAATTCATAAAGCGATTTATTATTAAATATGGAATTTGTCATATCCAACCTGTATTCTTTTAAAGTGCTGAAAGGAGTCAAAGCTCCATATAATGCCGATAATATTACAAGATATTCCTGTGAAAAATTCAGATCATTTTCATTAAAATTATTTATGTTCATCGATTTATAGGCAATTCCTGTATAAGTTGCAAGAGCATGTCCATATCCCTCATTTTCAAAATTCCTGTAAAATTTCAACAGTTTTTCTGACTGTTCTTTTTTCAGCTTAAATTTCTTCTCAATTTCCGTTTCATTCATTTTAGAAATTTCATTTATAATTTTATCTGTAATATGAGGAAATAGAGGATTTTTATATTCTTCTATTCCCTTTAGCTTTGATATTTTCTTAGTTTTACTTGGCGATATTATTATTTTCATTATTTTTTCTTTCTAAATTTTATATTTGAATTTTAATCTGTTTTATTTTCTAATAAACTGTGAATTTGGAAAGTAGGCTCTGCACTTTTATTCTGATATAATATTATCAGTTCATTGATTTCTTTATTTTTATCCTCTTCTATTCTCTTTATTATTAGAGCTGATATATTTGAAGCTTCATTCATTTCTTTTATAATATCATCATATATTAATTCGTTAATCATTTCTTTTTTTATCTGGTCTTTACTTATCTTTTTTAAATTTTCCAATGTTATTCTTAAAGTTTTCTGAATACTTTTCAAATTATTAATATATTGATTTTTATCTTGAGTTTCTATTTTAAATATATCTGATTTTTCAATATTATTTTTATTCTGAAATAAATTATCTGTAAGCATCTCCGTAAGAAAACTAAGTTTTAAAAGTTCTCCTGTTATCTCTTTATTATTAAATCTTTTTAAAACACTTATAGCATTCCTTAATAAGAAATATTTTACTTTTTTATTTGATTTATTTAGTTCTTTATATTTTTCTTCTGTATTTTTCAAACTATTAAAATATTCATCATTCAAAATTTTTCCTTTTTGGAATTTATCTTTTTCATATTCTTTTGTTATATAATAATCTTTTATTTCCTTCATAACTTTTCTTTGACTTTCTATAGCATTTATAAATCCTTCAACAGCTACATCTAATTCTTTGTATTTCGGTTCTTCTGAAAGTAATCCTTTAGCTTGCAAAATTTTTCTATTTAATTTATCAAAATTATCGTATTTTGAATCTTCCCAAAGAGAGTCCAAATCTGTTTTATCAGAAAGAGCAAAATTTCCTTTCTCATTCAAAAAAGATTTTGTATATTTTTCTTTAAATTCATCTTCGGAAGCCAATGATTTATATTCTTCTATTAAATTTACATAAATATTATATTTTTCTTGACTACTCATTATTTTGTTAATTTCTACAGCAAAATCCTTGTCATCATTTACAAAAGAAACTTCTTTTATATTTTCATCATCTTCATATCTTATTTCCTTACCTTCTTTTATAATAGCCTCATAATTAATTTTATTGTCCTCATTTTTAATTTTTTCCTGTTTTTTTCCGTTACAACAAATTAATAATAAAAACAATATTAACAAAATACAATCTTTAAATTTTATCTTCATCAATATTCTCCTTTAATAAAATATTTAGAACTATTTCTTACCAATTATACCGTTATAATCATCTATAAATTTATCAAAAGAAACACTGAATTTTTGGCTTTGAGGATATAAGTCATCGGATTTTTCTTCTACATATTTCATAAGATTATCCATTGAATTTATAATATTTTCAGAGCTTGCCCTAAATTTGACATACTCATCCAAATTATATCCCTCTTTTCCTATTCTCTCCCCTTTGACTTTTATCCAGTTATTATATGTTTCCTTTGCAGTCTGATTTAATTTTTTCAGTTCAGCAATATCCTCTTCGGAAAATTCTCCCTCTTCAGATTGATATAACTTATTAGAAAAAGCTTTTATATCACTAATAAATTTTGACATATAATATCCTGCTTCCGAACCTTTGCTTTTCATTTCTTTCAATTCTTCTTCCGACAGCTTATTAGCATATTTCTCCATATTTTCCGAATAAACAATATATTTTTCGGCACTTTTTATATTAGCTTCCATATACTTCTGATGAAGCTGTTTCCCTTTTTCAAAGTTATCTTTCTTATACTCTCCATTTTTATAGTAGCTGACTATTTCATTCATCAATGATTTTTCATTATCCATAGCATTCAAAAATTCTTCAAGGCTTTTATCAAGCTCTTTGAATTCAGGATTTTTCTTAACTTCTTTTTTCATTTTGTCTATTATTTTATCCAAATATTCTATATCCGGATTCAAACCTGAAACCGCATTAATACCCGCTTCATCAGGTTCTTTAAAATTCAAATCATTATCCGAAAAATTTTGTATATATACACTGTGAAATTTATTTAACTTACCGTCTTTAATTTCATTATAAAATCTTACATACTCATTATACTTTTCTGACTTGTTATTTTTATTGCTCTTATTTCCACACGATATTATCAGCCCCATTAACAATAGACCTGCTAATAATAAATTTTTTAATCTCATATTTTATCCTCCGAAATTTTTTCTTACCCTTATTATATAAAAATAAAGCCAATATGTAAATATATATTGACTTTATATATAAATATTATATTTCCAATTCTATTTCATTATCTTTAAATTCAAAGTCATCATCATGTAAATGCACTACTTCCAATGCTTTTTCATAGTTTGTCGATTTTTTGGAAAAGAAGTCATGTTGTGTAGTTTCTACATTCAGTCCGTTTAACACAATAGGATTTACATCTTTTACTTCAAATTCCTCTTCAAATCCTAAATTCATCAATGCTTTATTGGCATTGTATCTTATATATTCCTTGACGTCGGCTGTAAGTCCTATATCCCCATAAACTTCATCTGTATATCTTGCTTCATTTTCATATAAATCGTACATCAGCTCTTTCAATTCTTTTCTGACACTTTCTTTTTCCTCGTTAGAAAATGTGGCATATATTTCCTGCGAAAGCAACCCTACAAATACGCCGTGAATAGACTCATCGGCGATTATTTTCTTAATTATATCACAGCTTGCTACCATTTGTCCTTGTCCTGCAAGCCACAAAGGTAAGAAAAATCCACTGTAAAATAAATATGTTTCCAAATAAACTGAAGCACAGAGAGCCATATAGATTTCCCTTTTTGTAGCTTTCGGATTATTCATTTTTTGATAATAATAATCAATTTTGTTCGCTTTATACTGCAAATGCTCATTTTCCTGCACCCAGTTGAATGTTTCGTTTATCTCTCTTGTGGATGCAACCGTTGTAAAGATTGTAGAATAAGACTTCGCATGGATAGTTTCCATCATACACATATATGACAACACCGAACGGCATTGAAGCGAATCAATATGGTCTATAATTTTAGGCATTCCCGTATGACTTTGTAAAGTATCTAGAAGTGTCAGACCTCCCAATACCTGCAAATAAGCCAGCTTCATTTGCGGCTCCAAAGAATGCCAGCTGTCTATATCCTTTGACGGAATATATTCAGTATCAATCCAGAATTGTTTTAAATTCTGCTCCCAGAACATCTCCACATAATCATTTTCAGGGGTGTTCCAGTTCACTGCTTCGTATATTTTTTTATTCATTTTGATTTTCTCCTTAATTATTAATCTCCAATATAGTTACCAAATTCATCCAATTCAATAGAATTAGGTTCAAATTCTCTTAAATAATCTTCATACGTCATTGTTTTCATGTCCCATTCGTACTCTCTTTCTTCTTGTTCATCATCGTATTCTAACGTACTTTTTCTCCATTTTCTAATATTCATTTGTATTATTTTAATCAAATTTATATATTTATCTTCTATGTCGACACGAACATTCAAGTACTTGTCCAAACTTTTCACAGAAAATAACTACACCGAGCAACTCAAACACTCCTCAATAGTAGCTTTTCTTGTTCTTGTATAGTAAAGCGATTTCAAACCTAATCTGTGGGCATAAATATACAGTCTTGCCAAATCCCTCGTAGTATCCGTACTTTTATTAAATAATATTGTGGATATTCCTTGGTCTACGTGTCTTTGTATTACAGACACAAGTTTCAGTATATTTTTCTGATCCATATCATATGCGGACTTGTAGAAGAAATAATTATCGTTTGTCAGGTAAGGCATAGGATAGAACGTTGTGCTGTCTCCATATTCTCTCACTTCTATCGTATCCACTATAGGCATTACCGAAGCTGTGGAGTTCATAATATATGACGTAGACTGATTTGGTGCTATTGCCATTCTGTAAGCATTGTAAATACCGTGTTTCATTACGTCATCTTTCAGTTTTTCCCAGTCCTCTTTTGTCGGAATATATATTCCCTCAAACAGTTCTTTTACTTTATCTGTTTGCGGAATGTATGATTTTTCAATATATTTATCAAAATATTTTCCGTTGGCGTATTCCGATTTATCAAAGTCTTTAAATGTTTCCCCTTTTTCAATCGCTATTTCCATTGATTTTTCAAGAGAATAATAATTTATCATCATAAAAAATACATTACAAAAATCAAGGGCTTCCTTACTCTCATACATTATAAAGTTTTTAGCTAAAAATCCGTGCAGGTTCATCGCTCCCAGTCCTACACTGTGTAACTCCTCATTAGCTTTCTTAATGGACGGAACAATGTCAATATTAGTCAAATCGGATACCGTAGTCAATGAATCAATAGCAGCTCTTGTAGCTTCCTTTATTCTTTTATTTTCCATTACGGTAACAATATTCAGTGAACCTAAATTACATGAAATCCCTCTTCTTATTGTATCTTCCTCAAAATACGGATTTATATCCGACACTTCTGACAGCTGCATTATTTCGGTACATAGATTTGAAAATTTTACATCACCTATTTCTTTCAATGCGTGTTCCTTATTTGCGTTATCTTTAAAGAATAAATAAGGATACCCGCTTTCTTTTTGAGTTTGTGAAATTTTCACAAGCAATTCCCTCGCATTGATCTTTTTCTTTTTGACATTAGGATTATCTACCAGTTTTTCGTACATTTCATTCATATCCATTTCATCCAGATACTGATTGTATTCCAAAAATACAGTATGCGGATTGAATGTATAGCATATTTCATCTTCCCTCGCAAGCTCCATAAATTTATCAGGAACAATTACCCCTATTGAAAGGGACTTTATTCTTATTTTTTCATCCACATTTATCTTTTTACAATCCAAAAATTCATTTATATCAGAATGAAATACATTTAAATAAACTGATCCCGCTCCTGCTCTTTGTCCAAGCTGATTTGCATAGGAAAATATATCTTCAAGAATTTTCATTATAGGCAGTACTCCCGAAGCTCTTCCTTCCACTCCTTTTATAGCTTCTCCTCTTGCTCTCACTTTGGATAGATTTATCGAAACGCCTCCGCCAATAGAAGAAAGTTTCATTGCAGAGTCAAATATATATCCTATTCCGCTCAAATTGTCTCCCATTTCATCAAGGAAACACGATACAAGTTCCCCTGACCTCTTTTTCCCCGAATTTAAAAATGTAGGAGTAGCAGGCTGATATTCCTGATTAATCAGCATTTCAGCATATTCAAGGGCTTTATCGACATTTCCCTGTGCTAAGTATAAGGAAACTATAGCTATTCTGTCCTCATATCTTTCAAGAAATTTTTCTCCTGTATCATCTCTTAATGCGTAACTCTGATAAAATTTGGACGCACTCATAAATGAAGCAAATCTGAATTTTTTATTATATACAAGCTCAAAAACTTTTTTAATATCTTCAAATTTATACATATCATAAAAATTTATATAATAATCATTTTCTATAAGGTAGTCCATTTTTTCCTTTAAATTATGAAAAAATACGGTATTCTTATTTACATAGTCCACAAAATATGAATAAACCGCCTCCCTGTCTTTCTCCAACTGAAATTCTCCGTCTTTTTTTACCATAATTTCATTATTCAAATATATCCATTTTTTTGCTTTTGTCATTTCTATTTCCTTTCTAACATAAATCACTCTATTTCTTAAAATCTAAATTATTTTGTTTTTATTATCCATATTTTTCCCGTATTTCTTTATCCCCTTTTTCTATCATAAATCCTGCATAAATTCTTTAATTATCTTTTTCTATATAATTTATCAAATATTCGACTTGGGGATGCGTTCCTGACAATTCAAATTTCATCAATATCGGAATATTATATTTTTCCGATATTTTATCGGCAGCAAGGGCAAAAAGTGTCCCCCAATTCATATTACCGCTCGAACTTACTGATTTTATATAATCTTTATTATTTCCTTTTGCCATAAATTTTTCAGTTTTTTCAGGTACTTCGCCAAATTTTGTGGTAAATGTTATTAGATGTCCTTCATTTATTGCTTCAGTTTCTTCAGAAATTTTTATATAAGTCCATTCAGGTCTTTCTTTTTTCAATTTATCTACAAATCTCTGAACATTTCCGGTTCTGGAATCATAGTATATATACATCAGAATAGCTCCTCTTTTCATAATTTAAATATATAATCAGTTATATATTGTAAAATTATATATTATAAAATTAAGATTATGTATCATAAAATACTGTATAATTTATTATCATTATTTATTTCTTATTATTTGTCATTCATTCTCAAAAGAAATTATCAATAGCTGTCATCAGTAAATAAAGATAGACAAAGATTTTTTCTATTGTTCATGAAATTATCAGCAGCTGTCATTGTTAAATAATGAGCTTTGGACATTATGCAATTCATTTTCTCTGCAAAAATAAATACTCTTTAATACATTGTTATTAGAAAGAGTATTTATTTTAATTATATTATATTATATTTGATTATATTATTTTATATATCATCTTATATTATATCATTGATACTATTATATCATTGTTATTATTTCTTTTAATTCTTCCGGGTTAAAACCTGTAGTTCTTTTAACTTCCTGTTCACTCTCTAAAAGAATAGTTGTAGGAACTGTTCTTATTTTATATTTCATTGCCATTTCGGGATTATCGAAAGGATTTATTTTCTCATACTCAACTCCGCTTTTATCCAATAAATCCGAAACCATTGCACATGGATTGCAGTCATCTTTTTCAAATTTAATTAATCTTTTCATTATTATTTTCCTCTCCTAATCTATATTTTGCAAATTACTGCATTTTTAAAAATTATTTTTATTTCAATTACAAAACACAATATATAGTATTTTTGTTTTTTAATTTTTATAATATATAGTATACTCATTATGTAAAAAAATTTCAATATATTTATCCTTTGAAAAAAATTAAACAAATTTAATTTCTATATTTTTATTCAGTATTTACAATATTTTTCAATCTAATTTTTATTATATATATAATATATAATAAAACAGATATTATCTATGATAAAATCTAATCTTTTGCATATACATATGATAAAATTTATGATAAAATAGAAAAATATTAATTTTAAAATTTATATTTAAAGAGTTTAGGAGGAAAAAATAAATGACGGAAAAAATTAAATATAAAAAATCATTTACTCAGCTTAAAAAAGACCTTGATAATAAAATAGTTCTGCTTGACGGAGCTATGGGAACAATGATACAACAACAAAAATTATCTGCTGACGACTTCGGCGGAGAAAAATACGAAGGATGTAACGACTATCTTGTGCTTACTAAACCTGAAGTAATTAAAAATATACATAAAGCTTATCTCGAAGCAGGAAGTGATATTATTGAAACAAATACTTTCGGAGCATTAGATATAGTTTTAAGAGATTATGGCCTTGAAAACAAAGTATTCGAAATAAATAAAGCTGCTGCCGAGATTGTAAATAAGTCCATTGCAGAATATAGAGAAGAAAATCCTGACGAAAAAAGAAATCTCTATGTAGCAGGAGCATTAGGTCCGTCCAACAAGTCAATAAGTGTTACAGGGGGAGTAACATTTGACGAACTTACTCATTCATACTACACTGCTACCTGCGGACTTCTTGCGGGAAATATAGATTTGATATTATTTGAAACCATACAGGATACGAGAAATCTGAAAGCTGCTTATCTCGGATTACAGAAAGCAATGGAAGAATATTATCATGTGCCTCTGATGATTTCATTTACTATAGAAAGTACAGGAACTACCCTTGCAGGACAGACTGCTGACGCTTTTTATTACGCGGTTAATCATATGAACCCTCTTTCTATCGGACTAAATTGTGCTACAGGTCCCGAATTTATGACTCAGTTTCTGAAAATATTAAACGATATTTCAAATATATATATTTCAGTGTATCCTAACGCAGGACTTCCCAACGAAGAAGGAGTGTATGAAGAAACTCCTGATACATTGGCTACTAAAATGGTGCCTTTTTTTCAGAACAACTATCTGAATATCGTCGGAGGCTGTTGCGGTACTACTCCTGAATGTATCAGAAAAATAAAAGAAAAAAGTGTAAACTATCAACCAAGAAAAATTGAAGAATATCAAAAAACGAAAAATGCAGTCAGCGGACTTATCACGCTGAAACCCTCTAAAAACAGACCTATATATGTGGGAGAAAGGACTAATGTAATAGGCTCACGTATATTTAAAAACCTGATTGTAAATGAAAAATTTGATGAAGCTACTGAAGTCGCCAGATTACAGATAAAAGGAGATGCCGATATAATCGACGTATGCCTTGCAAATCCTGACAGAGATGAAGTAAGTGATATGAAAGCATTTCTGGAAAAAGTTGCAAAATTCGCCAAAGTTCCTATAATGCTCGATTCTACGGATATTAACGTAATAAAGGAAGGACTTACTTATTTACAGGGAAAAGGTATTATAAATTCGATAAATCTCGAAGACGGAGAAAAAAAGTTTGCCGATATGTCGGATTTAATCAAAAAATTTGGTGCTTCTGTCGTAGTCGGTCTGATAGATGAAAGCGGAATGGCTGTTTCTCTCGAAAGAAAACTCGAAGTTGCAAGAAGAAGCTACAAGCTGCTGATAGAAAAATACGGTATCGATGAAAGAGATATTATTTTTGATACCCTTGTATTTCCGGTAGCCACGGGAGACCAAAAATACATAGGTTCAGCTACAGCAACTATTGAAGCGATAAAAGAAATCAAAAAAGAAATGCCTAACGTCAAGACTATACTTGGAGTGAGTAATATCTCTTTCGGACTGCCTGTGGCAGGTAGGGAAGTGCTGAACAGCTATTATATGGAAAAAGCCTACAGAGCCGGACTTGACTACGCCATTGTCAATACTGAAAAACTTATTCCTATGTCTGAAATATCCGACAAGGAAAAAGAGCTGTCGGAAGCACTCCTGTTCAATACAAATGACGATACTGTCGCTCAATTTGTAGCATTTTACCGTGAAAAAAAAGGTGTGGAAAAGAAAACTGCCGACATAAGCAATATGACTCCTGAAGAACAGGTTGCCAATCTTGTCGTCGAAGGGAGCAAAAAAGACCTTATACCTCTACTTGATACACTGTTGAAAAAATACGCCCCTCTGGACATTATAAACGGTCCTCTGATGACGGGAATGGACGAAGTGGGCAGATTATTCAATAACAATGACCTGATTGTCGCTGAAGTTCTTCAGAGTGCTGAAGTAATGAAAGCCTCCGTTTCACATTTGGAGCAGTTTATGGAAAAATCCGAATCTTCTACAAAAGGTAAAGTCATAATGGCTACCGTCAAGGGAGATGTACATGATATAGGAAAAAATCTTGTAGGAATTATAATAGGAAATAATGGATATGATGTAATTGATTTAGGTATCAATACTCCCGCTGAAAAAATCAGAGAAGCTGTTATAAATGAAAAAGCTGATTTTGTAGGTCTTTCAGGACTTTTAGTAAAATCTGCTGCTGAAATGGTAAATACTGTAGCAGTATTAAGAGAAGCAGGCATTAAAATCCCAATATTTGTAGGAGGTGCTGCCCTAACAGAAAAATTTACGGTAAATAAAATAGAGCCGTCCTATCAAAATAATATAGTTATTTACTCCAAAGACGCGATGACTGCTTTGGGAGATTTGAATAAAATGATTGTCCCTGAAAAGTTTGAAGAATTTAAACAATATTTACAGTCAAGACGGGATATGCTCCTTATCAAGGATGAAAAAATCCTTGAAAATCTTAATGTTCGCCAAACTGTAGGAGATGTTAAAAATGCCGACGGAAGTTTTGATATTACAAAAGTAAAATTGCCTGAATATACTTTTGAAAAAATATATAAACCCTCTACATTAAATAAACAGATTATCACTAATATACCTGCAAAAGAAGTATTTAAATATATGAATATTCAAATGTTAATAGGAAAACATCTCGGAATGAAATGGGTTGTTAGGGAGCTTCTGGAAAAAGGAGATCCGAAAGCCACTAAAATATATAATGAAATCCTTGATATTATCAATCATGGAGATGAATACTTTGATATCAAGGCTATTTACAAATATTTTCCGTGTAGAAAAAAAGACGGAAAAATAGAGATTTTGTCAGATGATTTAAATGAAGTTATCGAAACTTTTGACTTTCCAAGGCAGACATGGGGACAGCATTTATCATTGAATGATTATATTCATCCCACTGAAATCGACTATATCGGAATGTTTGTAGTCAGTGCAGGAGAAAAATCCAGAATTGTTTCCAATGAACTGAAAGAAAAAGGGGAATTTTACAAAGGACATCTTGTAAATTCCATAGGACTGGAGCTGGCAGAATCCACTGCCGAATATGCTCACTACTTGATGAGAAGAGACGTAGGAATAATAGACGGAAATATAAGTATAGACGATATTCATAGAGCAAAATATCAGGGAAACCGTTATTCATTCGGATACCCTGCTTGCCCTGATTTATCGGATCAGGATAAACTGTTTAATTTATTAAAACCTGAACGTTTCGGAGTAAAACTTACGGTCGGACATATGATGTATCCCGAAGCTTCTGTAAGTGCCGTTGTTTTCTCACAGCCTTTCTGTAAGTATTTTAATATGTAAGAATATTTTAAGAAAACTATTTTATAATATTTTTTCAGAAATAACAAATTAAAATAAAGATGTAAAAAATATATTTATCTAACAAAATTTTTTATATAAAATTTTGAAGAATTGCATAAATATCATTTTTACATCTTTTATATTTTATTACACTGTATCTATATTTCTCACAGGATCTTTTTCAGTAATCCTTGTTTTTCTTATTTTATCGGTATAAATACTATCTATCGCTTTTGGATGTCCTATGAACATTTCCATAACAGACTTTATTGCTTTTTTCTGATATTCTAAATTATCATTAAATTGAAAGATTATTTTATTGGACATCTTATTTTCTCCTTTTGTTCTGTAATAAAAAAGCCTCATCTATTCTTTTTCAAATAAAAGAGGCTTATAAAATCTTTATTTTTAAAAATTATCCAGTCTTAATTTTTTTTGTTCTATAACTTATAATGATCTTTTACAGGAAGCAATTATAATCGCATCATTTTCTATTTTGTAAACAACTCTGTTTTTCTCATCAATTCTTCTGCTCCACCAGCCGCTCAAATTATTTTTTAGTGCTTCAGGTTTTTCAATACCTGAATACCAATTTCTTTGTATATCTTTTATTATACTGTTTACTTTTTTTAGAATTTTCTTATCTTCCTGCTGCCATTGACAGTAATCACCCCAAGCTTTTTCCTCCCACAATATTTTCACGTTATCACTCTTCAATTAAATCATGTTCTACTAATTTTGCTTTTCCTGATTCAATATCTGCAATAACTTTTTCTAAATATTTCATATTACTTTCAGAATAAAACGGATCTGCAGTAATTTCAAAAGGTATTCTTTTTTCTTTAGTAACTTTAGTGGCAAATATCGTAAATGCAGTTGTCATTGACATTCCCATTTCACGACATATTTTTTCCATTTCTTTTTTAATTTTTTCATCAATACGAAAATTAATCATCGCCTGTGCCATATTAATCACTCTCCTTAATTGCAAGTATACTCCATAACTTTCATTTTGTCAAGCATTTTCTTTACAAATAATATACAATATACATACATTTTTTATAATAATTTAAAATTATCTTTTTTATTTAATGCACACATATACAATGATATTAATGATACAAAGTACTACTAATATTGAATAAAGCAAGTATTTATTTTTATCAAAAAAACTTGTATCTCCACCTGTTTTTTCTATATTTTCTGCCATTCCAATTTTAGAAAATTCAAAATAAATCCAACTACCTAGGATTGACCAGTAAAAAGAAGCAATATCTTCTGATTCCATCATTATGTAAAACCAAAACTGATATATCATATAAATTATTAAACCTAAAATAATGAACAATAACTCATTTTCTTTTCCTGTATTTTCTTTTGTTTTCTTTCTAAAGTATTCCATAATAAAAATTATGCCTAAACCCGAGCCACCTGTAAGAAATGCAGAAATCATTAAAATTAATCCAAGCATCAAATCTATAATCATTCTTAAACTCCTTTTTATATAATAGTTTTATGTCTCTTTTTATTTAGTTGTCATTGTCCATTTTATAAGAAAAAGTATTGTTTTTTCCTTTGCCTTGTATTTATTTCTAAATATTTTTCTACATAATCGAAAAATTGATAATCTTATATTCAAATAATTTTCTCTACAAATGAAAATATAAAGTTCTCTTCTTTTTTATCATTCTATATGGAATGTATTTGTTTTTCCTCTAAATCCCGATTTTTTTATTATTTCTATATATTTTTTTATTTCTGTTTTAGAATCAAAATCATTAAAATACCAAACAATATTTGAAGTATTTATTTCTTTACATATTTTTTCTATATAAATTAAATCAACTTTCCCATAAGAAAAACCATAAGAATAAATTTTACCAATATTTTTTAAATTAGAAAAGAAATTCTTATTTCTTTTTAAAACTTCATTTGTATCTTTTTTTAAACTTTCTATAATATTATTTTGTGTTTCATATTTATCGTATTCAAAATCATCTTTTTCTTTATAGTTTTCTGTTTCTTCTCCGTGTCCAAAATATAATTCATCTTTTTCTTTAGCATTTCCATGTAAATAACAAATATTTTCCTTGCTTATTCTATATATAATTTCCAAAGTTGAAGTGTAGTTAAAACTTAAAAACTTATCACTATCTATATTCAATAATTTCTGAAAATCATTCTTGTATTTTGTTTTTTCAATTTTTATGCTTTTTATCCAATCTCTAAAATATTTTTTTATTTCTAAAAATGTAAGAAAAGATTGTGATTTTTCATCATTTCTTAAATAAATTTCTCCAAAATTTTCTGGTTCATCAAATTCTTCTAAGTACATTGAAAAATCTATTAATGATAAATTTTTTTCTAAATCAGACCATTTTTTACCTTCTACTTTATTTATAATATCAATAACTAACATTACAATCTCTTCTTCATTATATTCTAAAGTCTTAGAATCAATACTTGGTAAATCTACACAATCAAAAATTCCTAAATCTGGATCTTTTATTTTAAATTTTTTTATTAAATATTTTTTAAAATCATTATATTTCGTTTTTAAACTATGTGATATATCAAACCCATTTCCAATTATAAATAATGAACTTGTTTTATTATTTCCCATATTTTTACTTCTCTCCTTTCCTATACCCTAAATAAACTCAACCCTATAACTAACCTTACTCTCCCCCGAATTTCTCTCAATCAGACTTCTTAACTTCCTAAAAGTCTCATCCTTCAATGAAATATTATCCTTAACCGCCGAATCTCTGAACACAAATTTTATTAGTAATGGTTCTAATGAAGTTAATTTTTCCACCATTTTCTCTGTTATTTCAGTTTCAAGACAAATCAAATATATATTTGCATACAGATAAATCCTACTGCCAATATCCGTTAACATTTCCAAACTTTCTGACATCTATTTTCTAAATACTCCGCAATCTCTCTCACTGTTTTTTCATCAGTTTCAATAATTTCAAATTCGCTAAACTCTTTTAATCCCATATTTACATTTTCCTTTTTATATTCCATTAGGCTTTTTTTAATCTTTTTGGCGGACAGATGAAATGCCTTTGCTCCTGTAAATTCTATTATTTCTCCTATATTTCCTATATTAAGTCCTGCTCCTACAAGAATTTCAGGTTGATTTTTGTTATCTGTCTCCGAAAGCTCGACTAATTCTTTCAACAGCTCCTTACCTTTCAGACAGTTTTCCTGCTGTCCTGATGTAAGTATTGTCTTTACCTCTAATTCTTTCAGCTCATTAAATGCTTTTATCGGGTCTTTACATACATCAAAAGCCCTATGGAATGTTATCGGTATATTTCCCGCCTTGGAAATAAATCTTTTCATACTTTCTATGTCTATTTCTCCATCTTTGGTCAAAGCTCCTGTAACTATTCCGTCAGCTCCTAATTCTCTGAACATTTTTATTTCATTTTCTATAATGTTCAGTTCATATTCCGAATAGAGAAAATCTCCAAATCTTGGTCTTATAAGAACATTTATCGGAATATTTACATTTTTTCTGATTTCTTTAAAAAGACTTTCCGTAGGTGTAGTTCCACCAATTATGAGATTACTGCATAACTCCAACCTTGTTCCTCCGCCTTTTTCAGCATTTATGGCTGATTCTACACTATCCACACATATTTCAAGGGTATATTTTTTCATTTTCATCTTTCCTTATCTTAATCTTCATTATTTTAAATTCAACAATAATTTTTAATTTTTAAAATCTAAATCTTTTCCATAACTCTTTTTCTTCTGTTAAAAGTAGCTATTTTATCTATTCCATATTTTTTTACATATTCTACAGCTTTTTCAATATTCATTCCCACATGTTCAGGATAATGAGCATCACTCGACAATATTACAGGAATATTGTATTTCCCTATATATTCCATAAAATCACTATAAGGGGTTATTTCTTTTATCGGATATCTGTAGCTTGTTCCCGTATTTACATCCACCGTCATATCATTCTTTTTAAGCATTTCAGCAGTCTTTTCAAGTAATATTTCCACATCTTTTTTGTCAGGAATATTATTAAACAGCCTTAAATTAAAAGGATGTCCAAGTATATCGTAAAATCCTGTATTAATCACATTTTCAATTTCTTCCGTATAATTTTTCCATATATCAGTTAAATTTCTTTCTGTAAATTTATGCTTTAGACTGCTGAAATCAAATCCCCAGCCATTAATAAAATGAACGGAAACTATTAAATAGTCCCATTCATATTTCGATAATATTTCTTTCACTTTTTCCTGATTCCTGAAATTACATACTTCCAGTCCTATTTTCACTGGGTATCCTTTCGATTTCAGTTTATTCATAAAACAGACATATTCATCCAAAGTATGTACAAATTTTGACTTGGAGTTATCAAGCCATTTTTTTTGAAATTCTCCCGTTTCAGAGTTATCAAGAATAAGTTCATTATAGTATAAATCTCTAAATTCTTTAAAAGCGTGAGTATGTTCACTTATCCCTATTTCAAACAGTCCTTTATTTTCAGCCTGTCTGAAAAAAAGACTTACCCATTCTTCGTCATAATCTCCATACTCAAAGTGCATATGATAATCAGTCAGCATAACTGTTCCACTCTTTTCGTTTTAACTTAGTTTTAGCTATATTTGAAAATCCCTACTCTACAACTCTCCATTCATTTCCTTCTTTTACAAATTTAACTGTAGAAGTTGCAATATTAACTTTCTTTGTATTTTTCAGATAATTATATTCCAAATTTATATATGCCTCTATATCTACTTCCACTTCCCCTTTAAGTCTTTTTATTTTCGCATATTTTTCGAGGTTTTCATTCAAATGTTTATTCAGAGCTTCTTCATCATATCCTTTTATAAGGAATACAACATCTCCTGTATTACCGTTTTCATTTACTTTATAAACGGAAACTTCAAACTGCTCCAGCAACATTGTATTTGTTTCTTCCCATTTTTTGGCAAGTTCTTTATCTCCTCTTGAGCCTACATATTTATCTACGTCAACATTTATTGTCTTAAGCATTTCTCTCGAACCGTAATTTGAAATTTCCTGCATTGCTTTAGCATAATTATCCGCCGCTTCATTTAATGTTTTAAATTTCTTAATTCCTGTAGCTTTTCCTGCCGTTTTTGCTGTCGTTTTCTGATTAACGGCTTTTACTCCTGTCTTTGCATTCGTTGGATTTGTCGTACCTGTTGCAGCTTTATTCGGAACAGCTTTCACAGGATGAGCCGCTTGTGCAGGTTTTGCCGTTGTTCCCGCTGCTGCTTTTGCAGGGGCTTTCTTTGCCGGAGTTGCTGCTACCGCTTTCTTTTGTGTTTGAGCAGCAGGTACCGCAATCATTACTCCTTGAGCCAAAATTAATAATGTAACTAAAGTTTTTTTCATTATATCCTCCTAATATTTATTTAAAAATTTATTTATACTTTCTTTTTTTACATATTCAAATTCCTTAATAGAATTTTCTTCAAAAATATTATAATTCTTTTTCAGCTCTTCCACTGCGAAATTTAATATTTCTCCTTTTCTTATTCTTCGGGAAAGACCGTAAAAAGCTCTTTTTAAAATATCAATATTTCCATATCCCGATAAAATCCTTTCAGAGTTTATCCATTTAAATGTATTCTTAAAATCTTCAGAAAAATACTGACTATTTTGATTTATATTATACAATATTTTTGTTTCAATATCATTAATATTTTCATTGAATAATCTATAAAAATTTCGGGATAGAAAATGATCTATAAACATATCCGAAACAATTCCTTTAAATATGCCAAACTTTCGGCTCAACAAATCATCCAGATAATTTTCCTGTTTATCGGAAATACTGTCTATCATTCTGTGAAGAACAAGTCCCTCTTTCAACTCATCAGGAAGATTTATTTCTTCTATTACTCCTTTATAAAAATCTCCCGCAAAATTTCCATATAAAGTTTTTTTACCGTATTTTTCATCAATTTCAAGAGAAATCATCGAATGCCCTAAAAAATTCATATCCGCCTCTTTTTTTATCTTTATTGCTAATCTACTCTATCTCTTCCAAAGCAAGTTTTGCTTTTTTCAATTTTGCAAGTCCTGCAAGGGACGTCTCTTTATAATTAGAATGTAAATCTTTCCCTGTCTGCAACATTGTTTCCACAACTTCATCAAGGGTAATCAGGTGATTTTCCCCTCCAGACATCAGGCTGTACTGGGCGCAATCCATAGCTTTTGCAGCATATATCGCATTTCTTTCGATACACGGGATTTGAACATATCCGAGCATAGGGTCGCAAGTCATTCCCAGACAATGTTCCATGCCGATTTCAGCGGCATATTCTATTTCCTTAATGTTTCCTCCCATTATATAAGTCGCCATTCCTGCTCCCATTGAACACGCCACCCCGACTTCTCCCTGACAGCCTACTTCGGCACCTGAGATCGAAGCATTCTGCTTATAGACATTTCCTATTATTCCGGCAACTGCCAATGCTTTTAAAATCTGTTCTTCGCTCAAATTATTTTCCTGCTGAAAAGTTTTCAGTACGGCGGGAATTAATCCTGAAGCCCCACAAGTAGGCGCCGTTACGACTTTTCCCGCACTCGCATTTTCTTCGGAAGCTGCCAGTGCGTAAGAATAAACTCTTCCTTTTATATCTTTGAAAGGAGATTTCAAATATTTTTCATAAAACATCTTTGCTTTTCTTTCCAGTTTTAATTTTCCATGTAACAGCCCTTCGGTATTCAATCCTCTGTAAATAGCCTCGTCCATAGTTTTCCAAATATTTTTCAGATAATCCCAGATTTCCACCCCTTCGTATCTTTCCACATATTCAGACAAATCTATATTTTCTTTTTCACAATATTTTATTATTTCATCAAAATTTTTTTGAGGATATATATGCTCCACATTGGCATTTTTATTTAAATCTTCTCCGTCCTTTGCCTCGACTATGCTTCCTCCACCTACTGAAAAAAATAATGCCTGTTCCATAGGATTTTCAAAATTTTTATCTTCACTTTTATAGACAAAAAATCTCACTCCGTTTGTATGAAATTCAGGTACTATTTCAGGCATAAATTTTACTTCTATATTATCCTTTTCAGCATTTTGCAAAGTTTCTTTTATAATATAATCTGTCAAATGCCCTTTTCCCGTAGCTGCCAAACTTCCATAAAGTTCGGCTTTATATCTCAAATTTTTTCCATATTTTTTTTCCACTCTTTTTTTAAATAATGAAGCAGCTCTTTCAGGACCCATTGTATGACTGCTCGAAGGTCCGTTCCCGATTTTATAAAACTCTCTTAAAGTTTCCAAGTATATTCCTCCTACTTCAAATTATCCTCTGTATGTTCATTATATAACATTTTTCATTATTTTCAAATACTATTTTTAAAAAAATACCCGATTTATCAATAAAAATTAATAATATTGACAATATCGGGTATTTTATTATTTTATAATCATTTTGATAATAAATAACATTGAATTTTATTTTGAATTTCTTCTGTAGATATTTTAATTGGTTTAGTCTAAAATTAGATAACATCAAAATTTCACTATGATAGTTTTCAATTATTTATCTTATTATAATCATACCAAAAATACAAAATAGAAAAAGTATACTTTATAAAACATCTTTCTATTTTTCGAGTTCAAAGCCCTGTGTTTTCAAAGTATCTTTTACTTTTTCAAGTCTTGACTCTCCGTAATAATTTACTATACTTTGTTTGTAGGAAGGCATTTGAGGTAGTCCGTTTTCATCCCACCATTTTCTATATTCTACTTCAAATTCTTCTACACCTTGTTCCACTTTTTTCTTATCGTATTTTTCTTCAAAAGAAAAACTTTCAAAAGGAACTCTCGGTTTTGGAGATTTCAATTTATTTTCAGCAGGTACTCCTATTGTTGTTCCTAAGATAGGAAATACATACTTAGGTAAATCAAATAACTCGCATACTTTTTCAGGATTTAATCTTATTCCTCCTATTGCAGTTGTTCCGTAACCTAACGATTCTGCTGCTGTCTGTATAGCACTTAGCATTATGCCGGCATCTACTGCCCCTACAATCAGTCCGTCTACAGTTTCAGGTGCGGTAATTTTATTTCCTGTACTTTCTGCCGCATATTCTGCCCTATGATAATCAACTAATATAAGCACAAATACATCTGCTGTTTCTACCTGTTTCTGTCCTCCTGACAATTCAGCCAGTTTTTTTATAGTTTCTTTATCCCTTACAGCTATTAATGATATTTGCTGTCCATGAACCGAATTCGGACATCTTTGAGCAGTTTCCAATATTAATTTCAAATCGTCGTCTTTTACTTTTTCCCCTGTAAATTCTCTAACAGATCTTCTATTTTGTAATTGTTTTATAACTTCATTCATTTAAAATCATCTCCCATCTTTTTATATATAACATAGTATGATATCACAATATATAATTTATTTCAATTATTTTGAAATTCAAAATAATTCCGTCTATTTCTGAATAAACCCTTGTTTTCTAAGTGTTTCTTCTGTTTTCTGATAATTTTCCTTTACATAATTTGAATAATATTTTTTCATAGTCTCTTTATAAGACGGTACTTCCGGCAGTCCGTTTTCATCCCACCATTTTCTGTAGTCTTTTTCAAATTTTTCAACGCCTTCTTTTACTTTTTTCTTATCATATTTTTCTTCAAATGCAAAACTTTCAAAAGAAACTCTCGGTTTAAGAGATTTGAGCTTATTTTCTGCCGGAACTCCTATCGTAGTTCCGAAAACAGGAAATACATACTCAGGTAAATCAAACATTTCAGCTATCGCATCGGGATTCACTCTTACACCCCCTATAGTTGTCGTTCCGTATCCTAATGATTCTGCAGCCGTCTGTATTGCATTTACCATTATTCCTGCATCTCCGGTACCTATCATTAATCCTTCTACTGATTTCGGAATAGAAATTTCTCCTCCTATACTTTCAACGGCATATACTACTCTATAAAAATCTATCAATATTAAAATAAACACATCAGCAGCTTCTATATGTTTTTGTCCCCCTGATAATTCTGCTATTTTTTTAATTTTTTCTTTATCTCTGACTACTATCAATGATGTCTGCTGTCCATGAGCCCAATTTGAATATCGCTGAGCAGTCTCCAATATCAATTTCAAATCTTCATCTTTTACTTTTTCCCCTGTAAATTCTCTCACTGATCTTCTATTTTGCAGTTGTTTTATAACTTCATTCATTTAAAATCATCTCCCATATTTTTATATACAAAATAATAACATATTTTAGAAATTGTTTCAATCTTTTTTAGTTTCGTATTTCAGCTTCAAATAAAACTATAAATTATGAAAATTAGACTACTTATTATATGTTTTTTTTACTTTATATTATATTTTCAGATAAAATTTACAGAAAAATTGCTATTTTAAATTATATACTTGATATTTCAGATAAAACTGTTATAATTAACGTATAAATAAATTATGCGGAAGGACAATTTATGCAGAAATTTAGACTGATTATTTTAAATATTAGTATCTCTCTTTTGATTTTATCCTGTGTTTCCTTACCTGAAGGACTTTCTACAAAATCAGAAATCTATAATACCGACAATGTAGACTTTTATTATGACCTCACTTATCAGAAAGACGGAAAAACTGAATATGAAAGACAGATATGGGAACAGGCATATGATATACTTGACAATGCAAAAGAATTTTTTTTAATGGATATTTTTGTCTTTAACGATTTTCTTGGCAAAGGTGTCAGGGAAAAGCTTCATCCCTTAAACATTGCGGAAGAATTTTCTGAAAAAATTTTGGAAAAAAGAAAAAAAGACCCTGACGTGGAGATTTATCTTATTCTTGACGAAAGCAATACTTTTTACGGAGCTTTTGACAATAAAACCCATAAAAAATTGGAAGAAGCAGGAGTTCATATAGGTTATGTAGATTTGGCAAAATTAAGGGATCCTATGCTTACTTATTCCACGATATGGAGACTGTTTATAAGACCTTTCGGCAATCCTAAAAATAAAGGGAAAACAAAAAATCCCGTTTATGAAGGTACTGACAAAGTAACTATAAGAAGCATATTAAGGGCTTTAAATGCCAAAGCCGACCATAGAAAGCTTATTATGAATGAAAACACTGCAATGCTGACTTCGGCAAATCCCCATGCGGAAGGTTCAAGACATTCCAATGTCGCTTTTAAATTTTCATCACCGATTTTGAAAGATATTTATTCTGCCGAACAGTCTGTCGCTAAAATTACCAAACCTGACGGAAGTCTTAAACAACAGCTTCCTGACAGAGATTTCAGCAATATCCCTTTTTCAAATAACGGTAAAATTAAACTGCAATATTTTACTGAAGGACAGACAGCCCTTGATATTTCTAAAGAACTGGCTGAAACAGGTATCGGAGATAAAATAATAGTTTCCCAGTTTTTTCTCGCAGACAGAGAAATGATAAAAGGACTAAAAAAAGCTGCTAAAAGAGGAGCGGAAATCCAAATAGTTCTCAGTAACTCAAAAGCAGGAATTCCTAACAAAGCTTCTGCGGGTGAGCTTATGAAATACGCACGAAAACATAATTACAAAATAAATGTAAAATTTTTTAACAACGGAGAAGAAAAATATCATGTAAAAATGCTGTCCATACTCAAAAAAGATTATATGATTACTTATGGAGGCTCAACAAATTTCACAAGAAGAAATATGAGAAACTATAATCTCGAAAATGAGCTGAAAATTATATCGGCATATGACCAAAATATTTCTAAAAATATTCTTGACTATTATGACAGATTATGGACTAACAGAGACGGAGAATTTACTTTACCTTATGATAAGCATAAAAATGAAAAAATCATCAATGATTTATTGTTCAGATTTATGGAAATGAACGGATTTAGTGCTTTCTAATATTTCTGACAATTAAAAATAAATAAGGCTGTCTTATTAGACAGCCTATTTTTATTATGTGATGAGTATTCTTTATTTGATCTTTAAACTAAAATTTTATATTTCAAATAGATTTATATTGTAAATCTGTTCTTTTATAAATTTCTTACTAATATCTTATCTACTTAACAAATATCTTTCCCAAATAAATCTTTTTTTTACAAATATACAAATAAAACAAAATATTTTTGAATCTATATTTTTCATTAAAACACATCTTTATCTGAGAGTTTTGCATCTTTTTCTTTAAACATTTCAAGCAATTTCTCAACTGTAAGATTTTTTTTCTCTTTTTCTTTTATATCAAATATAATTTCTCCTGAATGAAGCATTATAAGTCTATTTCCGTAATTTATCGCGTCCTGCATATTATGAGTTATCATCAGACTTGTTATATTATTTTTTTCTACAAGTTCTTTTGTTTTTTCCAGTATTATTTCGGAAGTTTGCGGGTCAAGGGCTGCTGTATGTTCATCCAGCAGCAGTATATCGGGATGATTTAACGTCGCCATTATGAGTGACAGACATTGTCTTTGCCCTCCTGAAAGCAGTCCTACCTGAGTAAAAATCTGATTTTCCAGTCCCAAACCTATACTTTTAAGCTGTTCTTTATAGAAATCCAAATTTTTTACATCCAGACCGAATGTAAAATTAAACTTTTTCCCTTTATTTTTAGCCATTGACAGGTTTTCCAAAACCGTCATGGAGGGAGCAGTTCCTTGTGTAGGATTTTGATATACTTGGGAAATCCATTGAGACCTTTTATATTTCTCAACATTTGTTATATTTTCCCCATTCATAAATATTTCTCCGCTGTCAGGAATAACCTGACCGTTCAGCACATTCAGCAGTGTCGATTTTCCTGCACCGTTACTACCTATAATTGTTATAAAATCTCCGTCTTCTATTTTTAGATTGAGGTTATTAAACACCTGTTTTTCTGTTCCCAATTCGGAAAAGAAGGTTTTATATAAATTTTTTATTTCTATCATTTTATATCCCTCTTTCCTTTTCGATTAATTTTGCTTTTTTCTTACTTTTTCTTAATTTTGACGCGATTTCATTCCATAATATTACAGTCAGAATTATAGCTGTAAATATTTTTACATCTGTAGGTTTTATTTCAAGTATGCTCTTCATATTATCACTCAATTTTAATGTATCATATATGCTCTTAGTCCAGTTATTTGACATCAATGCCACATTTATTATGGAATAATAGAGTAAAGAACCTAATACAACTATTGATATTTCGTTCACTGCCTGTGATTTTTTGATAATTCCAAGACCCAATATTATAGCCGCAAGCCCGATTACGATAGTTCCTACCCCTAACTGCAAATCAGCTACTTTTATCGACTGGGCATATAATGCTCCCGACAATGCTACAAATCCATTTGAAATCATCAGCCCGAATATTTTCAGTCTTTTTTCATTTACTCCCAAACTGACAACAAGTTGCTCATTATTCCCTAAAGCTCTAAGGGCAAAACCAAATTTTGATGTAAGTATATAGTCCAGTATCATTTTCAGTATAAATACTATTAATACTGTCAACATCAGTTTGATATCTTTGGAAAAGAAAACATATATTATTAAGGATATGACAAGAACGGCATATACACTTATCGTCCTCACAACATATTTATTTTCTTTTATATTATAGTCATACAAACCTTTTAATACAAGCAATATTATAAAAATTACCGAAAATAATATAAAACTTTTATCATAAGAAATTATTTCATATATACTTCTCTCAGGCGAAATAAAAGTGTTTGAAACTCCTATGATTCTGTAATTTATACTGTAAAGACCTGTCATAACTATTATACCCGACAGCAGCCCTTCAATATTCAGATATACGTGCAATGCACCTGTTACATATCCTGCAAGCATTCCTCCTGCTGTTGCCATTACAAGTCCCATTACAGGATTGGTAATACCGAAAAATCCGTCTTTTGAAAGGGCAAAAGCTGCAAATATAAACGCTCCCATTGGAAATGTCCCGTCTACAGACAAATCAGGAAAATCAAGTATTTTATATGTTATGTACACTCCCATTACCATAATTGAATATATGAAACCTGTTTTTATAGCATCAGGCATACTCTGTATAAACACTAACAATAAATCATTCATTTTCTCTAAACTTCCTTTTTCTTTTTTTATCAGTTTCTATTTTATCAGTTCGGCATTTGCCAATGCAGGGTTTTTAAGGTCTATCCCTATAGCTTTGGCTGCATTTTCATTCAAATACAAAGTAACTTTTTTGGATGTTTCAAAAGGTATTTCGGAAACAGGTTTTCCTTTTAATATCTCTATTGCCATTTCTCCTGTTCTTTTTCCCAATTCAAAATAATCCAATCCTATTGTGAATAATGCCCCTTGCTCAACGGATGATTTTTCACTTGATATTACGAGTTTTTTAGCATTATTGGCTTCGGATGTTATCAGTTTTATCGCAGAAACGACAGTATTATCTGTCGGAAGATACAGTGCATCAGTTTTTTCAAGCAAAATCTTTGTAGCCTGAGATATTTCGCTAAGAGAAGTAACTCCCTGTACTTCCACTTCCAAATTTTTTTCTTTTGCTCTATCCCGAATTTCTTTTACCTGAACGACAGAATTCTGTTCTGACGGGTTATATAGAACTCCAATTTTTTTCACTTCAGGTTTCAGTTTTAGAAGCAATTCCAGCTGTTCTCCTACATTATCCAGTTTATCACTTGTTCCTGTAACATTTTTATTTAATATTTTTGCACTTGCAGGGTCCGTTACAGCTGAAAACATTACAGGTATATCCGATATATTATTTGCCAGAGCCTGTGCCGACGGTGTTGATATACCGAAAACCAAGTCCATTTTTCCGCTCTTAAAGTTGTTTGCTATCAAATTAGCATTGGAAATATTACCTTCGGCATTTTTTTCATCAAAATCAACTTTTATTCCTGCTTCTTCAAATGCTTTTTTAAATCCGTCCTTTACCAAATCCAGCGACGGATGTGTTACTATCTGAGTAATACCGATTTTATAACTTTTTCCTTCCGATTTGGTATCCGTTTTTGTTTCTTTTTTTTCTTCCTTGCTTCCGCATGCTAAAATCATTAGACAGCCTAATATTAATAATAATATCTTTTTCATATATTCCTCCACACTTTCTTTTAATTTATCATTTTTGCTTTATTTTTTATCTCTTCAGGTAAAACAACACCTAATTCACTCAATGTTTCCGAATTTATCGTAATTTCTCCTAATTCCATTGTTTTATATTTGATTTCTGAAGGTTTTTTGTTATTTTTCAAGATTTCTACTGCTATTCTTCCTGCCTCTTTCCCCATTTCATAGTAATCAATCCCTTGGGTAATTAAAGCTCCTCCTTTGACGTGAGCCGCTTCCGCCCCAAAAGTTATTTTTTTTGAAGCCTTTGCTTTATCAGTTATAAGATTTATAACCGAAGCTACCAAGTTATCAGTCGGGAGATATATCGCATCACTTTCCCTTATAAGCATATCAGTTACTTGAGGAATTTCACTTATTTGAGAAACACTTTTTTCAACTACAGTCAATCTAAGCTCTTCAGCTGCTTTTTTCAAATCTTCCACCTGAACTTTTGAATTAGGTTCCGAAGAATTGTATATTACTCCAACTTTTTTTATTTGACTGTTTATTTTTAATAGTAATTCCAACTGTTGCTTAATGTCCACTCTGTCGCTTATTCCGGTAATATTTTCTTTTATAATCCCTGCCGACTGCGGATCAGTAATCGCCGAAAATACTATCGGTATATCTCCTGTGGCCTGAGAAACTGACTGAGTTGTAGTCGTCGCAATGGAATATATCAAATCCTCTTTTGAATTTACAAAATTACTTGCTATCAGATTTGCAGTTGTTATCTCTCCATTGGCATTTTTTTCATCATACAGGACTTCCAATCCTGCTTCTTTAATCGCGTCCTTAAAGCCCTGTCTTGCACTGTCCAGAGCAGGATGAGTTACAATCTGTGTAATCCCGATTTTAAATTTTTTCTTACTTTCTTTTTTTCCGTTTTCCTGCTGCTTTCCTTCATTTCCACAATTTAAAATAAATACTGCGATTACTCCCAGTAATAATAAAATTTTTTTCATTTTTACCCTCCTACTATCCTACTTATAATTTATCTACATATATACTTTACTGTATATTAAAGAATAATATCATTTTTTTTACGAGAATGCAATAGGTTGAGAGTTATCTACCTGCTGAAAATCAGATTTTACAAAGATATTACTGATTTATATTTTTTTTTACTTTTTACTATTAATATTTTTTATCTTTAAAGTCCAATGGCATATATAATAAAAAAGATAAACTGTAAATAAAAATGTTAGACATACTCAAGAACTAAAATATTCAAGAGCAGTAGTCTAACATTTTTATTTTTCAGACTGCTATTTAGCTTTATTGACATTTCTTAAATATAAAATCCCGCCATAAGGAACTAATTTCAGTCCTTTTATTCCCGGTCTTTCGAGGATAACACGAGTAATTTCACCATAGCCCATTTTTGCTGCCGGATTTTCTTTCTCATATATATTTTCGGCTTTGACTAAAACATCTGTTTTGACGTTAATATCTTTTGTTTCAGAGGCAATTTTTATAAGTTTGTCATATTCAGAATTAGAATAAGAACCGTAATTATAAGGACTGTCTGATACAAATCTTTCAAGATAAAGTATCGGATCACTAAATCCTAACAAAATTTCGTTTTCAATAATATCAAAATCTTTTTTTCTTGATTTTAAAATTAAATCCTTATAAGACACTCTTGTAACTTTGACATCTATTCCAAGATATTTTTTTAAATTTTCTGAGAACCTGTCAATGGAATTTTCTTTAATGACAATATTTAAAACAGGCATTTTATTTATTCCTAATTCTTTTAATCCCTCATCTAATAATTCTTTTATATTTTTGTAATGATAACTCTCACTTTCAATTTTTCCATTTTTTGCAGCTAAAGCAGAGAAATTTTTTCCATTAATACTGATGTATTCCGGAACAAATCCGTATTCTTTCCTTGTTTCTCCTGCCATTACAGCATCTATAGCCTTTCTGACCTTAGGATTACTCAATACATTTACTTTAGTATTGAAAACATAATAATGAGAAGAACTTGTAGATAATCTCTGTGTTTCTTTCATGTCATTTTTCAGTTTGGCTCTTGAAAAGAACTGAGAATATACAACAGTTGCATCTATTCCTTTACTTTCAGCAATTCTTTTATGGTCGTCTCCGTCCCATAAACCGCCATAAACATTGACTTTATTCATTTTTATATTATTGCTGTTCCAGTAATTTTTATTTTTTTCCAACAATAATTTTCTTTTTCCTATACTTTTTATTATATAAGGTCCTGAGTATAACGTATTTTCAGGTGCTTTCCCGTATTTTTGTCCCAACTTCCCAAAAAATTCCTGCTTTAAAGGCGAAAATTCGACTTTTGCCATTAACATATCAAAATATCCTGTCGGCTTGATTAGTTCCAGTTCAATAGTCTCATTGTTATCCAATATTTTTATTCCTACATCTTCAGCTTTTACTTTTCCCTCATAAAATTTTCTGCCGTTTTTTACAAGAAAAAGAACATCCGTACTTGGAGATATTATTTCAGGATTCAGCATTCTCAACAATGCAGTTTTGAAATCTTCAGCTTTTATAGGGGTTCCGTCAGAATATTTCAAGCCTTTTCTCAAATGAAAAGTCCACTTGGTTTTATCCTTGTTTGTTTCCCACTTTTCTGCCAGTCCGGGTACTATTTTACCATTTTCATCAATTCTGACAAGTCCTTCAAATAAAAGGTCAAAAATATCAGCAGCTTCATAATTTCTGATATTTTCAGGGTGTTTATCATTAAGCAGCTGAGCATCGTAAGATTCAGGAAGAAACAGATGTACTAAATTAAAAGTATCAGGAGTACTTTCAGCAACATTATATTCAAATTTAGATCCACTAATTGTGTCCGCCATTGTATCAAATATATTTTCTCCTGTCTTATTCTCAGAATGTGTTCCTGTCTTACTTTCGGAACATGATAAATTGAATACTCCTAATAACAGTATAAAAATTGTATACATTTTTTTCATATATATCACCTTTCTTTGCTATTTTTCTTTTACAATTGTCTCTTATTATTTAGTTATATTATTTAATCATAATTTTCTTTTATCCTTTATTTGGATTCTTTCTTATTCTCTATCATAATTTTTTTATTATAATTCTTTCTCACTTTTTGTTATTCTTATTTTTTGTTATTTTCGTTACAATTCTTTTTGCTTTTTATAGACATTATAAGGACATATCCATAATAAATTATTAGTAAAATTCCCGCTATTATTCCCGACATTCTGAAAGTCTGACTAAATGCTTCCATTTTCGGCACGGCATCCAGAAGTCCTCCCGAACCGCCGGTATAGTCCTTAGTATATTTTAATATATAGAAAAGTAACGCTCCTGTATATCCTATTTCAAATAACGACAGACATATTTTGACAGTTTTATTTTTCATCAAAATTACGAAAGAACCTGTAAAATTTAAAATCAGGATTATCAGTGCAGCTAAAGTATAGTACGGAAATCCCAATATTATCAAAAGTCCTAAAGAAGCTCCGTATATTTTCCAGAATACACTTAAAATCATAATTATCAGGATTATTAATAAAGAAATAATCCCTGTTTTCTTTAACAAATCTTTATTATCTTTCATTTTAAATCCCTCCTCGTTCAATAAAATTCAATAAAATATTTTTATATCTTTATTTTCTTATCTTCATTTATTTCAAGCTATCAGATTGATATTAATTATTTTTACTATTTAGACTAATTTATAATATATTCTCCATAAGGAGCTTTGATTTTTATTTCTTTTACTTTGGAGCTAATCAGGTAATATCTATATACTTTATCATTTATAAGCAAAAACGGAAGTTCTTTTGCATATAATTGGCTTAACTCGGTCATTAATTTTATTTTTTCATTATTTTTTTCAGACTTATATAATTTTCCATCTAATTTTCTCACCAATTCTCCTTCTCCTCTAATCCAATGATAGTCAAACAAAGGGTTTCCAAAGATGTCATCTTCCATTTTAAAAGCATAACTCTTTTCATATTTTTTATTATAAGAAAAAATCAATTTTATTTTTAATCCTAAATTTTTTTCCAGATTTTTTTTGATTTCCAGTGCTTTTTCCCTATTTTCAGGATTATAGCTTATAAATTCCAAAACGGGTAATTCTTTTACATTTCCTATTTCTTTTTCCAGAAGTTTTTTAGCTTCTTCAGGATTATATTCAGGTATCACAGGAGGAACTGCCTTTATAACATCTTCAGAAACATAGGACTTTTGTGCATAAATCCCGGTAAAATCCTTTTTATTTTTAATAGCCATTATTACAGCTCTTTTGACATTAGGATTTTGAAACATATCAAGTCTGTCATTAAATGTCAGATAAGTTTTCCACTTTGTTTCTATTTTGTTTAATTCCGAACTGTTTTTAAATTTTTCCATATTTTTTTGTGATATTTGTACAATATCCGCTTTTCCTTTTTCAAATTCTTTTAAAGAAACTGATGAATCTTTGATATATTTAAAAACTATTGTCTGAGCCTTTACGTTTTTACTGTTCCAGTAATTAAGATTTTTTTCCAGAATTATTTTATCTATACTCATTTTTTTTAAAGTATAAGCTCCTGTTTCAAGATTTTCATCGTACTCATATCCGTTTTTTAGAACTCTCTTGTCAGGAGACATTGTGATTGTCCTATAGATTGTTGACAAATAATTATCTTTATCCCGTTCATTAATATCTTTTAATTCTATTGTGAATATTTTTCCGTTTATTTCGGTAAATTTTATATGTCTGTTCAATTCATTATTTTCCGCAGATTTTTCTTTAACCCACCATGGAATAAAATGAGCTGTTTTTATAGGACTCCCGTCAGAATATTTCAGATTATCCCTTAAATGGAAAGTCCATTTCTTCTTATCCTGACTAACTTCCCATTTTTCAGCCAATGCGGGAATAAGTTCTCCTTTTTCATCTTCTTTTACAAGACCTTCATACAGCAGATCATTTATCTTGTAGTCATTTTCCGTATAATCATAAGATGTATGGATTACAATTTCATTTTCCGCTTTTTTTTCACAAGCCAGAACTGTTATAATCAAAATAAGTAAAAATAATATTTTTTTCATTTAAATCACTCCTTACATAATATCATACGACTGCTTTATAAAGTCCTTTTTTATAAAACTCCCTGTTAAGAATTTTCAAAGTCCATATAAATAATATCAATGGCGGTATAAATGCTATCATTAAAGTTATCATCTGTAAATTTTCCAAATGTAGAATTTTTTCCATTATTACTATAAACGGTTTATAAACTATCATAGTAATTAAATTAAAGATAGAATGTAACAGTATTGATACCCAGAAAGGATTGGGTTTCATTCTCACATTTCCATATACTATTCCTGAAATTATGGTGTAAGGCAATTTAAGAAGCTCCAAATGTATAATCCCGAATAATATTGCCTGTATCAGATTTCCGTATTTTGTTTTATTTATAAGAATTTTCAGAAGAAAAACTCTGAATATAAGTTCTTCTGCCACAGGATAAAATACTACATATTCCAATATTTTCTGAAAATCATAATTAATTACAAATTGGCTTATTTCAAATCTTTTATTATAAAGTAAGCCCAATCCTATAAGCAACATAAGTATAAAAGTTATAACAGCTGCTCCGAAACTTGCATTATGTACACATAAAAGTAATATTTCCCTTATTTTATTTTTATTCATTGTTTTTTCCATATAGTCATTTCCTCCTGTTATTTTCCCGCTATTTTTTTATTCCTTTATATTTATCTTTTTTAAACTTTATAAATATCCTATATAAATACTGGAGTTCTTTACTGAAAAAATTTTTACTAAAATTTCAAATTTTCTTTTCTATATTTACTTGGTAAAATTCCATAATATTTTTTAAATGCTTCGGAAAATTTACTTGAATTTTCATATCCTGTTTCTATTGCAACTTCGGATATATTTTTATCAGTTTTTATTAATAATAATTTGGAATATTCCATTTTTTTCTTTTTCAAATATTTAGCAATATTGATTTTCTCAACTGTTTTAAAAGAGTTTTCCAAATCATACCTTGAAACTTTCATAATTTTACATAACTCCGTTACTGTGGGCAGCTCCGCAATAGAATATTGCCTCAATATCTTTTTTATGCCCATTACCATTTTTGAACTCTCAAAATATATATTTTCTGAAAGTTTTTCCTGTTTCTGTATAATGACAAACATCAGTTTCTCAATTTCGGATTTAATTTTCAAATACTGATTTATATTTATAATTGATGTAATTTTTTTTATTTCCCTAATCAAAATTTCTACTTCCAGATCATTTTCCCAATAATAAAATTTTTGATTATTAAATATTTTCAAAATCTTTTCTTTCCATTTCTGTATCTCATTTTTATCTGCAATTTCAGAAAGATTTTTTATTATTTTATCTATGCGAATATCTATAATTATTATTTCAGGGCTTTTTCCTTTTATTTTATATTTTCTTTCTCCGTCTTCATTAAAAATTAGAATATTATTTTTTTCAATATGAATTATTTCTTCTTTCCTTGTATTAGAATTTATATCGGAGTATAGGAAAAATATCTTTTTCCCACTCAAAGAACCTATTATTTTTATAGTTTCTGAAGAATTTGTAGTGTCTTCGATTTCCTGATCAAAACTGCCGTTTATTTTCAGAATTTTTACTTTACATTCTTTATTTATCTGATATACACTCAACTTTCCTTTGAAACAATTTTTTGATGTTTTTTTATTTTCATAATTAGCAATTAAATACTGTTCTCCAAAAATTTCCGAGACTTTCTGATATTTAAAGTATTTCCCTATTTCATTTTTTTCAGTTTTTTTCTCTTTATTTGCATTGATATCCATACCTAATCTCCTTGAACTTATAATTATATATCGAACCTGATATGCCAAAGTTTCCCATAAACACTCATCAAATTATTTTCAAATTTTAAAATTTTTATTCCTATCACTTATTTCTCCATACGGGAGTTGTTGTCAATGGTATTCTATCTCCACTTTTAGCGCCTTTTACAATCATTACATCACTGTTGCCCTTATCCATATCATATAATTTCCCGTTTGCAGGAATAATTGTCAGATATCCGAATTTTCCACCTACTGCGGATACAAAAGAACCGTCAAAAAATTCATTTACCAAAAGAGTTCCTGTTGTTCCTTGACTCGAAAAAGCTATATATTTACCGTCGGGAGAAAATATCGGTAATCCCTCTCCTCCTGAACTTAAACCTTCCACAGTCTTACTCGTAGTAATCTGTTTCAGATTATTTCCGTCTATATCCGACATCCATATATGCCTGTTCACTGTAAATACAATTTTTGTTCCTTGAGGATTAACTGAAACATTTGACGCTCCCTCTTTTAATTGAAGTATCTTGGTCGCTGTTTTATATCCGCTTTGAGGACTGCATTTATAGAGATAACTTCCTATTCTGAAATAAAGCGTATTATCGGCTGTCCATACAGGTTTGCCATATTCTAAAAAGTTTACTTTTTCATCTTCCCATTGACTTACAATTTTTCCTGTTCGTGTGTCTATAATTGTTATGGGCAAGTCTGAAAAATGCTGTGATGAAATTGCAATATAATTTTCATCAGGAGAAATATAAGCATCAAGATTAGATATACTTTCCCATTCAATAATACCGTCAAATATATTCCCTCCCGAATTGACTTTGTCATAATCTTTAAAGCCTTTTTTTATTTCCCTCAGTAAATAACGTCTTTCATCAAAATTCAAACCTCCGTCAACATCCATTGTGAGCAGAATTTTTTTATTGTCCCACGAAATATCAAAAGCGTCGTATCTTGAAGAAGCACTTCCCATTCGTGAGATTTTTTCTGCAAATTTTTTTGTATCAAAGTCAAAATATCCCATTTCTCCTGCAAATTCTGTATAAATAATCCCTGACGGTCCCCCTCCTGCACCTGAACCAAATGAAAATATTATTATTAGTCCCAATATAAAAGCTTCTATAATTAATATCTTTTTTTTCATTTATCTTTTCTCCCGTTTATGTTTTTTTCATTATAACTTTTTATATCATATAAACATTAAAGAAAAATGAGTCGCTAAAAATTAACTCTAAATCCTGTTGTAAATACATTGTTACCTGCTTTATGTTTCTCCATTTTTGCGTCATAGTTTATAT